>NZ_JBKFBO010000093.1:0-36282 GCF_053346215.1 Methylobacterium sp. A49B
GCATCATGGGCGACATCAAGGAGGTGTTCGCCGAGCTCAAAGGCCGCGGCTTCGACGCCAAGGCGGTGCGCACGATCCTGCGGATCCGCAGACAGGATCACAGCGAGCGCCAGGAGCAGGAGGCGATCCTGGAGCTCTACTGCCAAGCGCTGGGGATCTCGTGATGGGCCAGTTCCGTATCGTTCCCCCTGACGGTGCCGACTGGACGATCGACGCCAAGGCCGTGCCCGAGGGCGTGGCGCTGGTCATCGGCTTCGAGCTCCAGGGTAAGCCGGCGACGCTGCAACTCGTTATGGACCGCGCGGAGGGGCGCAAGCTTTCCGACGGCATTCTCACGGCCGCCGGCGACGGTACGATGCGCACCTTCCCAAAGCCTGCGGAGGGCGGTCATGGCTGAGGAAAGCCCGCCCCTCGTCCGCGTCTACATCACCACGAGCGCGCTGCAGACCGGCGAGATCGAGGCGGCATGGGCCGTGGTCGACGGCGACTGCGTCTGCATCCGCGATCGGGAGGCACATCGCTACCTCGCCGGCGAGGGCACGAACTGGCATCGCACCAGGTGGGCGGCCGAGAACTACGCTCGCCAGAAGCAGGCGGCGTACCTGGAGTTCGGGCGCGCCGACCTCGCGCGCGTGGAGAGCTACCGCTTCGGGAGGCCGGGATCGTGACGGCCCGCACCGAGAGCGACGACTACGCGGCCGGCTACGCCGACGGCGTGCGCGACGCCGGCGCCTGGACGGCCGAGCGAGCCGCGCGACTGCTGTCGACGCCGGGGGAGGACCTGCTCACCGCCATCCGCCAACTCCACCGGGACGCCAGCACGCGCTGGGCTAAATGGTCTGATCGACGAAACTGGCCGGACGTCCGGGCGCGAGTAGCCCGGGCACGCGGCAGGGGAGGGGAGAGGGAGACGAACGATGCCGCAGGCTGACCCGACGCGCTTCGTGGTCCGGTTTCCGGACGTGGCGCGCGAGCTCGGCGTGTCGCCGACAACGCTCCGCCAGATCTGCCGCCAGGGGGAAGGGCCGCCCCTGCTACGCCTCAGCGAGCGCTGCTACGGCGTCCGGCGCGGCGAGCTTGATGCGTGGATCGAGAGTCGCAAGGTGGCGCGCCCATAGGTCGAGCGCCGCCCGCTTCTCCGGATTGTAGAGGGCGTAGTTGTAGACGCCGGCGACGCCCGCCTTCGACCCTGAGACGTGGTTGAGCACCGCCTCGACCACGTGGGGGAACACGCCGAGGTCGCCCATGCCGGTGGCCGCCGTCCGGCGCAGATCGTGCAGCCGCCACCCCGTCACGCCCGAGGCCTTGTCGAGCGCGGCCTTCGCCCGGGTGAAGCCCTGAAAGCCACCGACGCCGCTGCCGAATACGAGATCTCGGCCCTCGATGCGGGGCGTATCGGCGAGGATTGCCAGCGCCGGCCGAGAGAGGGGTACGTCGTGCGGCAGGCCGTTCTTGGTTCGCGCGCCCGGCATGCTCCAGAGGCCGGCAGCAAGATCGACCTCTTCCCACGGCATCGCCGCCACCTCGTCGCGGCGCTGCGCGGTGAGCAGGAGTAGGCGCACGACGCGGCCGAAATCCCCTTCGGGCAGGGCGCGCAGCACGGCCTGGATCTCCGCCGGTTTCAGCACCCGCTGGCGCTTCTCGTCCGGCGTGGGCTTGCGGGTGCCGACGACAGGGTTCGCTTCCGTGATCCCTTCCTCGATCAGCCAGGTGTAGAAGGCCGACAGCGTGTTGCGGGCGCGGTTCGCGGCGTAGAGGCCCGAGGTCCGCGCGATCGCGCCCAGCTGCTCCGCGACCTGCGCCCGGGTCACCCGGGAGACCGGAGCACGGTGCAAGGGCGCCCAAGCCTTCTGCAGGTAGCGCGTCGACTCGCGCACGCCGGTCTCCCGCACGCGCGTCGCAAGCCCGTCCAGGTAAGGTTCGATCTGGGAAGCCACGGTGATGGCAGCCCGTTTCCGCTCGGCCTCACGCTCCGAGGCCGGGTCCCCGCCAAGGCGAACGCGGGCCAGGCGCTCATTTGCCGCACGTCGCGCCTCTGTGGCCGAAAGCACACCAACTCTACCGAGTGTCTCCCGCTTCGTCTGGCCGAGCGCATTGCGATACTGCACGACCCAAACTCGCGAGCCGCCGGCATTCGCGCGCAAGCCGAAGCCTGCCAGATCGTCGTCGAAGACCAGGATGTACGCCTTGCCGTCGGGGACCTTCAGTGCCGCGGCCGACTGGTTCGTGAGGCGCATGATCTGGTAAGCACATAGTAAGCAGCAGGGGCGCGCCTCGCCGGGCTTCGCGCGCGTAACGGAGAAGGTATCAGCGAAATTCCGAGCGGTTCCAAGGGGCAGAGGCGGCCGGTAAGCACGCAGCGCGGGTCAATTTCGACCCGACATCTGATTTACACGGAGAGGGTCGGGGGTTCGAGTCCCTCACCGCCCACCAGAGCACCGCTGGATCGAGGGATCACAAGTCGTCCGATCGCGTCAGGAGCTCATGGAGATAGTTCCGCTGCGGACGAAACGGTTCGATCGTCTCGGTTGAGATCAGATGCTGCAGACGATCGACGAACAGGTCGATATCGGCGATATGCGTCTTGTTGAGAACCGAGTGAAAATCGTAGTTCCACCATTCGATCGTCTGAAGAGTCTCGATCTGCTTGTCTGAATAGCGCATCCGTACGACGCGCGCGGGGTTTCCGGCGACAACCGAATAGGGGGCGACATCCTTCGTGACGACGCTGAACGCGCCGACGATCGCCCCGGTGCCGATCCTGATGCCGCGTCTGAGCTTCGCGCCCCGCGAAATGTAGACATCGTGCCCGATTAACAGATCCTTGTCGTTGCTCGGGTGCGATCGTGAAACGGCATCGTTATTGTCAAAGGACTGATCCGCGTAATACTTCCGGCGGGGCGCCAGATTGGAATCGTAGGTCATCGACGACGTGGTGAACAGATCCGTCGGATGCGTGAACGGTATGAGCTCGATTCCGTCGGCGATCGAGCAATACCGGCCGATCGAAACAAAATCCGGAAACGGGCTCCAGGAATAACTGAACGCGCCGATTGTGTGAAAATCAGTGCGCAGGAAATAGCACGCATAGTCTTCCGCGAAGACGCCGGGCCTCGGCAGGGCGTTGATCCCCTCCTCGATCCACAACGGCGCATCATCATACCAGCTGAACGAAATCTTGGTCTTGCGCAGTCTCTCCAGCTGCGACGCTGTAAGCTCAGGCATGTGGCGTTCTCGGCCTGTCGCGGCGCAAAAATCGCCGGTCGGATACTACTATAAGCCCACTTGCGTAACGGCTAGATTGGTCGGTCTCGGCAGGCGCGGCCACTGACGGGTACGTTGCAATCCGCCGCAGGCAGGTCCGTCCGGGCGCATCGCCACGTGGCTCCTCTGCCACGCCAAGCTAATCCTCGGCGGGGTGACAAACTCTGGAGATTGACAAATCCCTGTCGGATAGCAGTAGCATGAAATTAACCCTTGCGGAATTTGGCGGCTCGGAGACGTCTGATGGCTTGGTCGCCGTTTCGGAGTGGCTTGTTCTCGGCGGATCGGGCGGTCGAGACTTCGGGCGGTAGCAGCGCGCAATCGGCGATTCAGGTCCGGCCACAGGAAGAATTGCAATCCGCCCGCCCGGCCAGCCTCCAGGCGGCCGCTCCCCAGCCGCCCCCGCGAGATCCGCTGGATGCCATTGGGCAGCGCGACGAAGTGATCCGCATGCGCGTCAGCGAGATGAGCGGACGGCTCGAAGACCTGAAGTCGCTGCAGGAAGACTTCTCCTCCGTCTTGACACCTCTCATCGCCATCTCGGAAGAGCTGCCGCGCGCCACCATGCGCCTGGCCGAGGTCGAGGCGCTGTTCGCCAAGGAGCAGCACGCCGCCGCATCCGCCCGGCGGGAGGTGAGTGCGCTCGCCGTGAAGACCGCCACCCTGACCAACGAGTGCGCGGCGATGACCGCCGAGGTCACGCGCCTGGAGAGCGGGCTTCACGGCCGCGAGATCGAGCTGGAGCAGCTGCGCGTCAGCGTGCGCGACAGGAGCCTCGCGAGTGAGAACTACGAGCGGCAGCTCGCAGCCGAGGTGGAGCAGACCAAGGCTCTTTCCGGCGAGAACAAGGCCCTGCGCCTCGAAGCCCAGGCGGCCGACCAAGCCCTGTCGCGGTCGGAGCGCGACCTCGCCGAGACGCGCGAGCGCTTCGCCATCCTCGATCAGGACAATCGCCGCCTGCAACTGCTGTGCGAGGAGCAGGAGGCGCGGCTGGCCGATATGGCGGCGCGGTACGAGGCCCTGCGTGAGGAGGCCGAGGCCGAGCGGCAGCGCCTGCTCGCGCTGGAGGCCGATCTGGCCGCCGAGGCCGCCGCCCGGCAGAAGGCCGATAACCAGCACGAAACCGAGATCGGCGGACTGCGGACGGAGCGGGCCAGCCTGACCATGAAGCTCGAGGCCGCCACCAACCGCGGTGCAGCCACGGAGCAGCTGCTCGTCCAGCTCCGCGCCCAGCTTCGGGAGAACGACGAGGCGCTCCGCACGGCGGAGCGCACGGTGAAGGAAGCTGTCATCGAGCGGACGACGGCCGATCGCCGGGTCGAGGCGATGCAGGCGGATCTCGCCCGCCAGACCGAGCGCTTGCTCGACGCACAGCGGCTCCGCTCGGAGCTGGACGGCCGCTGCGACATGCTGGCCAAGGCCTTGGCTGCGAAGGACGTCGCGGTCGAACAGGCAACCTCCCGCGCCACCCTGCTGTCGGAACGCATCGACCAGCTAAGCCGTCGCCACGATTCCGAGATCCAGGAACTCGAGGTGGCCAACCGGCGCCTCGTCGAGGATCTGCAATCCGAGCGCTCCGAGCGGGCGATGACGCAGGGCGCCCTCGACATCGCCCGGGAGAGCCGCATCGCCCTCCAGAAGCAGTACGAGATGCTCAAGCGCGAGGCGCGGCGCTTCCGCAGCTTCGACGAGGGTGACTCACAGGCGAACACCGAGTCCGCGGCCGGACGGGCGGCGGGCGCGGAGTCGAAGAGCAATGTCCGACCGTTCGTGCCCTCCGATCGCGTCAGCTAGCTTCAGAGCCGGAGATTCTCATCATGCTACGTGTGGAGGCGGCATTGGCAGATCAGGCGTTCAAGGACTCGAACTCCTCCATGACGGCGACATGGCTGATGCGCGGCATCAAGCCCGAAGGGCCGGTATCCGTGCCGCAGGAGCATATGGCCAACGGCCGGCCGGAACCGCTGCCCCGCGAGACGTCCGAGGTCCACAAGATGCCGGGCGTATCGCGCGACTGGTCCTCGGCGCTCGATCTGATCCGCGAGGCGACCGAGGCGATCAGCATCAGCGAGGAGCGGGTCGCCGACTTGGAGACGCAACTGCTGCAGGTGACGACGAACGCCAGCGAGGAGATGCGGGAACTCAACGTCAAGATCGCGGCCGCCGAGCGCCGCGCGCAGAAGGCCGAGGAGCGCGCACGCGCGGCCGAGGCGCGGGCCAACGAGGCCGAGACATGGCTCGTCCGCATCCACGACGCGGTGCTGAACGGCTTCCGTCGCAAGACCGCGTCGGTGTTCTCGCCCGCGGCGGTCGAGAGCCAGGACCTCATCGAGGCGCAGGTCGCGGAGGGCTGAAGCGTTGACCGTCAGCCGATCATGGACGCGCCGATCCTGAGCCGGGCTGGTCCGGTCGGCGAACGCTTCCCGGATCCGCGCGGGCCGGAGGGCGATCACGGGCTGCCGCAGCGCCTGCCGGAGCCGGCCCTGACGCTGCAGATGATCGAGGCTGCGATCCAACGGCAGCACGTGATCGAGGACGAGGGCGAGCGGATCTTCGCGCACGCCCAGAACCTCCTGGTATCCGTGAAGGCCGAGCGGGCACGCCTGCTCGATGAGATCGCGCACCTGCGCGACGATCTGAGTGAGACGCGGGCCCTGCTGCGTCAGACGTGCCGGGATCTCGCGGCGGCTGAGCATCGCGCGGCCCTGGCGGAACACCGGGCGCAGGACTTGGCCACCCGCAACGACGAGATGGCACGCTTCTGCGCCCGCCTCGTCGATGCGGTCGAGCCGATGATGGATCCGTGACCCGCGCCGGCCGCAGGCCCGCTTGGAGCGGCGGCCCGCCGTCGAACGCGGCGATGCGCCGTGCGGAGCTTCTCGCCCCGGTTGCGAACCTGCGCGTCCGGGACATAACCTAGGATAAGATTTCGCCCGGTGACATCCCGCGGGCTCGCCGCCGCACCCGCAAAAGAGCGCATCGGGCCGGCCCGTGCCGATTTGGTCGCACGCTGTCGCGACCCTTTGCGCCCTCGTTCCGGCTATCCTCGGTTGAAATCAAAGGCGATGGCAACCGGACGCGCGGTCGACGGGACTGCGGCGGCGGCCTGACGGAGATATCATGGACCAGCGGACGCCGGCCGACCTGACCTGCGACCTCCTCACAGCCGCACGCGCGGTGTCCCTGTCGGCGGCGCGGCGCGCGCGGGCCCAGGATCGCGACGACGGCTTTCCGGCGGACGATGTCGCCGACCTCGCCCGACTCGGCCTGCTCGCCGCGCCCGTCCCGTCCGCGCTGGGCGGGGCCGGGCTGGGTGAGGAGCCGGCGGCTCGAACGCTGGTCGATGTGCTCCGCCTCGTCGGCTACGGGAGCCTCGCCCTGGGGCGGCTCTACGAGGGCCACGTCAACGCCCTGCAGCTCATCGCCCGCTACGGCGACCCGGAGCAGCACGCGCGCTGGTTCGCCGACGCCCGGGCTGGCCACCTGTTCGGCGTCTGGAACACCGAGCCGTCCGGAGGCGGCCTCGTCCTCGCAGAGGCCGAAGCCGGTTACCGCCTGGAGGGCGTGAAAACCTTCGCGTCGGGGGCCGGCTTCGTCACTCGCGCCCTTGTTACGGGTCAGTCGCCAAGCGGCGGGGTCGTCATGCTGGTCGTCCCGCTGGTCCCCGGAGACCGGGCCGACCTCTCGCCGTGGCAGGCGCAGGGCATGCGCGCCTCGGCCACCGGGACCCTCGACTTCGACGGCCTCGAGGTCTCGGCCGACACCGTCCTGGGAGACCGCGACGACTATTTCCGCCAGCCGGATTTCTCGGGCGGGGCGTGGCGCTTCGCAGCGGTGCAGCTCGGTGGGATCGAGGCTGTGCTGGATGCCTGGCGGACGCACCTCGTCCAGCTCGGTCGCGGAACGGATCCGCACCAGCTGTCGCGCCTCGGCGAGGGGCTGATTGCGGTCGAGGGCGCACGCCAATGGGTGACCCGGGCGGCCGCCCTGGTCGCCGACCGGACGCTGTCGACCGATCGGGTCGTGGCCTTCGTCAATCTGAGCCGCATCGCGGTGGAGAAGGCCGGCCTCGACCTGCTCCAACTCGCCCAGCGCTCCGTCGGCCTTCAGGGCTTCCTGCGGACGCACCCGCTGGAACGACTCTCGCGCGACCTCGCCACCTACCTGCGGCAGCCGGGGCCCGACCGGGCACTCACGGGCGCGGCGGCGGAGATTCTGACGACGCGGGACATGGCGGGCGACCTGTGGATGGGCGATCAGAGAGACGGAGTCGCGGCGTGATCCGGCCTTTGGAGGTGCGCGCGTCCCGAAATGCCGCGGGCGACCGGACCGCAACCTGGCGGGACTCGCCGCAGCGCTATGGCCGCGTCAGCCGCGGCTTTCACTGGCTGATGGCGGCGCTCTTCGCGTGGCAGTTCACCGGGGCGCTGCTCTACGTCGCCATCGGCGACACGGCGCTCACGCGCTTCGTCGGCGGCAGCCACTTCACCCTGGGTGCCACCCTGTTCGCCCTCGTCCTGCTCCGCGGCGCCTGGGGGCTCGCGAACCTCCCGCGGCGGCCGGCGCATACGGGCCGCCTGGGCCGTGCCGCGGTCATCGGGCACGGGGTGATCTACGGCCTGATGATCGTGGTGCCGGCCCTTGCGCTCCTGCGCCAGTACGGCTCGGGAAAGCCATTCACGCCCTACGGCATCCCGCTGATGCCGGGACGGGACAGCAAGATCGAATGGATGATGATCCCGGGCGACCTGCTTCACCTATGGCTGGCCTTCCTCCTGCTGGCGGTGCTGATCGGTCACGTGGCGATGGCGGTGCTCCACCGCGTGATCTGGAAGGACGACGTGATCGCCCGGATGACCTGACGGACGATCCAGGGCGGCCGGGCCGGAACCCTGGCGGCGGCCGGGAGAGCCGCGCAGCGCCACCTCTCGGCCGCCGCCCGGCCAGATACTGTCTGCGTCCGGCTCAGACGAAGTGCGTGGGCAGGCTCAGTGCCTGCGCGTACGCCATCAGGGCGATTGCGCCGCCGATCAGGGTGGCGGCAAGGGTGATGCGGTTGGTCCAGGTCATCATGGTCTCCATCACGTTCGCGACTGTGTTCGCGCTGTAGGCTCGATGTATGCTCAAGCTTTCAGGGTCGACGTGTCCTGGAACACCTCCGGAACGGCGATGCAGTACTGCCGGCTTGCCGAGTGCAGATCGAAGCGGGCGCGGGCGGTCCGGTGCGCGCGACAGGCCGCCGCTTTGAGTGGATGTGATCGGATAGCGTGTCCGGCCCGGCAAGCCGTCCCCACGGCTTCGAGCGCCGCCGAGAGGACCGTCAGGAGGGCCAACATCAGCACGGAACCGAGGGAGACGAGAAAGAACACCGTCGCGATGGCTTGCGGTGCGGTCATGACGAAGTCTCCTCGCGCGATCGGGTCGTGACGGGAGGTATGGCGGCCTGTGACCTGACGGCGTGCGCGCGTACACGTCCCGCGGGGCGCTGCCGTCGCCTCAGACGTTCGGCGGCGCCGTGGGCCCGGCATCGGGAGCCCGGCATCGCGAGGTCCATGGACTCGGCCGCTGCTGCGCGGTGGAGGCCGCTGCTACGGGATCTGCCGCAGGGACAGGGCCGCCCGCACAACCGCTCCGGCATGGGAATGATGCAGCATGTGCCCGGCCTCAGGCAGGATCTCGATCTCCGCCCCCGGGATCATGCGGGCAGCGCGCTGGCCGTGCACGAACGTGTTCACTACGAGGTCGGCGCCGCCGCCGAGGAGGCGCACGGGCGCCCGCAGGGAGCCGTAGCCGAGGACGCTGCGCGCGAGACCGGGCCAGAGCCAGCCGGCATCCTCTCCCTCGGCGGTGATCTGGGCGGGGCGGGCGGCCAGATCGAACGGGAAGGTCCGGGCGAAGCGGTCCGGCATGGTGCGGGGGAAGAACATGGCGTTCCAGAGCAGCGGGAGGAGCGCCTTGTCACTCCCCGCGCTCAGCATGCCGGACAGGAGATCGCCGCCGAGCGGCAGGGCCCGGGGACCGAACAGCACCTGCTCCAGGCGCGGCTCCGGAAAGCAGATTGGCGCGACTGCGACGACGCCCGCGATCTCGTCCGGGTGCAGCATCCCGTAGGCGAGGGCCACGGCCGCGCCGAACGAGTGTCCGAGGATGACGGGCCGCCGCAGGCCGAGGCCCTGCACCGCTTCCCGGATCCGCGCGGCCTGATCCCAGAGATCAGCGGCGCGCCCGCGGGGCCGGAGGCTGAAGCCGTGGCCCGGACGGTCGACCGCCACCACGCGGAAATGCTCGGCGAGCGCCGGCACGGGCCCGAGCCAGAGATCCTCCAGGCACATCAGTGTCCCGTGGATCGCCACGAGGTCGGGACCGCTCCCGGCCTCCGCCCAGGCGATCGTCCGGTCACCTGACAGCTGAACCATCCGGCGCGGGACGATGCGCGGGTCGCGCTGCGCGTCCCGCACCGGTCGGTCCGGGCCGGGCAGGATTCTCGCCACGGCGTTCACCTATCGACGCCGCCCGCGTCGGGACCCGGTCCCGATAACCGCCAGCGCCGTGGCCGCGCCGATGCCGAGCAGGCCGGCCGCGGCCGCGGCCGGGTGCAGGCTCGCCCGCGTGTACGCGCTGGTCCGCATGACCGGCAGCGGCGGGTCGCCCCGCATCTCGCCGGCCGGCACCGGCGCGTGCAGGGCGCCCTCCGGGTTGCGGGGAGCGCTCGCGCGCTTCTGCAGGGCGATGATCGCCGGGGCGAGGTAATCGTAGGCGCCGGGCGCGAATTCCTTGCTGGCCGTGAAGGCCTTGCCGGCACCGCCGACGAAGATGTCGCGCTGTGGATGCACGGCCGCGTGCAGGATGGCGTTCGCCACCTCCTCGGGCGGGTAGATCGGCGGAGGCAGGCTGGGCTCGCGGTCCATGTAGTTGCGCGCCCGCTGGGGTAGGGGCGTGTCGATCGAAGCCGGCTTGATCAGCGTCACCGAGACCGGCGCCTTCTCGGCGAGCAACTCCATCCGCAGGGCGTCGGTGAAGCCCTTCACCGCGTGCTTCGAGGCCGCGTACATGCCCTGGAACGGGAAGGCCAGATCAGAGGCGATGCTGCCGACGTTGATGAGGGCGCCGCCGTGCCGGCGCAGGTGCTCGGTCGCCACCAGGGAGCCGTACACCGTGCCCCAGAAGTTGGTCTGGATCAGGCGCTCGTGGTCCGCGTCGCTGATCTCGCGCAGCCGGCCATAGATGGAGCCGCCGGCCACGTTCACCCAGGTGTCGAAACCGCCGAAAGTCGCCTCGGCCCGGTCGGCGACGGCCTGCACGTCTGCGCGGCGGCCGACATCCGCGACCACGTCGATGGCCTTGCCGCCGACGCCCTCGATCTCGGCGCGGATCCGCGTCAGGGCATCGCCGCTGCGAGCCGCCAGGACGACGCGGGCGCCGCGCTCCGCCGCCATCTTGGCAGTGGCGAGGCCGATGCCCGACGAGGCGCCGGTGATCACGATGACCTGCTCGCGGAGCGGCTTGTGCTTCATGCGGTAAACCCTGGATCCCATCGTGCGCCAGCATCGTGCGCCGGCGCGGCGGTCACACGTCTGGCTATCTACCGGGCCGGGTGCATTGTTCCTGGATGGGGCCCGGTCTCTGCGTCGCGGAAAGCTGGCCGGTCTCCACATAAGGGGCGGAACCCTGCGGATTCATCGCGGCAGTGTCGGCAAAGGTGGATTCCGGACGGTCAGCTTGGGAGCAGTGAGAGCGCAATGGCGACATCTCGGACTCAGGGAAACACCTTATTGTCCGCCCAGCGGAGCGCGTCGATCAGCGCGCGCAATGCAGGGGAGACCTGACGGCTCGGGTAGTAGAGACGGCATCCGGGAAAGGGCGCGCACCAATCGCTCAGCACCTGGAGGAGCCGGCCGTCGGCGATCTCTCCAGCGACGTCGTGCGCCATCATGTAGCCGATCCCTGCCCCTGCCCGTACGGCAGCCGCAGCCAACGTCTCGTTGTTGACAATGAGTTGCCCGCCAACCTGCACCTTCACCTCCCGACCGTCCCGCTCAAACTCCCAGGGAAGAAGTCCACCAGCGCCGATCAAGCGGTAGTTGATGCAGCGGTGCTCTCGCAGGTCGGCCGGGCTCTCGGGTCGAGGATGGACGGCGAAGTAGTCCGGCGTCCCGACCACGACGGTCTTGAGGTCGGGGCCAACGCGCGCGGTCACCATGTCGCGCTCGACGGTGTCGCCGAGCCGGATGCCGGCGTCGAACCCGTCGGCGACGATATCCACCAAACGGTCGTCCACGACGACCTCCACTGCGATGTCGGGATGGTCGAGCAGGAAGCGTGGCAGCCGTGGTTCCAGCACCGTGCGGGCACCGTGACTGTAGGTGGTCAGGCGCAACGTGCCGGACGGTGCGTCGCGCCAGTCCGCTAACGCTGCGAGCCCCTGGCCGATCTCGTCCAGCGCGGGCTGGAGCGACTTGAGAAGGTGCCGGCCCGCCGCCGTCGGCGCGACGCTGCGCGTCGTGCGAGCGAGGAGACGCACGCCGAGCCGCCGTTCCAGATCCCGCAACGTGTGGCTGAGGGCGGAGGGCGACAGACCGAGCCGGGCGGCGGCCCGTGTGAAGCTACGCGCCTGCGCGATTGCCGCGAACGCTGCCAGATCGTCCAGGTCGCCTCGAGCCATTGCTGCACCGAACTCAAAAGCCCTTGCCGGATGAGAACGGTAATTCGGCAGCGATGCCGGTGCTATCTCCGCTGCAATCCTGAAGGAGGGGCATCAATGACGCTTTCGACTTATCGTACACTCGGCCGCTCCGGTGTGCTCGTCAGCCCGCTGGCGCTCGGCGCCATGACCTTCGGCGCAGGCCGTTGGGGTGCGGACGAGGCAAGCTCCCGCGGGATCTTCGACAGCTATGTCGAGGCGGGCGGCAACTTCGTCGATACCGCGGACGTCTATTCGGGGGGTGAGAGCGAGCGGATGCTCGGCCGCTTCCTGGCTGAGCGGAAGCTGCGCGACCGGATGGTGATCGCCACCAAGTCCGGCTTTCCCCGCCGTACCGACACGCCGCTGGCCGGTGGCAACTCGGCGCGCAACATCCGCGACGGGTTGGAAGGCTCTCTGCGACGGCTCGGCACGGACTTCATCGATCTCTACTGGACCCACGTCTGGGACCGCACCACGCCACCCGAGGAGGTCTTGCGCGCTCTCACGGATGCGGTCCGACGCGGCGATATCCTTCACTACGGCTTCTCGAACGCGCCTGGCTGGTATGCTGCGCAGATCGCGATGCTCGCCCGCGCGCACGGCCTGCCGGAGCCGATCGGGCTGCAATATTGCTACTCGCTCGCAGATCGCGGGGTCGAACTCGACATCCTGCCGGCAGGCGCGGCGATGGGCATGGGTCTGGTGGCCTGGAGCCCGCTCGCCGCCGGCCTTCTCACGGGCAAGTACGGTCGCGAGAAGATCGCGGAGGCCGGTCCAGCTGGCAGCCTGCCGAACCGCTCGGGCCAGACCATCGAGGGCGGCAGCGACGGCCGCCTTAACGGTGACAACCCCTTCGGCGGCATGCTGTTCACCGAACAGAACTTCCGGGTCGTCGACGCGCTGCGCGCGGTGGCCGGCGAGATCGGCCGGTCCATGGCGGAGGTGGCGCTGGCTTGGGTGGCAGGGCGAACCGGCGTGTCCTCGGTGCTGGTCGGGGCGAGCCGCCCGAAACAGCTCCAACAGAACGTCGCCGCGCTCGACATCGTGCTCTCCGCCGAACAGCGCAAGAGGCTGGACGCGGTGGGCGCGCCGCCGCCGCTCAACCCCTACTTCATCTTCGACTTGCCGCGCGAGCGCATCTTCGGTGGGTATGAAGTCCAGCCCTGGCGGTGATCTGAGGCAGCGTCCGCCTTCCCGCGCGATGCAGGATGCCGGGCATGACCTCGCCGGGTCGCGAGCGGCCGCGAATGACAGTCTGCGGGCGGTGCATCCGCGACGAACCGGCGGCACGCATCCTCGGCGGCATGATCTACCGGACTGGCGTCGGGCGCGTGGCCCGGATCGATCCAGACTGGATCAAACAGCGGCCGCGTTACGTTCCTCTCACCCACACTGGCCAAAGAGGAACGCTCATGCGCATTCGCTATCTGCTGCCGCTCGTCGGCCTGCTCGCCCTCACGGCCTGCAAGGATGAGAAGAAGGCCGACGCTCCCGCGCCGCCTCCACCCCCGGCCAGCACGGCGCCGGCAAACCCTGCGCCTCCGCCGACGACGACTAATCCGGCTCCCGCCAACAAGCCGTAACCAACGTGCCGTGACGATGGCGGGCCCTGAGGCTCATCCCGAAGCCACAGGGCCCGCCCATCGCAAGGGGCGTTCCGGCCGCCGCACCGGTCACAACAGTCGAACCCACACCGGACCGTGCCGGCCGGTTTCGGCCTCAGCGCCCGTAGATATCCTCGACGCGGATGATGTCGTCCTCGCCGGTATAGGAGCCGACCTGAACCTCGATCAGCTCCAGCGGGATCTTGCCGGGGTTCGAGAGGCGGTGCATCGAGCCGATCGGCAGGTAGATGGCCTCGTTCTCGTGGACCAGCACCACCCGCTCGTCCACCGTCACCTCGGCGGTGCCGCGCACCACCACCCAGTGCTCGGCCCGGTGGTAGTGCTTCTGCAGCGACAGCCGACCGCCCGGCACCACCTGGATGCGCTTCACCTGGAAGCGCTCGCCGATGTCGATCCGCTGGTACCAGCCCCAGGGGCGGTACATCCGCAGGTGCGAGTCCGCCTCCGGCACGCCGTCCGCCCGCAGGGCGTTGACCAACTCCTTCACCTGCCACGAATGGGCCTTGGAGGCGACCAGCACGGCGTCGGGCGTGGAGACCACCACCACGTCCTCCAGGCCGACCACGGCGGTCAGGCCCTCGCCCTGGCTGTGGACGAGGCTGTTCTTGGTGCCGATCAGTGATACCCGGCCCCGCACGGCATTGCCGGCCGCGTCGTGGTCCAGCACCTGCCAGACCGCGTCCCAGGTGCCGACATCCGACCACGCGAACGACACCGGCAGCACGCCGGCCCGCTCGGTCCGCTCCATCACCGCGTAGTCGATCGAGATTTTGGGCGCCTTGGCGAAGGCGGCTGCGTCCAGGCGCACGAAGTCGAGGTCGGTCACCGCCGCCTCCAGCGCCGCGCGCGCGGCCGCCAGCACCTCGGGCACGAAGGTCTCGAGCTCGGCCAGCATCAGGTCGGCGCGGAACAGGAAGTAGCCCGAATTCCACACCGCGCCCTCGGCGATCAGTGCCTCGGCGCCTTCACGGTCGGGCTTCTCGACGAAGCGGGCGACGCGCGCCGCGCCCGGCGCCTCGGCGATCGGCTCGCCGCGGCGGATGTAGCCGTAATCGGTGGCCGGCCGGTGCGGCTCGATGCCGAGCGTCATGGTGTAGCCGGCCCGCGCCCCGGCGGCGGCCCGCTGCACGGCGTCGACGTAGGCGGCCGTGTCGGGCACGACGTGATCGGCGGCCATGATCAGCACCACGGCCTGCGGGTCGATGGCCGCGGCGTGGAGCGCCGCCACCGCCACGGCGGCGGCGGAGTCCCGGCCCTGGGGCTCGAGCAGGATGGCGGCGGAGAGCCCGAGCTGGTCGCGCTGCTCGGCGACGATGAAGCGGGCCTCGGCCGAGGCGATCACCGTGGGCGTGGCGAAGACGGAGGCGTCCGACACCCGCGCCAGCGTCGCCTGGAAGGTCGAGCGGTCCGCATCCACCAGCCGGGCGAATTGCTTGGGCATGCTCTCCCGCGAGGCGGGCCACAGGCGCGTCCCCGTCCCGCCGCACAGGATCATCGGGTGGATCAGGGTGGTCGATCGGGACATGGCGGCGTCTCCCGAGAGGGCTCGGCGGGTCTTCGTGGTCGCGCGGCCGGAGCATTCCCGCAAGGGGCGGGATGCCGCCGACCACTGTTTTCCGGATCTGGCCTTAACGGCGTGCTGGGGACAGAACAACCTGCGCGGATTACGCGCGCTGGATTAGGCTGGCCCTGTACAGGAGTATTGTTATGTCTGCTCCCGTATGAGTTCGTCCGCAGAGACAAGGCCGATGCCAGACAGCGTGGCGCCCGGTTCGCTCCGGCCTCCCTCGGTCGAGCATCTCGTGGGCGGTGCCGACGCTGAGGTTCTCGCCGCCTACGGGCGGAGCGCCTTCACGGGCGCGGTCCGGGCCGTGCTCGCCGATCTGCGGGCCGCGGGCGGCCGCGTGCCGGATGCGGCGGCCCTCCGCGACGCCGCGGCCGCGCGCCTCGCCGCCGAGCACCGCCCGTCCCTGCGCCCGGTCTTCAACCTCACCGGCACGGTGCTGCACACCAATCTCGGCCGCGCCCTGCTGCCCCGGTCGGCCGCCGAGGCGGTGGCCGCCGTCATGACGCAGGCGAGCAACCTCGAATTCGACCTCGCCACCGGCGCCCGCGGCGAGCGGGACGACCACGTCGAGGGCCTGATCCGCCGGCTCACGGGCGCCGAGGCGGCGGCGGTGGTCAACAACAACGCGGCCGCAGTCCTGCTGGTGCTCAACGCGCTGGCCATGCGCCGCGAGGTCATCGTCTCGCGGGGCGAGCTGGTGGAGATTGGCGGCTCCTTCCGGATCCCGGACGTGATGGTGCGGGCCGGCTGCCGCCTGCGCGAAGTCGGCACCACCAACCGCACGCATCTGCGCGACTACGCGGAGGCGATCGGGCCGCGCACCGGCCTCGTCATGAAGGTGCATCCGAGCAACTACGCCATCGCGGGTTTCACGGCCGCGGCGGATCCGGAGGCCCTGTACGCCCTCTGCCGGGAACGCGGCGTGCCGTTGGCGGACGACCTTGGCAGCGGCAGCCTCGCGGATCTCGCGGCCTACGGGCTGCCACCCGAGCCCACCGTCCGCGCGGCCCTGGAGCGGGCGGATCTGGTGACGTTCAGCGGCGACAAGCTGCTGGGGGCGGTCCAGTGCGGCATCGTTGCCGGCCGGAAGGATCTCGTCGCCCGCATCCGTAAGAACCCGCTGAAGCGGGCGCTGCGCGTCGACAAGATGACCTACGCGGCGCTCGAGGCGGTGCTGCGGCTGTACCTCCACCCGGAGCGGCTGGCCGAGGAACTGCCGACGCTCCGCCTGCTGACGCGCGACCGTGCGGACATCGCCGCGCGGGCGAAGGATCTCGCCCCCGCCGTGGCGGAGCGGGTGTCGGGATGGGCGACGGTTTCGGTGGCAGCGTGCATCAGCCAGATCGGCTCCGGGGCCCTGCCGGTGGAGACGCTGCCGAGCGCCGCCCTCGTCCTCACCCCGGCCGTCGGCGGCGCGGACCCGCGCCGCGGCGCCGGAGGGCGCTGCAAGCGCTTGACCGAGCGCCTGCGCGCCCTGCCGGTGCCGGTCATCGGCCGCATCAGCGGCGACGCAATCCTCCTGGATCTCCGGACCCTGGAGGACGAGGCCGGCTTCCTCGACACGTTGGCGGCGCTCCCACGCCCGGGCTAACGAATCGTGAACCGCACCCCGCTGTGCGAAATCCTGTTGCCGGGCCGGACCTTGTGCGCTGGCCTCGCGTGTTGTGCTATACGGATCCATCCGCGGTCGCGGTCGAGAGTAGCGGTGCCCGGACCGCGATAGGCGAACGATATGGTGCCCACTGTCGAGACGATGGAGGTGGAGCGCGAGGTGGATCCGCTCCTCTTGGACAATCAGCTGTGCTACGCGCTCTACGCGGCCGCGCACCGGATGACCAAGTCGTACCGGCCGTTCCTCGAACGGCTCGGTCTGACCTACCCGCAGTACCTCGTTCTTCTGGTCCTCTGGGAGCAGGACGGCGTGACGGTCTCCGAGATCGGCCGACGCCTGCGCCTCGATTC
This sequence comes from Methylobacterium sp. A49B, assembly GCF_053346215.1. NCBI lineage: Bacteria > Pseudomonadati > Pseudomonadota > Alphaproteobacteria > Hyphomicrobiales > Methylobacteriaceae > Methylobacterium > Methylobacterium sp. A49B. Next base: position 17,102 of record NZ_JBKFBO010000093.1, read on the forward strand.
CGGCACGCTGACGCCGGTTCTCAAGCGCCTGGAGACCGCCGGCTTCCTGCGCCGCACCCGCCGCCAGTCCGACGAGCGTGAGGTGGAGATCGCGCTGACCCCGCAGGGCGCCGCTCTGCGCTCCGAGGCGGTCTCGGTCCGGGAGAGCGTGATGTGCCAGCTCGAACTCAGCGAGCCGGAGATCCGCGCCCTGCGCAAGGATCTGAGCCTCGTCATCGAGCGGCTCAGCGAGGGGGAATAGGGCGGCGCGTTCCTGGAGGGCGCCGCTTACGCGGCTCCGCAGACGATCATCGCCGCAACCGGTTGCCCAGGACGAAGCCGTAGAGCCCCATCAGGATGATGCCGACGCCGCCCTCGATACCGACCAGCAGGTTGGTGACGCGGCCGGTGGGCTTGAGGCCGATCTCCGGCGGGTTCGCCGTCATCATGTTGAGGGCGCTGTAGCTCAGGAGATCGAGGGGATTGTAGGTCGGGCCCGCCTCCGGCCCCTCCACGATGAACAGGCCGCCGGTCAGCCCGAACAGGCCCGCGAACACGACGATCAGCAGCGCGAAGGCCCGGGCGATGCGCGACAGGCTTTCGCCGTAGTCGCACAGCCACTCGACGAAGCGGTCGGCCGTCCAGCGGTAGCCGTGACGCACCAATCCGGTCCAGTCCCGGTCGGTCCAGGCATCGCGGGCCTGCCGCCCGGCGTGGAAGCGTCCCATCCGGCGGCCGCGCTTGTAGGCCCAGCTCGCCGCATCGTGGCTGCCGATGCTCTTCCAGTTCTGCTCCAGGGCGAGATAGCTCGCCTGCGCGGCCTCGTAGGCGCCGGCCACCTCCTCGCCCACGGCGCCCCCGAGCTGCTCGACGCTCATCCGCGTGCCGTTGAGCCACGCGCCGGCGAAGCGGGCGTGCTTCAACCGGCAGGTGGCAAGGTTCAGCCGCACGAGGTCGGTGTCCGACAGGTCGGCGCCGGAGAGGTCGGCGCCGTCGAGCTTCGCACCGGCGAAGTTGGCCCCACGCAGCCGCGAGCCCGCCAGTGTCGCCTTCGTCAGGCTCGCGCCGGCGAAATCGGCGTGGGTGAGGTTGGTATCGGCGAGCTTGGCCTCGTCGAGACGCGCGGCGCGGAACACGGTGTCGTCCGCGTCCGCCCCGGAGAAATCCGCCCCCCAGAGGTCGGCGCCCGCGAAGTCTGTCCCGTCCAGGAGAGCACCGGACAGGTCGGCGAAGCGCATCGCGGCTTGGCCGAACCGCGCGTCCTCCAGCATGGCGCCGGTGAACTTCACCTGTCCGGCGACGATGTCGGTGAAGTCCGCGCCGGAAAGATCGGCGTCGGAGAGGTCGGCCGCCTCCAGGATCGCGCCGGCGAAGCGGGTGGAGCGCCCGACAGCGCCGGCGAGGTTGGCCCGGCGCAGGTTCGCGCCGGTGAGATCGGCCTCCTCCATCCGGGCGCGAGACAGGTCGGCCCCCGCGAGCGGCAGGCCGCCGGATTCGGGATCCGCGGCCGGAGCCACCCCGAGGCCGGGCAGCGTGGCCAGAACGTCGCGGGAGGCGCTCAGGTGCGAGAGGTCGGCTCCCGGCTCCCGCAGCGGCGCTCCGGCGGCGATCCGGTCGAGGAGATCGGAGAGGCGCGTGTCCGGCCGCGCGTCGGGTGGGGTCGCCTGATCCATCGCGGATCCTTGCCGGAGCGCGCGCCGATGCGCCAGACGGTTCCCTCAGCCGGGACGGGCCACCGGCGTCACCCGCACGGTGATGGCCTTTGCGGCCGGTGTCTTGGACTGCTCGTCATGGTGCCACAGGGGCAGAAGGACGTTCAGCTCCGGATAGTAGCCGCCGCAATTGCCCTCCGGGATGTCGTAGGCGACTACGCGAAGGCCGCCGACGCGCCGCTTCACCCGATCGCCGGCCACCGTTTCCACGTCGACACCGCCGCCGTCCGCGAGCCCGAGCCGGCCGATGTCGCGCCGGTTCATGAACAGCACGTCGCGGGTGCCCTTCACGCCGCGGAAGCGGTCGTCGTAGCCGTAGACCGTCGTGTTGAACTGGTCGTTCGACCGGAGCGTGATGAGGTCGAGCACGTCCGGGCTGCGGGGCGGCAGGTCGGGGTCGGCCTCCAGACCCTCCGGCACCGCGAAGTTCGCCTTGCCGGTCTCGGTCTCCCACTTCCGGTCCCGCGCCCCGAGCGGCTTGATCAGCCCCCCCGGCTGGAACATCCGGCCGTTCAGGTCGTGGAACACCGTCGGGTAGGTCGCCTCGATGGCGTCGCGCACGCGGGCGTAGTCGGCGACCCAGGACTCCCACGGGACGCGCGGGTTCGGCGGCAGGGCCGCCTTGGCGATCTCCGCCACGATCCAGGGTTCGGAGCGCACCTGCGGCCCCACCGGGTCGGCCGTGCCCCGTGAGCCGTGGAACTGCGCGGTGGAGCTCTCCATCGACACGGCCTGCGGCCCGCTCGCCTGCCGATCGATCTCGATCCGGCCCAGGCAGGGCAGGATGTAGGCGACCGCCCCGGTCAAGAGGTGGGATCGGTTGAGCTTGGTGGAGATCTGAACGGTCAGGCGCTGTCGGCGCCACGCCGGCTCCATCCGCCCGGTATCGGGGATCGCGCGGACAAAATTACCGCCGAGGCTCACGAAGCCTCTCACCCGCCCGTCGAGGATCCCCTCGCAGGCCTCGACCGTGTTCAGCCCCTTCTCCCGCGGAGGCTCGAAGCCGTACAGCTCCTTGAGCTTGTCCAGGGGCGCCAGTTCCGGCTTCTCGGTGATCCCGACCGTGCGCTGGCCCTGGACGTTCGAGTGGCCCCGCACCGGGCAGATTCCGGCCCCGGGCTTGCCGATATTGCCGCGCAGCAGCAGCAGGTTGACCAGCATCCGGACGGTTTCGGTGCCCTTGCGGTGCTGCGTCAGGCCCATGCCGTAGACCCCGATCACCGCCTTGGCGCGGGCATAGGCGGCGGCGGCGGCTTCCAGGGCCGCGCGCGACAGGCCGGAGCGCCGCTCCAGCGCCGCCCAGTCCTGACCCTCGCAGAACCGGACGAAGTCATCGAAGCCGTGGGTGTGCTCGGCGATGAAGGCGTGGTCGAGCACGCCAGGCCGGCCGGCGGCCACGGCCTCGCGGTCCATGGCGAGGAGGGCCTTGCACAGGCCGGTGATCGCCGCGAGGTCGCCGCCCGCCTTCACCGGATGATACTGGGTCGAGATTCGGGTGGAAGAGCGGGTCAGCATCTCCACCGGCGATTGCGGATCGGTGAAGCGCTCCAGGCCGCGCTCGCGCAGCGGGTTGAAGGTAATGATCTGCGCCCCCCGGCGCCGCGCCTCCTGGAGCGGGTGCAGCATCCGCGGCGCGTTCGAGCCGACGTTCTGGCCGAAGAAGAAGATCAGATCGGTGGTCTCGAAATCCTCCAGCAGCACCGTGCCCACCGGCGCGCCGATCGATTGCGGCAGCGCCACGGAGGTCGGCTCGTGGCACATGTTGGAGGAGTCCGGCAGGTTGTTGTTGCCGTAGAGCCGGGCCAGGAGCGCCCACATGTAGCTGGTCTCGAGGGAGGCGCGGCCCGAGGCGTAGAACACCACCGCGCGCGGATCCTCCGCGCGGAGCGCCGCCAGCTCCCGGCCGACCTCGCCCATCGCCTCGCCCCAGGAGACGGGCCGGTAGCGGTCGGTCGCCGGATCGTACCGCATGGGATGCGTGAGGCGGCCCTGCTCCTCCAGGGCATAGTCGCTCCAGCCGAGCAGCTCGGTCACGGTGTGCTCGGCGAAGAAATCCGGGGTCGCGCGCCGTCGCGTCTGCTCCCAGGCGGTCGCCTTGGCGCCGTTCTCGCAATACTCGAAGGCGAGCGGCTTGGCGGGCTTCGCCCAGGCGCAGGACACACACATGTACCCGTCCGGCTTGTTCTGCTTCAGCAGCATCGCCGAGCCGGTGACCGGCACGCCCTCACGCGTCAGGATCTCGACCAGGGAGCGCGCGGAGCCCCAGCCGCCTGCCGGGCCGTCATAGGGCTCGATCCGCACTGCACCGGTCTCTTGCTCGGCCATGCCGTCCTCCCATCCGGCACGCCAGCGACCGGACCGGGGGAACGCGCGAGGCGCGGAATGGGATCACGGGCGCGTCACTGCGGCCCCGCCCGGCTTCCTTTCCCGAGGCGGCGGATCTAACGTCGACCGCTAGACACAAGAAGCGAGGAGGAGACCATGGCCAGCGTCGATGTCGACATGGTGAAATGTGCCTGCCAGGACTGCGTCTGCGTGATTCCGGTGAGCAAGGCGGTGTCCCGGGACGGCAAGGCGTATTGCTGTGACGAATGCGCCGACGGGCACAAGGATCACGCCGGCTGCGAGCATGCCGGCTGCACCTGCCACGGCTGAGGCAGCCTCGGAACCAGATCCGCGCGGCAATCGCACCGCGCGCCGTCTCAGGAGACGGCGGTCAGCTTGTCGGCCATGGATTGGTCCTTGTCGCGTCGCGTCGAGAAGATCAGCGTGAAGAAGGTGCGCTGCACCCCCATTTCCGCGAGCTTGGCCTCACATCGCTCGGCGAGGGCGCAGATCTCCGAGAGTTCGCCCTCGATGTTGGTGCCGTTGGGGTGCATCGTGGCGGTCAGGCCGCTTGCCTCGATGATCCCTTTGATCGCGCGCACGTACGGCGAGACCGACGGGCCGACGCCCATCGGGACGATACACAGGTCCGCCGAAACCTTCATGATGCTGGCCTGATCCGGAAAAGGCTCACCCCGGTGCGGGATGGAGCCGGTGACAGGAATAGAGCCCACGTCGTCAGCTTGGAAGGCGGGAGCATCTGACGCTCCATCGCGCGGTTCAACATGCGATGCCGCGCCGAGGGCGCCGCGACATTGCGACGGTTCCGGACGCGCACCTTCCCGGACTGACCGGAGTTCGAGACGGCAATCGTACGGTCCTTGTTTGGGGATCGCAACGCGGAATGCCGAGACCGTGCGGCACCTGCGGAGGTCGCGCAGCGCCCGCCCCGACGAGCCCGAGCCCGAGGGAGCCGAGCGGGACGATCACCGTCCGGCGGGCAGGTTGAGGCGTGGCAAGGACTCTCCGCGCATGATCCGCTCGGGTGGGCGCGCGTTCAATGCTCCGTGCCCGAGAAGACGCCGACACAGCGGAAGCCGTGCCACATCTCAAAGGGTCGACCCTTCGCCAGAGCCTTGGATACCGCCAAGGCCTCGGCATCGTCCACGGCGTAGAGTGAGCGAAGATCGCACCACTCGGCGCGTTCGTTGAGCAAGACGAACGTGTACCGCGTCCGGACGAACGACGGCGGTGGCCCGGATGCGTCGCCCTCGTCGTCTGACATGGCGCCGGCCTCGGCGGGTGACGCCACCGCCGGCATCTCGGGGGAGGAAAAGTCGACCGAGACGCCAGCGGTAGCGGCTGTCACCCCTAGCGACAGCGTGGCAATTCTGGGCCGAAGAGCCAAAGCGAGGGTTGCGGTAGATCAATGCCGACTCAGCCGCCCCGGCGGGCGGGCGGGCGGACGCTTGTGCGTCCGCTTTTCGCAAGCGCGGACACGCCTGCCGCCGTCGCGACTCGAGAACGGCCGCGATCAGAACCGGGCAATGATCTGCGCCCTGATCGTCCGCGGAGCGCCCGGCGTGATGTTATTGTTGTTGTCAGCCGTAGCGATGTAGCGTCGGTCGAACAAGTTCTCGATATTGACCTGAGCGCGGACGGACTCGCTGATGTTGTAGAACAATCCGAGATCGATCCGGGTGTAGCCCGGCAGGCGAACGGTGTTGTCCGAGGCTGCGAAGGTATGTGAGTAGTTCAGGAGGCCGACGCCGATGGAAAAGGCCTGGGTCACGTCGAATTTGTTCCACAGCGTGAAGGCGTTGAAAGGTACGAGGCCCACCGTGTTCCCGGCCACGATGATGGCCGAGGTCGCGCTGGCGATGCGTGCATCGGTGAAGGCATAGCCGCCCGCGATCTGCCACCAGTCGGTGACGTACCCGTTGGCGCCGATCTCGAAGCCTTGGGTATTAGTCTTTCCCGACAGGATGAAGAAGCCGGGGTTGTTGGGATCGGCCAGGCGCTGGTTGTACCGATCCAGGTTGTAGGCCGCCGCGGTGAGTTGGAAGCGCGGGTTGACGTCGTATTTGATGCCGACTTCGGTGTTCTCGAACTGCTCCGGCTTCGCGATGACCAAGCCTGGGGTGAAGTTGCCGATCTGGTCTCCCGACGAAGGCAGATAGGAGACGCTGTAGCTCGTGTAGAGGGCGAGGTTCGGCAGCGGCTTCAGCACGAGACCGGCGCGCGGCGAGATCGGATCGTCCACGCGGGTGTTGGTCAGCAGCGTGCGCCGGTCCGTGGATGCGAAGTCGAAATGGTCGTACCGCAGGCCGCCGACGAGCTGCAGCCAGTCCGTGATGTCGATCTGGTCCTGCGCGTAGACGGCGGCGAGGCCGAGGCTGTAGCGCGCGTTGGAATCCGTCGTGCCGTTGTTGCGCAGGAAGGTCGGCGAGAAGGTCAGCGGGCGGAGCGGGTTGACCACGACGCTGCTCGCGAGGCCATTTCCGAAGAACAGGGATTGCCGGTAGGCCAACCCCTCCTGGTAGCCCAGTTCGAAGCCCCCGAGGAGCGTGTGCTTGATGTCCCCGGTCAGGAATCTGTACGTGAAATCGTTCTGGCTGAAGTAGTTGGTCCGCGGCGTGTCGTTGCGGTACCCGGTGATGGTCACGGCGGTCCCGGCCGCGTTCACGGCGCCGCCCGGAAGCGTGTTGACGTAGTACCGGTCATAATCGGCGAAGCGCAGCTGGCTGTGCATCTCGACTCCCGAGTCGAACTGATGATCGAGCTGCACGGTCGCGATATTGGCATCGACCTTCGTGGCATTCACGTTCGGGTTGCCGAAGAAGGTCCGGATGTTATCGCGGTACCGGTAGGGGCGACCGAACTGCGAGGGGATACCCCGGTCGGGGAAGCGCTGGTCGTGGAAGTATTCGTACGAGAGCTTCAGCGTCGTCTGCGGGCCGATGAGGACGGTGGCGGTCGGATTGACGCCGTAGCGGGTCAGGTCGCCGAACTGGCGGTAGGTTCCCGAATCCTCGAACACGCCGTTCAGGCGGAAGAAGACGCTGTCGCTGATCCGGTCGCCGACATCGACGGCGACGCGCTTGTCGCCGAACTGGCCGCCGCCGGCCACGACCTCCCGGACTCGGTAGCCGTCCGCCTCCTTGAGAACGCGGTTGATGACGCCGCCGCCGCCGCCGCGGCCGAAGATGAGCGAGTCCGGCCCCTTCAGAACCTCGATCCGCTGGATATTGTACAGATCGCGGAAATATTGAACGTCGTCGCGGATGCCGTCGATGTAAAAGTCCGCGCTGGTGTTCTGGCCGCGGATCAGAACTTGATCGCGATTGCTCTCGCCCTGCGCGGGGATCAGGCCCGGCACGAAGCGCAGCTGCTCGGTCAGGTTTTGGTAGTTCTGATCGAGAAACTGCTCACGCGGAACGACGGTGATGGATTGCGGGATGTCGATGACCAGCGTGCTCGTCTTCGTGGCGCTCCGCGTCTGCTTGGTCAGATAGCCGATGGTGACGCCCCCCTGCGGTTCCAGGCGCTCGCCTGCACCTTCGACCGTGAGCTGGTCCAGCGTAACGACTTCACCCAGTTCGGCGGGAACAGCGCCCTGTTGCGCCGGCGCTGTCGTCGCAGTGAAGGTGGTCGTCAAGAGAAGCCCAACAAGCTGAAACGGGAAGGTCCTGCGCATCACTCACTCCGCGGCTCCGCACGGAAGCCGATACGTATCGAAAAGCTGTTTGCCTTCGGATGCGGAGATACTTTCGCGGCACGATGCGCATCAAGATTTATTCCGGCGCGACGGACACAATAAATCTATAATTGATCTAAGAGCGATTCCGGTCTGTCACGCATCTCACTGAGAGATCTGGTTGTCCGGACTGCAATTTAATTTAGACGAGTTATAATCCAGAAATATGTTGAGTTTCCTGTTGCGAAACGGCAACACACGCATCCGAGCGGCGACTTGCCCTGGGCGCATCGGATTTGGCGCGCCCGCCAGATTGAATAAAGTCACCGGCGTCGAATGCTCATCAAGAACGGCCGGCGACTTGGCGTAAGCTATCCAAGGGCGGGGCTCGCACTTGCATATGCTGCGCGTGCCCGCTTCCGAGAGGCCAAGATTTGTTCCAACTCGGAACGGCGGTTCCCTGGCGGCTGACGGATGGTTGATCTCAGGACGCGACGAGGCCCAGATATCCAGGCGGCCGGGACGGAGGCAAGCCGTCCGCTCGTCTATCTCGACGCCTGAAGGCAGACGGTCTCAAATCCGCTCAACGCGGCCGTGCATCGGCGAACACGGACGCGACTGAAGCTCGCTCTCAGCGGATGATCTGTTTCGGGATGCGCAATGCGGCAGACCGGACGCCGCAGCAGTCTCGCGCCATGTCGGCACCCTTCATTGTGCCGACATTTGAATAACGTCCACGATTTCCCGACAGGTTTGCAGCCCTTTTGGCTGTCCTGACCTGCACGGTGAGCGACCGTCGGGAACACCAACGTTGTCCGGACGACAGCAGCAGGCGCGCGAAGGCTCTGTCGGAAGATCGGGTTGAAGGTGGCCCAGAATTGTGCGCCCGGCTTGGAGGGCGCAACACACGGCAGCGGCCAGCACTGTCGAGCCGCTGTCCGCACCTCGGACAGATCATCACATTGGCCGCTGGGCCACGCGGCGATGTTCACCGGGCGAGTAGCCGTACCTGTGCTTGAAGCGCCGGGAGAAGTGCGCCTGGCTGGTGAACCCGCACTCATAGGCCAGCGTGCCGATCGGCAGGTGCAGGCAGGCTGGATCGGCCAGGCGCTTGGCCGCCATCGTCAGCCGGCGCTCCCAGATCCAGTCGGAGATGTGCTGGCCACGCTCGTGGAACAACTCTTGGAGCCGGCGCAGCGAGACGCCCATGGCGGCCGCGAGCCGGGGCGGATCAAGCGTCCGATCGTGCAGATTGGTCTCGACGTGAGCCTTGGCACGCTGGACCACAAGGCTGCTGTGCAGCGGCCGGGGCACGTCCTTGGCCATGCGCTCGGCAATGCTGGCCACGATCAGGTCGATCCCGATCGACGACATGCGCTCCGCCGCGTCGGCGCTGAGTTGTCCCTCGACCTGGATCAGCTCTCGGAAATACGTCAGGGCCAGCGTCGTAGAGGCCAGTTCCGCCCCGATGGTCAACGACGTGTAGAGGTTGGAGGGGCCGAGCACGCTCTCCAGTCGGGCACGCGGCAACTCGATCAACAGCGACTGACCATCGTCAGGTGTTCCCAACACGCTGGGCCGCCGCGTGAGGACGACCAGTTCTCCGGGCCGCTGAACGGCCGCGCGGTCGTCCTGGATAGTTCCCGACGTCGCGCCAGCCAGCTTGAAGATCGCCAGCGCCGTGTCGAGATCATAGCTGCGCGGCCGCCTCCTGCTTGTCTGCTCCGCTGCACTTTGCGTGATGCGCGCGAGCGGCAGGGACCCGATCTTCGTCGCCTCGATCTTGCTCGTGAACGCCCGGTCATCGATGCGGGTAAACTCGAACTCTCCGTAACGCTCTGAGAGCAGATCGCGCCAGACCTTGAACCTGTTCGCGGACGGCAGCGTGTCTGTCGAGTACAGAAGATGCATAGTCGGGTCTCGTGCCCGCCGCCCGCGGAAGCGCATGACCTTGAGCGACGTCGCGGTCACCGTGTCGCGGCGACGACACCTCAGTTGAAATGTCTAACAATCGTATACAATCTTCAAACGAGGTGTCCATATCGCCGGCGCACCGCGATGGGCTGGTCGCGTCCGTTCGTGGGTTGGCGTCACATCCGGTTAAGTGACCGGATCGCGGCGAGAACAGCCGCTCGCGACGGCGCTACGCTCCGTAAGCCGACGTTTTGCGAAGGCCCGATCGCAAACGGCAGCGTCCGCTTACGGGACGGCGCCCATTCGCTGGGATGATCGTCGCTTCGGCTGCGTCAGGCTGGCCGGCGCGGATGCCCCCGGTGAGCGCCTCGCCGAGCGGCTCGACGGCGCGCGCGCCTGCAACTCGCGGACGGGCGGCGCGGCATGAAGCGGGCGATCCCGTTGCGCCCGACCGCGCGGCCCCAGCGCAGTCCGTCCGCGTGAGGCTCTCGCCCTGGCGCACCTGCCGGTCCCCCGCCGTCGCGGGTGCGGCGGGACGGAACGGCATGGCTGCCAGGACGACGGCGAGGAGGGGGCGCGGCTACATCAGTGGCTCATCAGGCAGCAGACGGGGGTCGTTTGCAGGACGTCGCGCGTGACACCGCCGAAGACCCACTCACGCAGCCTGGAGTGGCCGTAGGCGCCCATGACAATGAGGTCCGCGTCCTCCCGCCGTGCGAACCGGAGGATCTCGTCCGCGGTGTCGATCCCTGGCTTGCGGATTAGGTGGGTCGTGGCTCTGATCCCGTGCCCGGACAGGTACTCGGCTGCGCCCTCGGCACCGACGTTGACCGCGTCCGGTCCCACGGCCACCACGCAGACCTGATCGGCCTGTGCCAAGAACGGCAAGGCGTCATGAAGGGCGCGGCGTGCTTCGGGCGCATCCTTCCAGGCCACCACGACCTGCTCGGCCGCGAGGTGCTCGATGCCCGGCGGGACAACGAGTACGGGTCGTCCGACCTCCATCAGGAGTGCCCCGGCGGGCACCCTCATCGGACCAGGGTCACCGTCCGCAGGACCCTGCCGGCCGACGACGACAAGGTCGGCGGTGCGCGCCTGGGCACTGAGGTACGTCAACGGATCGGTGGGCGCGAAGTGCCAGTCCGTCCTGAGCGCCTGCCCGGCCATGCGCTCGAAAAGCGCCTTGGCCTCCGCGAGTTGCTCCTCCGTCAGACGTTCCTCGATCGCCCAGACGCGCTCGACGTCACGCATGTTGCCGACCGGCATGGGACCGAAGACGGGCCGTGCCGCGACGCCGGTCAGCTTGGCCCCGAACCGCTCCGCGAGGCTGGCCGCTGAGCGTACGCGGTGCGCGGACGCGGCGCCGAGGTCGACCGAGACCATGATGTTGGCGATGCGCATGACCACCTCCGGGATCCGGGCTGGCCGGTTCAGGGGTGGCACACTCGATCACGCGTCCGGCTGGGACCTTGATCCAACTCAACGAGACAGGATTCCCGGCAGGCGAACGGGGCGGCCTTCCTGCAACGCGATCGGGGCCGTGTCCGACACGGTTGATCGAGCGCAATGCCCACCCTTGCCGAAGGAGGACATGAGGTTCGGCATGGAGGTCCTATGCCGTCCGCGATCGCGATCCTGGCTTCGAGTGCGCCCCGCGTCGGGCCGGAGGACTGCCGGCTCGGGACGCCGCGGACGCTCCCGGCGTTCATCAAGAAGGCGAGCGGTGTCCATCAGCTTGGCCTGGTGCTGATGGCGATCGTTCTGTTCGTCGCGGATCTGGCGCCCCTCGAGCTTCAGCGACGCATCATCAACGCGGCTCTTCCCGGCGGGAACGCCCGGACCATCGTCCTGCTCGCACTGCTGTACATCGCGGCGGCCACCGTGATGGGCGTGCTGAAGCTCGGGCTTAACGTGTACCGCAGCTACGTCGGCGAGAGCGCTGTTCGCAGCCTCCGCGAGACGCTGCTGCAGGACCTCGGCACCTTTGCTCCGGCAGACACTGCCGAGGTCGAGGGCGTGGAGGTCTCGCTCGTCCTGGCGGAGGCAGAGCCGGTCGGCGCCTTCGTCGGGGTGAGCGTATCGGAACCGATCCTTCAGGGCGGGATCGTGGCCGGGACGTTCGGGTACATGCTGTACCTCGACCAGCTGATGGCGGCCCTGGCGCTGGCGATCTTCTCGCCGCAAATGGTGTTCGTGCCGTTGATGCAGCGGGCCATCAATCGGCGTGTCGTCAAGCGGACAGGTACGTTGCGCCGCATCAGCGGCGGCATCATCGGCCAGGGACGACACAAACCATCGAACTTGCAAAAGGCGCGTATCGACCACGTGTTCCGGCTTAACATGGGCATCTTCAAGCTGAAGTTCTCGATGAACTTCCTGATGAACCTGTTGCACCATTCCGGGGTGGCGCTGTCCTTGGGCGTGGGCGGCTACCTCGTCGTGAACGGCCGGACCGAGCTCGGTACAGTCGTGGCCTTCGCCGCGGGCCTGAAGCAGCTGAACGACCCTTGGAAGGGACTGGTCGACTGGTTCCGCGAATTGCGCGTGACCCAGGCGAAGTATAGCCTGCTCCGGCAAGCCCTGGACACACTTCCGCGTCACGTCGTCTGAGACGGCGTTCCTCGGCGCAGGTCGCCGCTTCCGCGCTCGGCCAGGATACAGCGGAGGCTTGCTGAATCTCGATGGTCTCCGGACCGGAGGATTCTCGGATCCGCGCTCGGCCAAGAGCAGCCTGACCGGCGATGGCGGCCTTGATGCGTCTTTCGCCCGGACGGGTATACGCAGGAAGCCGCCCCGGGCGGACGTCTCCCATCAACCGCATCCGATGGGCCTACGCGTTGTCCCGCGCGTGGGTTAGCATCCCCGCATGGGGCTTTTGACCTTCAGCATCAACGTCACCCTGGACGGCTGCGTCGATCACCGAGAGGGGACATCCGACGACGAGACGCTCGCCTTCTTCACCCGCCTGATGGACGCGAGCGGGGCAATGCTTTGGGGTCGCGTCACCTACGAGATGATGGAGTGCTACTGGCCCGGGGTCGCCCGCGGCGACGTGGAGGCGCCGCCGTCGATACGCGCGTGGGCGGTCAAGCTGGAGGCCAAGACGAAATACGTCGTGTCCGCGACGCGAACGGCCTTCCCGTGGACCAACAGCCACCGTATCGCCGGCAACCTGCGCACGAGCGTGCAGACGCTCAAGGACGCGACCCCAGGGGGCCTGCTCCTCGGTAGCGGCAAGCTCGCGACCGCGCTGGACCAACTGGATCTCATCGACGAGTACAGATTCCTCGTCCACCCGAGGATCGCCGGTCATGGACCGACCCTCTACCAGGGTGGGCTGCTGAGCACGCGACGGCTCGAACTGATCTCGGCCACGCCGCTCCGCTGCGGCGCGGTCGCCGTCCACTACCGACGCGACCGCTCGGTCACAGCAGCCTCGTCACGCCCCCTCCGGAACCCTCCGCCTCCCACCGCGACTGGCCATCCCGGGCGCGGCCTGGCCCCATAGCGCCGCAGATTGCGTGCGGCTGTTCGCGGATGCGCGGCATCCGGGGCCGACGGGGTTGCGGAGGCACGTGTGCAGCCGACCGCCGGAGCCGAGGGCGTCACCGCAGCCGAGACTCGAGCGTGCGGCCGATCGCTCACTCGCCCCCCTTTACGGACATCAGGCTCTCACGGTCGATCTCCGGCATTTTCGAAATCTGATCGAGGGGCACCAGCGCCATCACCTGACCGGCCGGCATCTTGATGACGTTGACGTGCTTGCCGGTGGTCTTGTCAGTCGCCATCGCGACCATGAGCTGCATCGGCTCGAATGGCGTGACGACGAAATCGTGCCCCCAGGCGCCGATGAGACTCGACAAGGAGGACGCGGCCACGCCCGTGCCGGCGAGGAGAGCGACGGCCGGCAGAATCGCACGCATCATGATGAATCCCTCCCGGTTCGATCGACGGGATTTCGCCGGCCTCCGCGATGCAGTTACCGGGACTGGATCATCATCGTCCGTCCCGTAACAATGAAGCGACAGCGACCGAAGGGCGGTAGGGCGGGAAGGACGTGCGATGACGGCGTATGCGACCCGACTGATGCGGCACGCGTCGGTGCCCCCAATCCGGAGGCGGGCGTGATGACCGTCCGCCGCAGGACGTGGCAGGGCAAGCGGCGGCACGCCGTCTACCGGGGAGCCCTCGGCCTCAATCGTGGCGTCCTGTACGCGTTGCGGGCCGCCGCCAAGATTGCTGGCGCGCTCGTCCTCGGTGCATTTGGCATCCTGTTCCTGAACTACGTCGTGCTCTCGACCGATCAGGCGCAAGCCTATCGCAACCTCGACCCGAGCCTTGCCGAATGCCGCGATGGGCTCGCGAAGGGTTGGACGATCCTGGCCGATACGGGTCGCGACACGTTGCGGGCCGCGATGGTGTCCGACGGCGACGGCTGGGTCGACGCGAGCAACGATGAAGACGCGGTCATCGCGACGGATGCCCGTTGGGCGACGCGGCTGCGCTGCGTGCTTCAGCGCCATGTTGTCCCGGCCCGCGAGGCCGGCCGGCAGGACCTCTCATACCACCTCGGCTTCATCGAGTTCCAGGAGGATGGCGAACCTTACGCGCTGGTCTCTCGCGAGGGGGCGAGCGACACGGCCATCGACAGCGCGATGCTTCGCCACGCCATGGACACCGAGATGCGCGCCAAGGGCGTGTCGGCCACGACGATCAAGCCCGTCATCACGCAGCTGGACGCCCTGAAGAAACATCTCTCGACCGGGTCCCACTACGTGATCGCATTCGTCCACGGCTGGCGGCACGATGCGCGGATCGGCGACGGCAACGTGGCAGACCTGCGCCTCTATGCGGCCCACGCCGCCCGTTTCCTTGCACAGCGCTGTCGGAGCGACCCCGGCGTCTGCGACATGGATGTCACGGCGATCTATGTCGGCTGGCGCGGAGCGCGGGTCGACGAGCGCGGCCTGCGGCTCTGGTTAGGCGACACGATCGGTGGCTTCTTCGGAAACCTGTCGGCTGGCGCCACCCTGTTCGATCGAAAGCCGGTGAGCGAGGCCATCGCGCCCGCGGCGATCTCAGCCTTCCGCACGCTGGAGACGACGCTCAGCGCGCCGGGCACGCACAACAAGCTGATCGTCGCCGGGCACAGCCTCGGCGGCAACATGCTGGCGAGCGGACTCAAGGATGACATGGTCAAGGCGGTGCGCCGGCACCGATTCGGCGAAACGCTGCCGCCGGTCCTCGGCAACCTCGTCGTCCTGATCAACCCCGCGTCCGAGGCGAGCAAGTGGACGGCAATCCAGCGCGAGGTCTGGATGAAATTGGCCGACCATGCCGACGCACACACGCCGGCTTCAGAGGTTGAGCGCGATGACGGGTACTTTCCGTCCGACCAGCGGCCAGTCCTGATGTCGGTGACCGCGGCTCTCGCCTTCCCGGCGGGCGGCCTTCGGCCTGGAGACTGCGCGTGGATCGGCCTCGATGTCGACGATGCCTTCGCCGCCGAACGCCGCAAGATCCGGGGCCGGCTCGCGGCGACCGACAGCATGTTCGATGCGGGCGTCGATTACGACTGGGCCACGCACGACCTGTTCCCCACCTTCAAGTTCGATTTCCGCCCGGCCGCAGGCTATCTCGACCGTGTGGCGGCTCGGTTCGAAGGCCGTCAGCCCCGCGGCGAAAGCTGCAGCCCGCCGCCGCCCATCGATCTCGGAGCCGCGTTGCTGACGCTGCCGCTGCGCACCCTGTCGCTGCTGGCGGCCACGTTCCCGTTCCAGAACACCACGCGCGAGGATTCGCACACCATCGGCAACCTCGATCCGCCCCGGCCCGCGGCGGGCGTGCTCGCCGATGCTCAGCCTTCGGCTGCGCCCTTCGGCACAACCCACGAGTTGCTCGGCCTCGACGCGCCGGGCCTCGAGCGGCACCACCCCTATGCCACCCTCGCCGATGCCGACATCGACTGCCCGCGCTCAGATCACTGGCTGACGCGAGCCCGGACCGCGCGCGCGGCCCGGCGCGGCACCTTCTGGGACAGCGCCGACTTGGCGCCCGGTGGATCGGGCGAGAACGGGCCGGCCGCACGCTTCCTCCACGGCCTCCAGTTGACGGGCCTTGCTCCGATCACCCGCCCGAACGACCCGTTCTGGAACGTCCGAGCTTTCGACAATGCGCTCTCGCGCCACGACGGCTACCGGCTGTCGTCGTTCATCTGTGCTTTGAACCAACTCGTCATGGACGACATCACCGACGCACCGTCGTTGATGAGCGACCACCGAGATCCTCAGATCCCATAGCCAATGCCCGCGCGCCGCTTCGCCCGCTTCCGCCCCGTGGCCGACGGTCGTCGTTCCGCCGATCTGAGACCCTGCGGCGAGCGATCGGCACCGCCAGATGCTGGCCGGACGTCGTCGGTCCGCTTCGGCGAAGATCGGCCTGAAAAGCGGACGGACCTCGGACGACCCGACGCAGTCGCGCGGACAGCCTCCTGAGTTCCCCGAAAGCGGTCATGGGTCGGACGCTGCACGGGGTCGGCTTTGGCCCCGGTCGACCGGCCCGAACCGCTTGTACGAGGACCGGTGTCCTGTGGGCCGGTCAGCCCTCGCGCAATCGTCTCATGCGCAATCGAAGCTCCTGTGGTAAAGGGCATGTCACTGACACCGCCTGTCGCCGATGCCCCTCTACGCCCCTCAGAAAATCTCCCCATTTCCGAACGCACACTTCCTACCGCTACTCAGGTTGACAGTGAGTGCGGGCACGCGGATCGGCAGCGATCTCGTTCATGATTGAACCGGCAAAGTCGTCCTTGGCCGTCCCTGGCCTCGACGCCGAAGACGCCCGCTTGGCGGCCCTCCACGGCTATCAGATCCTCGACACGCCGCGTGAACCGGGGTTCGACGAGATCGCCGCACTCGCCTCGGCGGTCTGCGGAACGCCCATCGCGGTCGTGAACCTGATCGGCGAGGGCCGCCAGTTCTTCAAGGCGGAAGTCGGCCTCGGCGTGCGCGAAACGCCGCTCGACAGCTCGTTCTGCGCCAGCGCGATCCTGGAAGAGGAGTTTCTCCTCGTTCCGGACGCCACCCGCGACGCGCGCTTCGACTGCAACCCGCTGGTCGCCGGCGACCCCCATCTGAAATTCTACGCCGGGGCGCTCCTGAAGACCGCCGACGGCCACGCCATCGGCACCGTTTGCGTGCTCGACTACGAGCCGCGCGATCTCACCACCGTCCAGCAGCAGACCCTGCGCGTCCTCGCGCATCAGGTGATGACGCAGCTCGAACTGCGGCGTGCCCTCAGGGAGAGACGTGAGGAGGCCGCCTTCATGCGCAGCGTGCTGGCCTCGTCCGCCGACTGCATCAAGGTCCTCGACTTGGATACGCGCCTCACGTTCATGAGCGAGGGCGGCAAGCGCGTGATGGAGGTCAGCGACTTCAACGCCATTCGCGGCTGCCCCTGGCCGGACTTCTGGCAGGGCCAGGGCAACGCAGACGCCAAGGCTGCCGTCGTGGCGGCCAAGGCGGGCGGCATCGGCCGCTTCCAGGGCGGAGCCAGCACCATGGCTGGCAGCCCGCGCTGGTGGGACGTCCAGGTCACGCCGATCCTCGACGCGGAAGGTGTTCCCGAGAAGCTGCTCTCGGTCTCCCGGGATGTCACGGTCCAGAAGGATACTGAGCGCGCCGCCGCGGCGAGCGAGGACCGCTAGCGCGGCCTGTTCACCAGCATGCATGAGGGGTTCTTCTCCGGCGAGATCCTGCGGGACGACGCGGGCCGCGCGGTCGACCTGCGTTTCCTGGAGGTCAATCCCGCCTTCGAGACCCAGTCGAGCCTGCCCGCGAACCAAACCGTGGGCAGAACCATCCGCGAGGTGATCCCAACCATCCCGCAATGGCTGATCGACATCTATGCGGGCGTGGTCGACACCGGCGAGCCCGCGACGTTCGAGGTCGCCGTGCCCGCCCTCAACCGCACCTTCGAGGCGCACGGCCACAAAGAGGCGGATCAGCGTATCGCCGTCATGTTCATCGACATTACCGAGCGCAAGCAGGCCGAAGAACGCCGCAACGCCCTGATCGAACTCGGTGACCGGCTGCGCCACGTCACCGCTAAGGCGGAGGTCGCCCCGGTCGCCGCCGAGATCCTGACGCGCACGCTAGGGCTCAGCCACGTGGGGTACGGCGATGTCGACCACGTGCGCGAGACCGTCACCATCGCTCACGATCACGTCGCGGAGGGGGTCGAGAGCCTGAACGGCGTGTACTCGTTCCGGAGCTACGGGTCTTACGTCGACGACCTCAAGGCGGGCCGGGCCGTGTTCATCGCCGACGCGACGGTCGACCCGCGCACGGCTGACGGCAGCGACGCCCTGGCTACCCTGGGTGTCCGGTCCATCGCCAATATCCCGCTGATGGAGCATGGCCAGTTCGTCACCCTGTTCTTTGCCCTCAAGGCCGACCCGCACGCGTGGACGGCTGAGGAGCAGGCTTTCCTGCGCAACGTCGCCGACCGTACCCGGGCCGCCATCGGTCGCCTGGAGGCGGAGGAGCAGCAGAGAGTGCTCAACCAGGAACTGAGCCACCGCATGAAGAACATGCTGGCCATGGTCCTCTCCATCGCGACCCAGACCCTGAAGACGGTCCCTGACCGGGAACCAGTCGAGGCGTTCGAGAAGCGCATCCACGCGCTCTCGGCGGCGCACGACGTCCTTCTGCAGCAGGAATGGACGGCGGCGCCCCTGGACGCGGTCGCCAGCGCGGTGCTGCGCACCTTCGCCCAGACCACACGGCTCAAGGTTTCTGGGCCGCAGGTCTCGCTTGGGCCGCGCGCGACCCTATCTGTCTCTCTTCTGCTGCACGAACTCGCGACCAACGCGACGAAGTACGGGGCCCTCTCCAACGATGAGGGCCACGTCGGGGTCAGTTGGCGCGTCGACGGCGATGGCGACGAAGGTGACCTGGTGCTCGACTGGGAGGAGAGCGGTGGGCCGCCCGTGAAGGAACCCGCCAGACGCGGCTTCGGCTCGCGACTGATCCGCCTCGGATTGGTCGGAACGGGCGACGTCGACCTGCGCTACGCGCCCACCGGTTTCCGGGCCGAGATGCGCGCGCCGCTCGCGCAGATCCATCAGTCCTAGGAAGCCATCATGGGACAAGCCATGCCAACGGCCTCCGCCGTGATCCTCGTGGTCGAGGACGAGCCCCTTCAGCGCATGATGGCGGTCGACCTCGTCGAGACGGCGGGGTTCGACGTGGTCGAGGCTCGCAGCGCCGACGAGGCGGTCCGCATCTTGGAGAACCGCCTCGACATCCGGGTGGTGTTCACGGACATCGACATGCCCGGCGGCGTCGACGGGATGAAGCTCGCGGCCATGATCCGTGACCGCTGGCCGCCCATCGAACTGATCATCATCTCGGGTAAGCACCGCCCCACGCCCGAGGATCTCCCGGTGCGCGGTGTGTTCTTCTCCAAGCCGTACAAGCGGGACGAGGTGACCCGAGCGCTGCGGCAGTTCGCGGCCTGATTGATCCGAACGGCAGACCTTCCAGTTCGCAGGG
>NZ_JBKFBO010000094.1:0-64062 GCF_053346215.1 Methylobacterium sp. A49B
AAGCCCCCTGCGGACCCGCCCACTACGAGGCGGGGGACGGCTGGAAGGCCACGGCGCTGAAGGGCGGGTTCCGGAGGTGCGTGCACCTCGTCCGAGACCGCCGGCAGCGAGGCGCAGGACCGGGACGTCGACAAGACACCGCGACGAGAAAGACGGCCGCGATCGGGGGTGATGCCCGGCCGCTGCCGCGGGCGCCGCGGGGATCGGATCCCGCGCGTACACGGCCGACACCTGGGTTCCCGCGGCGTCCCGCGTCCCGCGTGTTGCTTCCTGGGCCATGCCCCCGGCGCCGAAAGGCGGGTGAGGACGATGGCGCACATGGCTCGTCCCGGTATAGTTCGAGCGACCACCTCTCGCCCATAGAGTCCGTATCGCACGACTCGCCGGAGCGGAGCAAAAGCGATGCAGACTCGAGACAATGGATGGGAAAAGTCCGCATCGGCCTGGATCTCGGAAATCGGTGAGCAGGGCGATTACGGCCGGACATACGTGCTCGATACGCCGATGCTTGAACGGGTTCGGAGTCGATCTTTCGGCCGGGCTCTCGATATCGGATGTGGGGAAGGCCGTTTCTGCCGGATGCTGCGGGCGGAAGGTATCGTGCCGGTCGGTATCGAGCCGACGCCCACCCTGCGCGACGCTGCGATCGCCCGCGATCCATCGGGCACCTACATCGCCGCCAGGGCCGAAACCCTTCCGTTTGCGGACGGCGCGTTCGATCTCGTCGTGAGTTATCTGACGCTGATCGATATCGACGGTCTTGAAGCAGCCATCGCCGAGATGACCCGCGTGCTCCGGCCCGGCGGCTCTCTCCTGATCGCCAATCTCAACAGCTTCAACACCGCGGGTGAATGGCACGAGCGCGACGACGGATCCCGCTCTTTCGTGCTCGACAATTATATGCTCGCGCGCTCCGAGTGGGTGAGTTGGCGCGGAATCACGATCCGGAATTGGCACCGCCCCTTCAGCGCGTACATGAAACCCCTGCTCAGCTCAGGCTTGCGCCTGATCCACTTCGACGAGCCGCTTCCAACCGGCGGCGATCCCGAACGGGTCCGGCAGCACCGTCGAGCCCCGTACTTCCACGTCATGGAATGGCAAAACCGCTGAAGACGGCCCGACCACGGCGTCTGCCTTGGCGCGGCGCGGTCGGATGTGGAGCGAGCGCGCCCCTTGCGCAGGACCGGCCAATTACGCATATAGATACGAACAAAAAGAGAACAAAAGCGCGTCGTCCAACAAAGCTGTGGACGGCGCGGCCTCCTCCCGCCGGTACGAGCCCCGCATGCGAACCGCCGACAAGCAGATCGCCGACATCCTCGTCCGCTACGGCGAGCCCTTCGGGGGCAACGTCTGGCGCGTGCAGGGCACGGCCGTGATCTATCACAAGACCCTGGAGCGCATCGCCGCGCAGGCCGGGATCGTGTTCGAACCGCCGACCATCATCCGCGCCGAGCGGGACGAAGCCGTGATCCTGGTGACCGGCCGGCTGCCGGGGACGAAGCCCGGCACCGAACGTGTCGAGTGGTCGCTCGGCGAGGCGCTGGTCAACGTGAACTACCGCGTCTCGGGCAAGCAGGCGGCCTACGTCTACGCCATGGCCGAGAAGCGCGGAAAGGACCGCGTGATCCTCAAGCTCATCGAGCTGCACGGCCTCGTCTACAGCGAGGAGGAAGCCGACGAGTTCCGCGCGCACCAGATCCCCGTCCGGGCCGTGGACGAGGATTTCGAGGAGCCGGCCGCCTTCGACGAGGTCACCGAGGCCGAGGGCGATCTCAAGCGCCGCATCGACGAGGCCGAGACGATCAACGCCGTCACCGACCTGATGCTGGACGGTGCCACCCAGGCGATCCTGGCGACGATGCCGGCCGGCACCCGCGACGAGGTTCGCGACTACGCCAAGGCACGCCTTGTGGCCCTCGGCTGGCCGAAGCGGGCCGGGCGCCGCAGCGCCGCCTGACCCTCAGCACACCTTCACCCCAACCGCAGGAGACCGCCATGCATCGCGCGACGAGCCGCCGCACCATGAAGGCCCGCCGGGACTCCCACCAGAGCTGGAGCATCGAGACGCTGTCCTACAGCCCGACCCGGATCGTGCGCCTCGGATCCGAGAAGGTGGCGATCCTGTTCCCTCCGGTCGAGCCCGGGGCGGCCTGGCAGCTCTATCCGCATCCCGACGCGTTCCCGGGGCTCAACTTCGAGGGTCTGCCCGAGCCGTTGCGGCCGGAATTCCTCGCCTTCCCGGACCTGCCCGAGGTCGAGCGCTTCCTCGGCATCCGCGACGCGCAGCCCACCGCCCTCGCGGCGTGAGGGGTTCCATCAGGCCAGCGGCCAGGGTGCTCCGCGATGGAGTGCGTCGGCCTCCGGCGTGAAGCCGCCGTCGGGTTCGTGCAGCACGAGGCCCGGAAGCAGGCGCGGCGCCGCGCGGCTGCCCCGGATCGCCGCGATCAGCACGCGGATCGCCGGTGTGTCGCCGCGAGCATGGACGGGACGGATCGCCACGGCGCCGTAGCGCCCCTTGAGCGCGTCGAGGGCAGCGGGCAGCGCGTCGGCCCTGTGGATGAGCCCGAGCCGGCCGCCCGGCCGGAGGATCCCCGTGCAGGCGCGGATCCACAGGTCCAGGCTGCCCTCCGCGAAGGTGTGGGCCGCGGCCCGCCCCGGATGCGGCGAGGCGCGGTGGCTGCCGGCCGCGAAGAACGGCGGGTTGGTGAGCACCACGTCGAATGCGTCCGGCGAGAGACCTGCGGCGCGGCGTTCCGCCGCTGGCGCGAGCACATCGGCCACGATGACACGGGCGTCGATACCGTTGAGCGCGGCATTCGCTCGGGCCAGTTCGGCGAGCATCGGATCGCGCTCCACCAGGGTGGGCTGAAGCCCCCGCGCCAGCGCGGCGCAGGCGAGCCCGACCGCGCCGGTCCCGGCCCCGATGTCGCAGACCCGATCACCCGCGCTCACGGGGAGCAGCCGCGCGAGCAGGACCGCGTCCGTCCCCGCCCGATGGGCTCCCCGCGGCGGCTGGTGCAGGCGCAGCAATCCGCCCAGGAAGGCGTCCGGCTCAGCCATCACGGTTGGCGCAGTTCGTGCCCGATCCCGGCATCGGCGAGCAGGCGCCGGGCCTGGGCCTCGTGGTCGCGCGGCACCAGGAGGCGCTGGCCGAACACGCCGATGGAGCCCTCCATCAGGCTCATGTGGCTGTCCGCCACGAGGACCGGGATCTCGGCGGCTTCGAGGACCGAGCGCGCGAAGCCGATCAGTACGATATCGTTGGCCCGGATCAGCTCAATCATCGCGCACTTGTCGTCATCAACAGGCACATCGGCGGTTTCGTCGCGCGAGATCCGCGTTGCCGGTACACCATATCCCTCCGGGGACGATGTTGCGGCGCCGCGGGACGCGTGCGAAGGGATCGCCCACCCGGCGACGGGCAACCGGTCTGGAGGCTACGGATCTTGGGTATGGCCCTCTCCATCGAGAACCCGAAGCCCGAGGCGGAGGCGGGGCTGAACGACCTCGTCGCGCTCGTGGCTGACGGCATGGCGCGGGTCAACACCACGATCCTGTCGCGGACGGGATCCGACGTGGCGATGATTCCCGAAGTCGCCAACCACCTGATCGCCTCCGGAGGCAAGCGCCTGCGCCCGATCCTGACCCTCGCCTGCGCCCAGCTCTGCGGCTACGCGGGCGGGACCGACGGGGACGTCAAGCTCGCCGCCAGCGTCGAGTTCATGCACACCGCCACGCTCCTGCACGACGACGTGGTCGACGAGAGCGACATGCGCCGCGGTCGCGTCGCGGCCCGGATCAAGTGGGGCAACGAGGCCTCGGTGCTGGTCGGCGACTTCCTGCTCGGACAGGCCTTCCGGATGATGGTCGAGGTCGGCTCCTTGAAGGCCCTCGACATCCTCTCAGCCGCCGCCACGGTGATCGCCGAGGGCGAGGTGATGCAACTCACCAATGCCAAGAACCTGGAGACCGACGAGGCCGCCTACCTTGCGGTGATCCGCGGCAAGACCGCCGAGCTGTTCGCCGCCGCCTGCGAGGTCGGGCCTGTGCTGGCCGGGCGCCCGGAGGCCGAGCAGGCCGCGGCGCGCGCCTATGGGATGAATCTCGGCATCGCCTTCCAGCTGATCGACGACGTGCTGGATTACGGCGGAACGTCGGCCGAGCTCGGCAAGAACGTCGGCGACGATTTCCGCGAGGGCAAGATCACCCTGCCGATCGTTCTGGCCCATCGCCGGGCCAGCGAGGGCGAACGCGGCTTCTGGCGGCGGACCCTTCAGCAGGGCGAGATCCGCGACGGCGATCTGGAGACGGCCCTCGACCTGCTCCAGCGGCACGGCACCCTCGAGGAGACGGTGGCCCGCGCCCAGCATTACGGCGCCGAGGCGCGCGCCGCCCTCGACATCTTCCCCGACGGCGCCGTGAAGGCGGCGCTCCTCGGTGCCGTGGAGTTCTGCGTCGCGCGGGCGCGCTGAGGGCCGGTGCTCACGCGTCCAGCGTTGACAGCCACCAGTCTCCGCCATCGTACCAGCAGCTCGCGTCGCGCGCGCCGGTGAAGCGGAGCGACCGCACCGCGAACAGTCCGCCTCCGGCAAAAGCCGCGTTGAGCCGGACCGCATCGCCGTCGTCGGCATCCTGAAGCGCGATGAACGTCGCCAGGGACACGAACCGAGCCGGCCACGCCGCGTCGTTGGCCGTCCGGCGGACCAGCAGCAGGCCGCCCCGCCTCTGCGGGCCCTGGAGCGGGAAGAGCAGCCGTCCATCCGGCCTCAGGGCATCGAGCCACGCGCGGGCCGGCCGCGCCGTCCCGGCATTGACGTAGATCGCGTCGGCCGGCGGCAATCCCGCCGTGACCCCGGAGCGCGCCGCGACCTGCGCCCAGGGCCAGGGTGCGAGATTGGCGGCCGTCCGGGCGGCGAGGTCGGGATCGATCTCGTAGGCGTGGACCCGGCCTCCCGGACCGACCAGATGGGCCAGCAGAGCAGTGTAGTAGCCGCTGCCGCTGCCGACCTGGATCACGGTTTCGCCAGGACGCAGCCCCAGCGCGGCGAGGCATAGGGCGTGGAGGCTGGGCTGTCCGATGTTGACGCCCCGCTCCGGGTCGAGGGCGACGAGCACGTCCTGGTAGAGGAAGGCCGGATCGGCGTCGGGCGTGCGGACGTAATGCGGACGCTGCTCCGGGGATCGGACGATCGTGGCGCAGGGGATCGACCAGGGTCCGGGCCCGGCGAAGATCTCCCGCGGGATCGCCGCGAAAGCGGCCGTGATCTCCGGCGCGGCCCGGCCCGTGACGAGTTCGGCGTAGAACCGCCGAAGCTTGACGGTGCGCGACTTCGCCTCGTCCATGTCGGTCATTTCGGTCTCCCGGGAAGCCCGTTCGCCGGCGCCCGTCGCGTCAACGCCCCACGGGCGCGAGCGCGTCGGTGAGGGCCGGTGCCAGCCCGCGCAGCTCCTCCAGATGGGCGTTCGTCAGCGTCCGCAGCAGCGCCTCGGCGCGGGGCGTGAGCGCCAGTTCGCTCCGCCGCCGATCCTCGACCGCGCGCCCCTTGGTCAGCAATCCGCCCTCGACCATCCGGGCGACCAGCTCGGCGGCGCTGTGGGGGGCGATGAGCAATTGTTCCGCCAGCAGCCCCACTGTGGCGGGTGCGCGCCCGGCATGACCGGCGAGGGTCAGCAGCGCCTGATGCTGCTGCGGCGGCAGCCCGACCCGGGCCGCCGCGGCTTCGCTGAAGGCCAGGAAGCGCCGGAGCCGGAAACGGAAATCCGCAAGGGCTGCGTACTGCTCCGCGGTGAGCGCGCCGGTCTCCGGCATGTCGACCGTCATGATCGCCTCTGCGGTGGGTTCAGCGGACGTACCAACGCGACGCACCGTTCCACAACGTGCCGCGCCACGACCGCAGCCGGCCGTTGTGGAATATATCGTAACCCGACATAAATGACAGACTCTGCACAGGGGAGACTTGAATGAACGGCCGGCTCGAGACGGCGCGCGGCGGAGACGGGCCGCGGCGGCGGACGCTTGGCGATTTCAGTGCCGACTGGCGCGTCCTCACCCTTGCCGGGATGGCGGTCATCACCGGCACGGCCGCGAGCGGCACCGCCTGGATCCTCCTCACCCTGATCGGCCTCGTCACCAACTTGGTCTGGTTCGGCCGCTTCGATACGGCGCTGACATCCCTTGCCGGCGCCACGCCCGGCCCCGGGATGGTGGCCATTCCCGTGATCGGCGCCCTCGTCGTCGGGGCCATGGCGCGCTACGGCTCGGAAAAGATCCGCGGCCACGGCATCCCGGAGGCGATGGAGGCGATCCTCATCGGCGGCAGCCGGATGTCGCCCAAGGTGGCGGTGCTCAAGCCGCTCTCCTCGGCCGTGGCGATCGGGACCGGCGGCCCGTTCGGCGCCGAGGGACCGATTATCGTCACGGGCGGTGCGGTCGGCTCGCTGTTCGCCCAGTTCTTTCATCTGAGCGCCGCCGAGCGGAAGACGCTGCTGGTGGCGGGCGCCGCCGCCGGCATGACGGCGATCTTCGGGACACCGGTGGCGGCCGTGCTGCTCGCCGTCGAGGTTCTGCTGTTCGAGTGGCGGCCGCGCAGCCTCGTCCCAGTGACTGTCGGCGCCGTGACGGCGACCTGCTGGCGGCCGGTGCTGTTCGGCGCCGGTCCGCTCTTCCCCTTCGCCGACAACCCGGCGCTGCCCTGGTGGGGGTTGCCCGCCTGCGCCGCCCTCGGGATCGCCTGCGGCCTGATCTCGGGCGTGCTGACGCGCGCGCTCTACGCCCTTGAGGACGGGTTCGGCCGGCTGCCGCTGCACTGGATGTGGTGGCCGGCGCTCGGCGCCGCCGTGGTCGGGCTCGGCGGCCTGGTCGAGCCGCGGGCGCTCGGCGTCGGCTACGATGTGATTCACGATCTGCTCTCCGGGCACATGCTGGCGAGCGCGGTGGTGATGATCCTGGTGGTGAAGACCGTGATCTGGCTCGCAGCCCTGTCGTCGGGCACGTCCGGCGGCGTGCTCGCGCCGCTGCTTATCGTCGGTGGTGCGGTCGGGTGGCTGATCGGGCTGCTTCTGCCCGGCGCGCACGGCTTCTGGGCGCTGATCGGCATGGCGGCGATGCTCGGCGGCACGCTGCCAGCGCCCCTGACCGGCGTGGTCTTCGCCGTCGAGATCACCGGCGACGTTGCCGCTCTGGCGCCGCTGCTGGCCGCCACCATGGCGGCCTACGCGGTCACCGTCCTGCTCCTCAAGCGCTCGATCCTCACCGAGAAGATCGCCCGGCGCGGCCAGCACGTGACCCGCGAATACGGGATCGATCCCTACGATCTCGCCCGCGTCGAGGCCGTGATGACGCGCACGGTCGAGACCCTGGCAGCCGACCTGCCGCTCGCCGAGGCGCTCGCCGCCATCGAGACCGGCGCCCACCATGCCTATCCCGTGGTCGATGGGGCCGGCCGTCCCGTAGGGCTGGTCTCGCGCGGCGATGCCCTGGACTGGGCGATGGAGGAGCGTGAAGGGGAAGAGGCAGAGGGCACCCTCGGCGAGCGGGTCTCGGATGCCGACGTTGCGGTGGTCCATCCCGGCGACGTGGTCTCGCACGCCCTCGACATGATGCTGTCAGCCGGGCAGGGGCGCCTGCCGGTCACCGATCCGGTGAGCGGCCGGCTGGTCGGGCTCCTGACCCGCAAGGATCTGCTGCAGGTGCGTGCCACGGTGGTCCGCTCCGAAGCCGAGCGCCGCGCGTTCTTCCGGAAGGGCCGGCTCGAGCGCCGCGCAGAAACGGGAGCCTGATCATGGGCCGTCGCGATCCGGGGACGACACACCGTATCGCTCGGCTTGGCCCCGGGACCGTGTACCTGATGGAAGACCAAAGCAACCGGGACCTTGCCCTCATCGTGTCGCGCACGGGACGGCGGGAGGCCCTGATGCTGAACCGGCGCGACGGGTTGGGAGGCGACCTGCCCCTGGTGTCCGATCTCGCCATGGACGCGGAGGTCACGGTCCTGCGTGGCGCCTTCCTGGCGCCCGCTGGCCCGCTCGCCGCCACGGCGTCCGGGCCCAGGGTTCGGATTCCGGCCGCGCTTCACTTCGCCGAAAGCAGCGCCTTCCTATGCGGCCGTGATCAGGCCGGCCAGCTGGCGACCTTCGATGTCCAAAGCGGTGCGGCCAGCGCGATCGACGTGGCCGGGCTGCCGCAGGCGGCCCGCTGGCGGGTGATGATCCCACAGGCTGGCGGCGTCGTCACCGTCTACGCGGCCGAACCGGGCTGAGATGCGTGCCGCAGGCACCTCACCGCAGGAAGGTCGGCGCCACCCACCAGCCCGGATGCGCCGCCCGCAGCACCGTCGCCGCCCGCACCGCTCCGCGCCGGTCGGCGAACAGGGCGAAGACCGTGGCGCCGGAGCCCGACATCCGCGCCAGCCTGCAGCCCTGTGCGCGCAGGGCCGCGAGCGCGGCGCCGATCACGGGCGCTACCGTGAGGGCCGGCGCTTCCAGGTCGTTGCGGGCCGGGGCGATCGCGGCCACGAGGGCCTCGCCGCCGAGATCCGGGGCGATGTCGGGGTGGGTGGCTCCGTCGAGGCTCTGACCGGGCTTGAGGCCCAGGGCCTTGAACACCGGCGCGGTGGGTACCGGAACGCCAGGATTGATCAGCACCGCCGGTTGCGGCGCGAGGCCCAGCGTTGGTCCGATCTCCTCCCCGACGCCGCGCATCATCCGGGCCCGCGGATCGAGGCAGACCGGCACGTCGGCGCCCGTCTCTCGCGCGGCCGCCACGACTGCGGCGTGATCGAGGGGCAATCCGTTGAGGCGGGCGAGCAGGCGCAAGGCCGTGGCGGCGTCGGAGGAGCCGCCGCCGATGCCGGCCGCTACTGGAAGGCGCTTGACGAGGTGGAAGGCGCCCGTCCGCAGCTCCGGCACCCGCCCGGCGAGCCCGCGTGCGGCGCGCAGGACGAGGTTGTCGCCTGTTGGGCCGGCCGGTCCGGCCGTGGGGCCGCTGACGGTGAGGCCGAGCGGCGCGTCGGGATCCAGGGTCAGCCGGTCGGCGGTGCCCGCGAAGGCCACGAGGCTCTCCAGCGCGTGGTAGCCGTCATCCGCCCGACGCCCGAGGATGTGGAGCGTCAGGTTGACCTTGGCGGAGGCGCGGTCTGCGAGAATGGGCACGGGGTCTCGGTCGGCTGATGATGACGGCTCCCGAGGCTCTACAGTTTCATGGCCGCAAACAACAGCTCAGCCCATATTGCCCTGCGGCGTGTATGGCAGCGCATCGCCCGGCCGGATCGTGATCAGATCCTCGGCGAGTTCGACTAGCCCGACACTGGCCGCGAGGCCGGACAGTGCGCCGGCAGGCGCCGGGACGGCGTGCGGCATCCCATTCCCATACGGCTGCAGGCAGACCCGCAGGGACTCGCGCTGGCCAGGGCGCTTCTGCGTGGCGAAGCCGCTCCGCACGATCAGGGCCGGCGCCAAGTCGCGCGCCCCCCGGACAGGTGCAGCACCAGCGGCTTCAGCACCGCCGGCGCCGTGACGTAGGCGGCGGGCGGGTTGCCTGGCAATCCGGCGAAGGCCGTCTCGGCGACCTGCCCCAGCGCTACGGGCTTGCCCGGCTTGAGCAGGCGGGTCTGCACGGGCGACCTCGCGGGTGTGGCGCGCCCGCTTGCGGCATCGGGGCCGCGCGATCAAACCCGCGGGGATGTCCCGGATCGCTCGACGCGCGGTCGAGCGATCCGCATCGTCGACCTGCCTCATCCCTGTCGTGGCCTCGGGCCGCCCGATCCTCTAGTCTCCGGTCGCCATGTCGACCGCCGCGCTTCCCGGCCAGCGTCACCTGTTCGAGGTGCCGGCCGATGTCAGCTACCTCGACGCCGCGGCATGGTCGCCGCTGCCGCGATCCGTCCGGGCCGCCGGCGAGGCGGGCATGCTGTTCAAGAGCCGCCCCTGGGATCATCCCCGCGCGGCGATTCCCGCGATGGCCGAGCGAGCCCGTGCGGCGGCCGCCCGGCTCATCGGGGCAGCCGTGGACGACGTGGCGATCGTCGGCTCGGTGAGCCACGCGATGGCGACGGCCGCGCGGAACCTCCACCCGCGTCCGGGCGGTCGCCTCCTCCGGGTGGCCGAGGAGTTTCCCTCCCTGCGCTTCGCCTTTGATCGTTTGGCCGCGGTCAACGGCCTGACGGTCGAGGAGGTCGCGCGACCCGACGACGGCGATTGGACGGCGGCGGTGCTGGCCGCGCTCGCCCGCCCGGGCGCAGCGCCGCTGGCGCTCGCCACCCTGACGCCGCTGCACTGGACCGACGGCGTCCGAATCGACCTCGACGCTCTTGCACCCGCCGTCCACGCGGCGGGGGGCAACCTCGTAATCGATGCGACCCAGGCCGTGGGTGCCGTCCCGATGGACGTGGCGCGCTGGCGGCCCGACTTCCTGGCTTTCCCGACCTACAAGTGGGCGCTCGGGCCTTACGGATTCGCCTGCCTGTACGCGGCGCCCCACCGCCAGGACGGCGCGGCGATCGAGGCGCATGTGGGCAACGTTCCGCCGGCCGTCGGGGCCCGCCGCTACGATCGGGGCGAACTGAACGATCCGGTCGTCCTCGCCATGGCGGCGGCGGCGCTGGAGCTGGTCGCCGGCTGGGATACGGCGTCCGTCGCGGTCCGGCTGCGCGCGCTGACGGATCGGCTCGCGGCCGGAGCGGAGGCTCTGGGGCTCGCGGTCGCGCCGCATCACCTGAGAGCCCCCCACATCCTCGGTTTGCGGCGGCCCAGCGGGTTGCCCGCTGGCCTCGTCAATCGCCTGAGCGAGCGGGGCGTATTCGCCAGCGAGCGCGCGGGCGCCTTGCGCCTCAGCCCGCATGTCTGGAACGACGACGATGACGTCGCGCGCTGCCTGGCGGCGCTCGGCGAAGCGCTGGGCGGCTGCCGCAGCGACAGCACGGAAACACAGGGCCGCTAAGCCGAGCCCGACCGATGAGATGCGGGTGCCCCGCACGGGATCGCGCCTAGATGAGCCTCTGGCGCCGATGGCGCCGGTGTCTGAGGAAAGCTTTTCCAAGCCGCATGTCAGGATCGATGCCGCCTCCCGGTGAGATTCTCCGCACACCGGATCAGCGTGGCGCCGGTCGAACGCGGCTGTCGCGCGCCATCCGGGCCGGTTCCTCAGGACGGTTTGCCGTGATCCTCTCAGGCGAACTGATCCAGAGCCTGTTCCACTTCGTGCTCAACATCCTGCTGGTGCGCGAACTCGACGCGCACGATTACGGCTTGTTCGCGATCGTCTTCGCGGTGGGCGCCGTCGGGATCACCTACATCCGCGCCCTGGTGGCGGTCCCCGCGACGCTCCATCTGGCCCGGAGCCTCGGTCGACCGGCGGCTCTGGGCTACGACGTCATGTTCGGCTCCGGGGCGGTCCTCGTCGCCGGCGTGTTGGGCCTCGGAGTCGGCGCGGCCTTAGTGCCGGTGATCGGCCTCGGCGCTCTGGCGGGCGGGGCGTTCGCGGGCCTCTACGCCTTCCGCAGCTATCTCCGGATCGTGCTCCTCGCTCGCGGGCGTCCGCGGATCGCCGGCCTGAGCGACCTCGTCTACGCCGTTTGCGGCGGTCTGATCGTGGCGCGCGGCCTCACCGGTGCCGGCACGGCGCTGCTCGACCGGGCCTTCGTGGCAATCGCCGTGGCGCACGCGATCGCCATCGCGGTGGCTTACGGGGCGGTTCGCGAGCGTCTGCGATTCTCGCTGCACGCGCGGGCGCGGGCGCGCTACCGGGCAATCTGGCGGACGCTGGCGTGGTCCCTGGCGGGCGTCACCAGCCTCACCGTGCAGGGCCAGGGCCTCACGCTCCTCTTCGGCGTCCTGGCCGGGCCCGCCGCCTACGCGCCGATTGCCGCGACGCTCGTCCTCTACGCCCCGCTGCGCATTCCCACGAGCGCGCTGATGAACATGGTCTTGCCCGAGATCAGCGGGCTGCTGGCCAACGGCGAGGTCCAGGCCGCGCGCCGCCTCGTCGTCCGCCATATGGTTTTGCTCGGCTCCGCCTGCCTCGCCTACGGGGCGGTGATGGCGTCGGCCCTGCCGCTGATCGAGGAGATCCTGTTCAAGGGGCGGTTCGCGGGCGAGCCGATGGGCTGGATCGGGCTCGGCGTCTGGGCCGTGGTGACCGTCTCGCTGCTCTACGCGATCCCGCGCGCCTATCTGGAAGCGTCCGCGGATTTCCGGACCATCACGGCGGGTGCGGTGGCGAGCGCCGCCATCGGATTCGCCATCATGGTGCCGGCCCTGCTGATGCTGCCGCCGGTCACTGCACTCCTGGGCCTCATC
The DNA here is from genome assembly GCF_053346215.1 of Methylobacterium sp. A49B. Taxonomy (NCBI): domain Bacteria; kingdom Pseudomonadati; phylum Pseudomonadota; class Alphaproteobacteria; order Hyphomicrobiales; family Methylobacteriaceae; genus Methylobacterium; species Methylobacterium sp. A49B. The sequence continues at coordinate 12,298 of NZ_JBKFBO010000094.1, forward strand.
GCCTCCGAACTCGCCACCCTCGCCTGGTCGGTGGAGGCGTTCCGCGGCCGCGCGCGCGGGCTAAGCCTCCGGCGGGCCGCCGGGTCAGCCTGACCGCGCGCCCCCAGGCCTCAGGCCGCCGCTTCCGCCGCCGGTGCCCCGCCGCTCTGCGGCGCGGTCCCGCCGAAGCGGCGCCGTGCCGCGTGCCCGACGCTGTCGGCGACGCGGGCGGCCAAGCCCAGCGGCGTACGCGCGCCCATCATCGAGGCCAGGGTCAGGTTCTGCGTGCCGAAGCGACCCTTGAAGCCCTCGTCGCCACAGAGGAAATCCACGGTGTGCAGCCCGCGGTCGATCGACCACATGATGTAGTCCATCATCAGCACCATGCCCGGCGAGCCGCGCTCGACGGCCGGATCGTAGGTGGTGACGAAGGCCATCATCGTGCCGGCCTGGACGAAGTTGATCGACACCGCCACGACCTCGCCGCCGCATTCCAGCACGAAGGCGTGGAGCAGCCCCGTCTCGGCCAGCACCCGCACCATGGCGGGCAGCGCCTGGGAGCCCTCGTCGTAGAACGCCGTGGAGGCGAGGGCGTGGGTCGCGAGCCAGGCCCGCTTGAAGGTCGTCAGCCGGTCGAGGACCGGGCCGAGCGGCTCCTCCGAGCCGAGCAGGCGGAAGGCGAGGGGGCCGCGTTCGCCCATGAACTTCTGGCCGCGCCTGTAATTCTGACGCGTCTTCTTCGACTGCGCGTCGAACCACGCCTGCCCGGTCTTCCAGGGGCCGCGCACCCGCCAGTTCGCCTCATCGCGATGGTTCAGATGCAGCCGGATCCCGCCGCTTGCCGGTTCGAGCAGCGTCCGCGCCGCAGCCTCCGGAAGCAACCGGTTCAGATAGGCGAGATCGAAGCCGCCGGTCCGGCCGGCATGGCGCCACATCCTCCGCACGAGGTCCCGGTCGGCTTCCGGCGCCAGCAGCGCGTCCCCGAAATCCGAGCAGTCCTTGGCGGCCCACTCGAGCACACGGAAGCCCTTCCGCCGGACGGTGGCGAGGGGCATCACGCCGATGAGGTCCTGGCCTCGCCAAGCCAGCGCGATGGCCAGGGTGCGACGGTCCCTGTCGGCGGCGCTCGCCCACCACGCGGAGATCCAGGCATGACTCTGGAAGATGAGCGCGCCGCTGCGCGCCCACAGGTCGCTCCACGCGGGTCCGACCTCAGCCAGGCGCTCGGCCGTGCGGATCGTCTCGAAGCGTTCCTGCATGCGGTCCTGCATCGCGGTCACGCGCCTGGTCGGGACTGGGCGGGCACGCCGCGCAGGCGCCGCACCTGCCGGGAGATCCGCTGACCCATCTTCTTCAAGGGCAGCACGTACAGGCCCGAGAGGGATTGGTAGTCGGCCACATCCCGATCCATGAGGCCGAACTTGAAGTCCTCGTCGGGGTGCGGGACGCACAGGGTCCCGAACAGACGGTCCCAGAACGAGAACAGGAGACCGAAATTCTTGTCGTAGTGCTGCGGCGCCGTCGAGTGGTGAAGCTGATGCCAGTGTGGACACAGGACCACATTGTTGAGCGGCCCGAACGAGATCTTGAAGTGCGTGTGCCGGACGAAGTCCATCATCAGGATGTTGCGCATGATGTAGACGTTGATGCCAAACACCGTCAGCTCGACCGGGTTCAGGGACAGGAGGCTCCAGATCCCGAAGCAGATCCCGGGGATCACCCCGTCCCAGGCGCGGTTCATCAGCTCATCCAGCGGGTGCACCCGGTCCTTGGTGATGCCCACCATGACCTCGGCCGAGTGGTGGACCTTGTGCAGCTCCCACAGGAACGGGAATCGGTGCTGGGCCGTGTGATAGAGATAGTAGGACAGGTCGTAGGCCAGCAGCATCGTGGCGGTGAACACCACGATGGTGATGGGCCCGGGCTCGCCGAAGACCGGATGGTCGATGCCGAACAGCGCGCCCAGGAGCCGGTTGGTCGCGTAGCCGACCGCCACCACGAAGGTCACCCCCGCCGGGATGAGCAGGAACGGCATGATTGCCTTGCGGGTGACGTAGAACAGCAGGTCCGCGCGGGCCGAGGGATGGGTGATCACCGCGCGCGGGAGCGCGAACTCGAAGAACTCGGCGAACGAGTACCGCTCCGCCGTCCTCAGATAGGCGATCAGGGCGCAGCACAGCGCTGTCGCGAACAGCAGGCCGGCGGCGAGCAGGTTCTCGCCCGAGAGCTTCTCGGCGATCTGCTGGATGAAGTGGGCGACATCCATGAGTGCGCGTTCCCTTCGCCGAGCCCGTTCCCTCGCTATCGCCGCACAGTCGCCGCCGGATCCGATTCTGCCTCAGCAGGCAGAAAGGTCTGCGAACCGGGCTTCCAGGAGCTTAGTGCCGCGCGACTTGTCCACCAAAAACCGAATCCGTCATCCGTGCGCCGGGATACAGCCAACGAGCTGAACTTTTGTTAAACCCGCGCCGGATATACGTGCCGTCTTCGCCCACTCCTCAGAGGCTCGGTCGCGTCGAATGTTGCGCCTCCGGAGCCGCCGTGCGCGGCCCGCCCAGGGTCGTTCGGACCATGGCGGCGATCCCGTCCGCCGCAGACTTCTCGGAGAACACGCTCTCGTAGCGCGCCCGTGCGGCCTGGCCGAAACCCCGCCAATGCTCAGGATCCGAGATCATGCGCATCAGGGCCTCCGCGATCGGCTCCGGCCCGCCGGGCGGTACGATCCATCCGGTCTTGCCGTCCTCCACGACCTCCGGCAGACCACCGATCGCGGTCACCAGAGGCGGTACGCCGTACGACATGGCCTCGATCGCGACCCGGCCGAGGGATTCGGGCTTCTGCGACGGCATCGTGACCACGTCGGCCCAGCGATAGAGCGGCGCGGGATCGGACACGAAGGGCTGCAGGCTGACATGCTCGGAGAGGCCTGCCGCCTCGATCCGCGCCGTCAGGGCCCGCTCACGGGCCTCGTCCTCGAAGGCGCTCCCGACGATGCGCAACTCGATCCGCCGCCGCATGGCCTCGGGCAGCGAGGCAAGGGCCTCGACCAAAACATCCTGACCCTTGATCCCGCTGATCCGCCCGAGCATCAGCATCCGGAGTGGACGGCGTCCATCGTAATCCGCCGGCTTCGCCCCCGGCGGTCCGGCGATCCCGTTGTAGACCACGCAAGCGGTCACCTGCGCCGGAAGCGCATAGACCCGCTCGGTGGCGCGCGAGTTGAACACGACGTGGGCACCGCTCCACAGGATGAGGGCGCGCAGAACCTTCAGCACGACCCCGTCCGGAAGTTCGTGGACGTGCACGATGCTGCGGCCCGGCCGGAACCGCGCGGCCAGGAGGTAGTCCGCCACCACGGTCGTGTTGATGTAGACGAGGTCGCTTGCGCGGAGACGCCGGTACGCGCGCAGCACCGCGAGCGGCAACACCATCAGACCTAGGGTGGCGAGACGTGCGAGGTCCTTCCGTCGCAGGATCCACAGGGGCTCGATCGACACCCGGCTCGCGAAGGGCGTCAACGCCGCCACGATCGGGCCGCTGCGCGGCAGGACGACATCGATCTGCGCGGTCGGATGGATGGTTCGGAGGGTGCAGACCGTTTCGACGAAACACCGGTCGGAACCGTAGAGTTCGAAACCCTGATGCACACAGGTGATGCGCAGGCCCGAGCCGACGTCGCTCGCGGATCGCGCGTCCCCGGGTGTTGTCCTCGCCGCCCCGGTTGCTACGTAAGTCGTGCGCAAGATCGTCTCGTTTGTCAGAGGGATCATTAATAAAATTAACCTACAACCATAGGTTGCAATATCGATTTCGCGACGATATTATTGTGATACTTTTATATTAGGATGGGCAAAATGGGAAGGAAGGACCATGCCTGACCGCGCGCCGACGGTACTTATTCTCGGAACGCGCGGGATTCCGGCAGCCCATGGCGGCTTCGAGACTTTCGCCGAGCGTCTCGCGATTTACCTTGCCGGCCGCGGCTGGCGCGTCGGCGTGTACTGCCAGCGCGATGTCGAGCGGGTAGAGACCCGGGTGGCGTCCCGAATGTGGAATGGCATCGAGCTGATTACCGTAGAAGTCGGCCTGCGCGGCCCGGCCGCGACCCTCGCCTTCGACGCCGTCTGCGCCCATGACGCGGCGGCGCGCGGCGGCGTTGCCCTCGTGCTCGGCTACAACGGCGCGGTGTTTCTGCCCTATCTGCGCGCCCGGGGCGGACGGATCCTGACCAACATGGACGGTATCGAGTGGCGCCGGCCGAAATGGCCGCTTCCGGTCCGGGCCTTCTTCTATGCCAGCGAATGGATCGCGGCTTGGTCCTCGCATCGGCTCGTGGCTGACCACCCGATCATCGCCGACCACCTCGCCCGGCGGCGGCCTCGGCGCGACATCGCGACGATCCCCTATGGCGGCGACCCGCCACCCGAAGGCCTCGGGTCACCTCCGCTCGGCCTTGAGCCCGACCGGTACCTGATCTCGATCGCCCGCATCGAGCCGGACAACAACATCCTCACCCTGGTCGAGGCGTTCTCGCGCCGACGCCGTGGCGCGCGGCTCGTCGTGCTCGGCGCGATGAGGGTGGGAAACCCGTACCACCGGGCGGTGGAGGACGCCGCGTCGGAGGAGGTCCTGTTCCCCGGCGCGATCTACGAAGCCGAGAAAGTGCAGGCCCTGCGGGTGCACGCGCGCGCCTATCTCCACGGACACACGGTGGGCGGCACGAACCCTTCGCTGGTCGAAGCCCTCTGGGCTGGGAGCGCCGTCGTCGCCCACGACAACCCGTTCAACCGCGGCACGGCCGGAGAGGGGCAGTTCTACTTCTCGGACGGAGATTCCTGCGCCGCCGTCATCGAGCAGGTGCTCACCGACACGCCGACGGTCGCCGGCGCACGCGCGGCGGCTCGGGAGCGGGCCGAGGACTTCCGCTGGGACGACGTGCTGGCCGCCTACGAGGACACGCTGCGGCAGGTTGGCAATTACCCGCCGGCACCGACCCGCGCGGTACACCACCCCGGGGCCGTGGCATCCGCGCCGCGGCCGGCGCCGGTCGGTGCCACGACCGGGACGGGCTGGTGAGGGCGAGCCGGCGGGCGCTGCTGGCGGGCGGCCTGGCTGCGGCGGGCGCGCACGCGCTCCCGGCCCGCGCCGCCGAACCGCAGTCGCTGCGCCGGGGCATCGCGCTGTGGCCCTGGTTCTCGCTCACCACCGAGTACCCGGCGCCGCGGACCGAATACGCGTGGCCGCCGTTCCAATCGGATCGGCCGACACCCACGGACTCCGATCTGCGCCGCCTCGCCGCTCTGGGGTTCGACTTCACGCGGCTTCCCCTCGACCCCGGTCCCTTCGTGGCCTTCACGGGCGCGCGGCGGACCGAACTCCTCGCCAGCCTCTCGGCGGCGATCGACGCGGTGCTGGCGACCGGGATGCGCGTGCTGGTCAACGTCCAGGCAAACGCGGCGACCCATCACTACACGCCGGACGCCTTCTACGGCTCCGATCGTGCACCCCTGTTCCCGCTCTACCGGGATCTCGTGGCCGAACTCGCCCGCCTGTGCGCCCGCAAGGGCCTCGACCGGGTGGCGCTTGAGCCGGTCAACGAGCCGCCGCAGGCCTGCGGCGCCGACGCGTGGAACCGCGTCCAGGCCGCACTCCTCACCGCCGCCCGGGCGGCGGCCCCGTCGCTGACCCTTGTGGCGACGGGCTCCTGCGGCAGCCTGGTCGCCGGGCTGACGGCCCTCGACCCGGCCGCCCTCGCGCGATACGCGCCGCTCCTCTACACCTTCCACTTCTACGAGCCGTACCTGTTCTCCCACCAGGGCGCACCGTGGCTCACCGAGGAACCGTTCTACCGCTGGCTCAACGCGGTGCCGTGGCCTGGTTCGCGCGGCACGCTCGCGGAGACCCTGGCCGCGGTGCAAGCCCGGATCGATTCCGACCAGACGGTCTCCTCGGCCGAGAAGATCCGCGACCGCGCCGTGATCGAGGGGAAGCTGCGCGAGTATTTCGAGGCCCGGCCCGGGCCCGACTACCTCGCCGCCGCGATGGCGCCGGTCTCGACCTGGGCCGATCTCTACGGCATCGCGCCGCGGCACGTGCTCATCGGCGAGTTCGGAGCCCTGCGAACCGATGTCCGCTACACGGCGGCGCGGTCGATCGACCGGGCGGCCTATATCCGTGACGTGCGCGAGGCTGCGGAGCGAGCCGGCTTCGCGTGGTCGTTCTGGAACCTGTTCGACGGTCTCGGCCTCATGGACGAGGCGCACATGCCCGATCCCGCTCTGGTGGCCGCCCTCGGCCTGCGGGCACGGCCCTGAGCTTCCGTCAGGTCCGGGCCCGGTCCGTCCCGATCGGAAACAGGACGATGAGCATCAGGACGAACTTGGCCAGCATCGTGGTCTTCCCGGCCAGCCCCTCGAAGGTGTTCACCAGGATCACGAAGGTCAGGATCGGCAGCCAGGCGCCCCGGCGGCACGCGCGGGCGACCTCGGCGAGGTAGAGGCCCACCGCGACGACCAGAAGCGCCGTCACCAGGATGCCGTGATAGAGCAGGTCCGAGACGATCGAGTTCTCGATCCCCCATTCGAGGCCGTAGATCCTTCGCAGGGTGCTGACCTGGAGGATGTCCGGGCCGATGAGGAGATCCCGGAACGGGATCGCGCTGAAGATCGCCAGCATGTCGACCCGCGCCTGGGCGCTGCCGCCGTCGGACACGAACCGCTCCAGCAAGGTATCGAAGAAGCCCGCGGCGGCCAGGACGGTCACCGCCACCGGCAGCATCGTCAGGGCGAAGCACGCGCAGGCCGCCGCGGCGAGCGGGATGCGGCCGCCGCGCAGGCTGCGGTGGAGCGCGAAGAGGCCGACGCCGGTGCCGAGGACCAGAGTCGTCACCGTGGCGGAGCGACCGCCGAACACCACGAGGGCGACGACCTGCAGGGCGATCATTCCGGCGCGCAGGGCCGGGCCGAGCCGGCCACCACCCTGGGCCAGGGCCAGGATGTAGCACGCCGTCATCGTGGCGTTGACGAGGGGGTGTCCCTGAAGCGCCGCCGAGCGGGTGTCGGTCTCGAAGGCCATGCCGTCGAAGCGGAACGGAAAGAAGCGCTGGCCGCTGACGAACTCGAACAGCCCGAGCAGGGCGTTGGCGAGCATCACGAGGTGGAACACGGTCTCCAGGCGCCGCAGCGTCGCGGCATCGCGGTCCATGAGCAGGATCGGAACGAGGCCGGCCAGCACGAACGTGTCGATCGAGCCGGCGAGGCCGGTCCCGCCGCGGGCCGCGATCAGCACGAGGAGCAGGACGCCGCAAAGCGCCAGCAGCACGCAGGCGGGGCGGCGGTTCAGCGCCCGGACCACGGGGAGCACCGGGTTGCCGGCGCGCAGCAGCGTCCAGCCGGTCAGAGCCACTGCCAGATAGGTGGCCGGGTGGATCTTGGACGGCGCCGAACCGCTGATCCCGTCGTAGTTGATCCCCAGCGCCCAGAGCAGGCCCCCCGACACGCCGACGAGGATCAGCGTCCAGAGGACGAAGGCGAGGGATTCGATCCGCGCCAGCCCGCGCGGCAACGGTCGCGGGAGCCCGCGCCGGATCGCGATGCTCCTCGGCGACGCGGCGGAACGGCGGGCGAGGCCCTGCGGTTGGGCTGCCCTCACGCGCTCCGCCTCTTCAGGAGCAGGGAACCGGAGATCGGCCGGCCGAGGGCTTCGGAGGTGTCGACCAGGTCGATGAGATCGCGCTGGCGCGTCGCGCCGTTGCAGGCGACGAGCAGCACGCGGTCGGCCGCCGCGGCGACGGGGCCGAGCCGCAGGTTTTCCGTGAGGACGCCGCCGTCCAGGATCACCAGCTCGAACCGGCCCTTCACCCCCGCGAGAAAGCGGGTGATGTTGCCGGGCGTCAGGGCGTCGCGGATCGGCTTCCCGGTGTCGCCGAGGCCGATCTGGCGCGCGCCCGTCTTCGGATCGGTCTGGGTCACGGCGTTCAGGCTCTGCTCGCCGCGCAGGATGTCGAGGAGCCCGCCCGCACCGGAGCCGTCGCTCCGCAGGTCGGCATCGACGAGCAGCACCCGGTCACCGCGCCCGACCGCCACGGAGGCGAGCAGCTGGATGACCGCCCGGCGCTCGGCCTCGTCCGACTCGCCCGAGGTCACTAGGAGCGCCTGCGAGGGGCCCGCGGTGCCCGACGTCGCCGCGAGGTGGTCCAGCGTGAGGCTCGCCGCCGCCGCATTGGCGCCGCGCGGCCGCAGCCCGGGGAGAACCGCCATCACCGGCGCGTTCGAGATCCGCTCCAGCTGGCGCGGTGAGAGAACCGTCGGCGCCACGTATTCCCGCGTCAGCGCGAGGCCGGCGCCGAGCCCGAGGCCGCCCACCAGCGCGGCCGCCACCAGGATCAGACGCGGCGGCCAGCTCGGATCCTGCGGCGGTCGGGCCGCCGTGATGATCCGGGCGTTGGAGCTGTCGATGCTGGTCTGCTCCTTGATCTCGCGGGCGCGCACCAGGAAGGTGTTGTAGACCGTGCGCGACGCCTCGACCTCGCGCTCCAGCTCGCGGAGCTGAACCGACGACTTGGCGGTCGTCGCCGATTGCCGCTGGAGCCGCTCCAGCTCGGCCGTCAGCGTCCGCTCGTTGGCCTGAGCCCGCTGGTACTCGGTCTCGGCCGCGCCGGCGATGCGGTTCAGCTCGGCGTCGATCAGCCGGCGGACGTCCTGCATCTGGGTGCGCACCGCGGCGATGAACGGATGGCGCTCGCCCAGGTTCGTGCGCAGATCCGCCTCCTTGGCGGCGAGTTCGGCATACTGGCCGCGCAGGCGGTCGATCACCGCCGACTGGACCGCCTCCGGCATCGCGCCCGACCCGATCGCCTGACCCCGCGCGTCGCGGATGCCCTGCAGGCGCGCCTTGGCCTCGGCCGTGCGGGCCCGGGCCGCGACGAGGCGGGCGTTCGAATCGGTGAGCTGCTGCTCGTTCACGAGCCGGCCGCTGGAGGTGATCAGGCCGTTCTGCGCCTTGTAATCCTCGAGCTTCTTGTCGGCCGCGCTGACCGCGTTGCGCAACTCGTCGAGGCGGCCGCGCAGATCGCCCGCAGCCCGCTTGGCGGCGTCGGAGCGGGCTTCCGTCTGGTCGGCCAGATAGGCGCCCGCGATGGCATTGACGATGCGCGCCGAAAGATCGGGATCCGTCGTGGTGACAATCACGTCGATCACGAAGACCTTGTCGGCGCGCTTCACCGCGAGCTTCCGGCGCAGCTGGTCCAGGGCCCGGCCTCGCGGATCGACGCGTCGCTCGGGTTTCGGGCCGACGACCATCGCGCGCAGCGACGCCAGGGTGCGCGCAACGGCGCTGTCCTGGGGGACGCCGAATCCCGGCTCGGTCTCCAGCCCCGCCTGAGCAACGGCGCGCCCCAGGACCGCGTCCGACTCGATCACCTTCACTTGGCTCTCGACCTGCGCGATGCCGCCGTCCGGCGATAGCGCGCCCGGGTTGACGTCGTTGGAGACGACCTGCCGGTCCCGCGGATCAATCAGGATCTGGGCGGTCGCCGTGTAGAGGGACGGCGCGATGACAGCGTAGGCCAGGACCGCGAGGCTGAGCAGGAGTGCCGTGCCGAACACGAGCGTCTTGCGTCGCCACAGGATTCGCCACAGGTCGCCGAACTCCGCGGTGGTATCCGGCCGGCCTTGGGCCGGTCGCTCCGGGTGCGGTTCCTGCATGGGAGACAGCCAGGTCGCGACAGCGATGTTATGGTCGATCTGTGTCACGATCGGTCACCGTCGTCTCGATCTGGTTCAGCCCCGAGCGGGTAACACCCCCTCCCGCAAGAGTCGCGCAGGCGAGAGGCGCGCAGGCAACTGGCAAGCCGTCAAGACTGCGGTGGCTCCATGAATGCGCCGTCTTTACTGGAATGATGGTGAACATTCCCGCGAAGTCCGGTCTCCTCCTCCTGGGTTATCACTCCCGTTACGGTTCAGGTCGTAGACGGGAACCGTGTTCGTGATCGACGAACCTCCGCGCCGAGCGGGAGCGCGAGCATCGATGCATGTGAGAGTTCGCCTGGACGGTGCGCGGCCCGTCCGATGGCACGCCGCATTACTGCGGCGCATCTCCGGGTTGCCGGGGATCCGCGCCGTGAGCATCGACGATGCACCCGCGACCGAGGTTTGGCCGGCGACGGCAGACCTGCTGTTCCGTCTTGAAGCCCTGGTCCACGGCCTGCGCCCGGTGGGCTCGGCGGCGCTCGCCGCCGCCGAGCTCGACCGGTGGCGCCGGACCGACGCCGCGCCCGATCTCCTGCTCGACCTCTGCGGCGACGCGCCGACGGGGCCGGGTACCTGGCAGCTGGCCTACGACGGACATAGCGGCGCGGCGGCGTTGCTCGCGAGCCTGGTCGCGGGAGGGGTGCCGCGGCTCGACCTCGTCGAGAACGGAGCGGTCGTCGCCGTGGGCCGCCTCGGTGCCGATCGGCCGGGGATCGTGCTGGCGAGCTTCGACGACGCGCTCGCCCGCACGGCGACGGTCATCGCCGCTGCCCTGCGGCGCCGAGCTTCCGGGCAAATCGCACCGGTCTCCGCGGCGGACGGGCCGGCCCCGCGCGCCGTCTCGCTGCCGATCCCGGCGCTGGGGGCGCGCACCGGCCGCATGCTCGCTGGCGCGCTCGTTCACCGGTTGTACCGGCTCTGCTACAACGCTCCCCACTGGCGCTGTGGCTGGCGCCGCCTGGACGGGCCCGACCTGATCGCGCTCGGGCATCTCCCCGACGCGGCCTGGACCGTGCTCCCCGACGACGGCCGGCGCTTCTACGCCGATCCCTTCCCGATCGCCGTCGGCGGAACGACGCACCTGTTCGTCGAGGATTTCCCCCACGCCACCGGCAAGGCGATCATCTCGGCGGTCCGGTTTGGTCGGGATGGTCCCGAGGGGGCGCCCATCCCCGTCTTGGAGGAGGCCCACCACCTCTCGTACCCGTTCGTCTTCGAGCGCGACCGTCACGTCTGGATGGTGCCGGAGAGTTCGGCCGCCGGCACGGTCGACCTGTACCGAGCGACACGCTTCCCCGGCGGCTGGGTGAAGGAGGCGACGCTGCTGTCCGGCGTGGTGGCGAGCGACGCCACGCTCGTCGAGCATGGGGGGATCTGGTGGATCTTCGCCACCGTCCGCGACGCGGAGCCCGGGGCGCCGGCCGGGTCGGGCTCCTTCCACGACGCGCTGCACCTCTGGTCCGCGCCCGATTTCCGGGGGCCGTACACGCCGCATCCGGCCAACCCGGTGCTGGTCGATCCCGCCTTCGCGCGCCCGGCCGGGCAGATGGTCGCGCGGGACGGGGCGCTGATCCGCCCGGTCCAAGACTGCGCCGAGGGCTATGGCCGCGCCCTGGCGCTGGCGCGGATCGATCGGCTCGACCAGGAGGGGTTCGCCCAGACCATCACTGCGCGCATCGGGCCCGGACCGGCGTGGCCGGGCAGTCGCCTCCACACGGTGAATGCGGGTGGCGGGATTGAGTGCATCGACGGGTCCGCCCGCGCCCTCCGGTTCCGAAGACCGTCCCGACACGGACACGCCTCGGTCAGCCGCGAAGGCCGAGTGCCCGGCGCGGATTGTCGATGACCGGACTGACCGCTCGTCCCGGACGGGCACTGTCCGGAACGCACGATGCGTCCGATTTCCACCGGCGCGGCCCTGGCGGGAACGCGCCCGGACCGCTACATGGTGTCGGCGGGGCTGCAGAGTTCGTCAGGAGCACTTTCCCCGGGGCCTTATCGACTCCCTCGGGAGCTGTCCCTGGCCTCGTCCCTGGACTTGGCCAACACGGCGCCCACCTACGCTGTAGGTTTCCCGGGATCGATCCTCCAACGGCTCACGTGGCTCCGCACTCATCCTCTTCAGAAACCGGCGACTCGGGCGCGGCACGCAAGGCCGAACTCCGTCAGGCGGCGCTCGCCGCCCGCGATGCCCTTGACCCGGACGCCCGGCAGGCCGCTTCCGCGGCGATCGTGCATGCGCTCCTCGCGCTGCCCGAACTCACCAGTGCCCATCTCGTCGGCGCCTTCTGGCCCATCCGCAGCGAGGTCGATCCGCGTCCCGCCGCCCAAGGCCTGCTCGGCCGCGGCCAGCGCGTGGCCCTGCCGCACGTCACACCGGATGGCCTCGTGTTCCGGGAATGGCGCGCCGGGAACGCGCTCGTCGCCGGACGCTTCGGCCTCAGCGAGCCCGATCCGTCGCTGCCGCCCGTCGAGCCTGACGCCCTTATTGTGCCGCTGGCCGCCTTCGACCGGGCCGGCCAGCGCATCGGCTACGGCCGCGGCTACTACGACGGCGCGATCACCCGCCTGTCCCGCTCCCGCCCCGTCCTCACGGTCGGCATCGGCTTCGCCGCCCAGGAGGTCGAACATGTGCCCGCCGAGCCGCACGACCGGCCGCTCCGGTTCGTGATCACTGAGGCGGGTGTGATCCGCTGCGACGGGGCCGCCTGACCGATGCGGCTGCTCTTCCTCGGCGACGTCGTAGGGCGGTCCGGCCGCACCGTGGTCTGCGAAAACCTGCCGCGCCTGCGTGAGCGCTGGCGCCTCGACTGCGTGGTCGTCAACGGGGAAAACGCGGCCGGCGGCTTCGGCATCTCCGAGGCGATCTGCGACGAGCTGATCCAGGCCGGTGCCGATGCCGTGACGCTCGGCAACCACAGCTTCGACCAACGTGAAGCGCTGGTGTTCATCGCCCGCCAGCCGCGTCTCGTGCGTCCGGCGAACTACCCGCCCGGGACTCCCGGCCGCGGCGCGACGGTCATCGAGACGCAGGGCGGCGCCCGGGTGCTCGTGGTCAACGTGATGGGCCGCGTCTTCCTCGACGCGATGGACGATCCCTTCGCGGCAGTGGAGCGTGAGATCGAGGCCTGCCCCCTCGGGGCGGCGGCCGACGCCGTTGTGGTCGATGTCCACGCGGAGGCGACCAGCGAGAAGCAGGCCTTCGGCTACTATCTCGACGGCCGCGCGAGCCTCGTCGTGGGCACCCACACTCACACGCCGACCGCCGACCACCGCATCCTCCCGGGCGGCACCGCCTACATGTCGGATGCCGGCATGTGCGGCGACTACGATTCGGTGATCGGCATGCAGAAGGACGAACCGATCCGCCGCATGATCCAGAAGACGCCGGGCTCCCGCTGGGAGGTCGCCGTCGGGGAGGCGACCCTCAGCGGCATTGCCGTGGAACTGGATGCGCGCGGCCTCGCCACGCAGGTGTCCGCGCTCCGTCTGGGTCCGCATCTCGAGCAGAGCCGGCCGCATTTCTGGGACTGACGCTCGCGTCTCCGTATCGGCTACCGGTTCGGCAAAGGGACAAGTCGTCTAGAAGGTTGGCGTTGACCCCGATCGCAACACGGGCCGGGATGGGCACTGGCGTGTCCTTCGCGTGACTTGATCGCGTGCGGGCCTCACACCACAGTGGCCGCAACGGACGCCGCCGGCGACCGAACCACGAGATCAGGCTAGAGCGATTGATGGCCGCCCGCGATACCGGCGAAGTCAAGAGAGAGCCGCTGGCGCGGCCCGGGATCTATCTCGGACGCATGCTGGTCTTTCTGATCCTGGTCGGCTTCCTGGCCTTCATCCTGTTCAAGCAGATCACGCCGGCATTCCTGGCCAATCCCGGGCTCAACGGTCTCATCCTCGGTGTGCTGCTGATCGCCGTCCTGATCGCGTTCGGGCAGGTTATCCGGCTGTTCCGCGAGACCAGCTACGTCAACGCTGTGGCGAGCGGCGCGCAGGCCAAGCGGCCGCCGGCGCTGCTGGCGCCCATGGTGCCGATGATCGCCGCGCGTGCCGCCGGGACAACTCTGCCGGGCACCGCGGGCTATCTGGACACGATCGCGGCGCGTCTCGACGAGGGGCGCGAGATCCTGCGCTACATCGCCGGCATCCTGATCCTGCTCGGCCTACTCGGCACGTTCTGGGGCCTGATCGACACCCTCTCGGCGGTGGGCGGCGTCATCAAGGGCATGCGCGGGGGCGGCGATGCCGGCGTGATGTTTGACGAACTGAAATCTGGCCTCGCGGTGCCGCTGTCCGGCATCGGCCTCGCGTTCTCGGCCTCGCTGTTCGGCCTCGCCTCGTCGCTGATTACGGGCTTCCTGGAATTGCAGGCGGGCCAGGCCCATGCCCGATTCCACAACGACCTGCAGGATTGGCTGATGTCGGGCGACGCCGTTGCCGAGACGGCGGGCGCGCCGGCCGTATCCACTACGCTTGGCTCGCAGGAGCTGAAGGAGGCCGTGGACCGCCTGACCGCCCTGGTCGCCGAGGGCGGTAGCAGCCGTGCCGCCACCCTCGCCATGACCAACCTCGCCGAGGGCATCCAGGGTCTCGTGCAGCACATGCGGGCCGAGCAGCAGATGATCCGCGACTGGGTCGAGGCGCAGGCGAGCCGCGAGCGCGAGCTGAAGCAGGTGCTCGACCGGCTCGGCCGGGAGCGGGTCTGATGGCCTCCACGGCGGCGCGATCCCGCCGGACCCTCAACGTCTGGCCCGGCTACGTCGACGCGCTGGCGACGCTGCTTCTGTCGGTGGTGTTCCTGCTGACGGTGTTCGTGGTCGGCCAGTTCTTCCTGTCCCAGGAGCTGACCGGCCGGGACGAGACCCTGGCCAAGCTCAACCGGCAGATCGCCGACCTCACCGATCTGCTGGCGCTGGAGCGCTCGAGCCGCCGCAATCAGGAGGACGAGGTCCGCAACCTCCGCACGACGCTGGCCGGTGTCGAGAGCGAGCGCGATCAGGCCCGGACGCAGGCCGAGGCCGCCACCGTCAGCCAGGGTGCTGCGGCGCCGCTCGACAAGCAGCTTGAGGCGGAGCGCGGTGCCACCAAGCGGGCGCTGTCGCAGATCGATCTGCTCAACGAGCAGATCAGCGCCATGCGCCGCCAGCTCGCCGCCCTGGAGGACGCGCTGGCGGCTTCGGAGAGCCGTGACCGCGAATCGCAGGCGCGCATTGCGGAGCTCGGCAGCCGCCTGAACGTGGCGCTGGCGCAGAAGGTCCAGGAACTCGCCAGATATCGGTCCGACTTCTTCGGACGCCTGCGGCAGATCCTCGGCAATCGCTCCGATATCCGCGTCGTCGGCGACCGGTTCGTGCTCCAGTCCGAGGTGCTGTTCCCCGCAGGTTCCGCGACCTTGAAGCCCGAGGCCGGACCGGAACTCGACCGGATCGCCGGCGCCATCTCGGATCTCGCCAAGCAGATCCCTTCGGATCTGCCCTGGGTCCTGCGGGTCGACGGCCATACCGACGCGCGCCCGATCAACACGGCGCAATTCCCGTCGAACTGGGCGCTCTCGGCCGCCCGCGCCATCGCGGTGGTGCAATACCTCGCCGGCAAGGGCATCCCGCCGCAGCACCTCCTGGCCGGAGCCTTCGGCGAATTCCAGCCCCTCGACGCCGGCACCACCGAAGAGGCTTACGCGCGCAATCGCCGGATCGAGATGAAGCTCACCGAGCGGTAGCCAGTGCCTGCGCGTGCGAATATTGATCTGCCTGTCGCGACGCAATTTGCATGAATTATGGGTCGAAGCCGGATCATTTTGACTTGAAGGCTGATCTTTTCAGATGCGGCGGGCTCCGATCAAGACTGATTGAGAAGAAAGACCTTCGAAGCATGGCGTGGATCTCGGGTCTGTGTTGAATTAACGCTTCGTTATCCATGGCTCAGCATGGTGCTGGCATCCCGCGGAGGATGCCCTCGATGTCGAGTCTCAACAGGTCTGCACGTCCCGACGAAGCGGAGACGTTCTCTTCGGGCACGCCGACGGCGGCGGTCCTAGTCGAGGGTGCTCCGGGCTACGAGGCCGGCGCCATCGCGGCTGCGATGCAGGTCTTCGAGGATGGGTTGGCCCATCTGATGACGCGCAGGCCGGATGCCGTCGTCTCAAATGCCGGCTGTGCGGAGGACGTGACCGGCCTGTTGGCCGCGATCGCCAGCCAGACGAGCCTGATGGCGCTCAGGGCCTCGATCGAATCGACCCACGACGGTGCGGCGGGACGGGGCTTCGCGGCGGCCGCCGCCGATGTGCGAAGCCTGGCCCGGCAGATGGCGCGGGCCACCGACACGCTGGTTTCGCAGGTCGGCCAAATTCAGGCTGCCGCCGAGCGGGCGCAGGACGCATTTGCTGCGGAGCGGCGCGGACGCGCGAATAGCGTCGCGGTCTAAGTCCCTTCACTTTTCGGCCGCGCCACCCAAGCGGTGTGGCCCCGGTCAGCCCGCCAGTGCCGCCCTTTAAGAAGAGATTCCGGACGTTATTCCGGCGATCAGGAGCGGCACCGCCGTGCCCGGCCGACAGCGTCCGGCGCGCACGTCGTGGAGCAGGCCCGCAAAGACCCTCATCGTCGGTCGGGCCGACCAGCCTACGCTCCTGGCGCGCCAACCCAGCGGGTGCCGCGCGCGGTCGCGCGTCGGCAGGGCGGCAGTTCATACCGCGGCGGGAGGGCCCGTCTCTGCCTACTCCCCGGCCGGCAACCGCTCGCCGCGGGCGCGGGGTTCCTTGCCGCGGGCGGTCTCGTCCAGAGCATCGGTGAACTGCAGGTTCGCGAGCTGCGCGTAGAGCGCACCTTGTGTCAGCAGGCTTTCGTGGGTCCCGGTCTCGACGATGCGGCCGTCGTCGAGGACGAGGATCCGGTCCGCCGCGCGGATCGTCGCGAGTCGGTGGGCGATCACCAGGGTGGTGCGGCCCTGCATCAGCGTGTCGAGGGCCGCCTGCACGGCGCGCTCCGATTCCGCGTCGAGCGCCGAGGTGGCCTCGTCGAGGAGCAGGATCGGCGCATCCTTGAGGATCGCCCGGGCGATGGCGATGCGCTGGCGCTGGCCGCCCGACAGTGTCACGCCGCGCTCGCCGACCTGGGTCGCGTAGCCCTGCGGCAGTGCCGTGATGAAGCCATGCGCGTTCGCGAGTTCGGCGGCGCGCCGCACGTCCGCCTCGCCCGCCTCGGGGCGGCCGTAGCGGATGTTCTCGCTGACGCTCCCGGAGAACACCACCGGATCCTGGGGGACCAGGGCGATACGGGCGCGGAGGCGCTCCGGGTCAACCTTCACGATGTCGGCGCCGTCCACCAGGATCCGGCCGCCCTGCGGGTCGTAGAAGCGCAGCAGCAGCTGGAAGACGGTCGACTTGCCGGCTCCGGAGGGGCCGACGAGGGCGATGCGTTCGCCGGGCGCGGCCGCGAAGCTGAGGCCGTCGAGGGCAGCATGCCCGGGCCGCGTCGGATAGGTGAAGCGCACGGCCTCGAAGTCCACCGCGCCGCGGGCGGGTTCGGGCAGCGGAAGCGCCGGCAATGGGGCCTGGATCGCTGGCTCCGCGGCGAGGATTTCGGTCAGCCGCTCAGCCGCCCCAGCCGACATGGCGAGATCGCCGTAGACCTCGGAGAGCTGGCCGAGCGCCCCGGCGCCGAAGACCGCGTAGAGCACGAATTGCGAAAGCTCGCCGCCGGTCATGGTGTGGTTCAGGACACCCTGCGCCCCGTACCACATCACCCCGACCACCGAGGCGGAAATCAGGAAGATCGCCACGCCCGTGAGCAGCGCCCGCGCCCGGACCGAATCGCGGGCGGCCGCGTAGGCATCCTCGGAGGTGGCGGCGAAGCGGGCGGCCGTGCTGGCCGAGCGCCCGAAGGCCTGCATGATCCGCACGGCCCCGACCGCCTCGGCGGCGTACGCGGAGGCGTCGGCCAAGCGATCCTGCGCGGCCCTGGAGCGGCGGCGGACCCCGCGGCCGGAGACGATCAGCGGGAAGACGATCACGGGGATCGCCGCAAGCACCATCACGGAGAGGCGCGGGCTCGTGATCACCATCATGGCGGTGGCGCCCACGAAGAGGAACAGGTTGCGCAGCAGGATCGAGACCGAGACGCCGAAGGCGGACTTGATCTGCGTAGCGTCCGCGGTGAGCCGGGAGACGATCTCGCCAGACTGCGCGCGGTCGAAGAAGGCGGGATCCAAGATCGTCAACCTTGCGAAGACGGCGCTGCGCAGGTCGGCCACCACGCGCTCGCCCAGGGTCACCACGGTGTAGACGCGGGCCGCGCTCGACAGGGCGAAGGCCGCCACGACGCCGAGGAGCGCCAGGAAGTAGGCGTCGATCACTTCGGAGCCATCGGCTGTGAAGCCGTGGTCGATCACTCTGCGCATGGCGATCGGCACGACGAGCGTCGAAGCCGAGGCACAGATGAGGGCAATCAGTCCGGCGACGATCCGGCCGCGGTAGCGCAGCGCGAACGGAAGCAGCGGCCGGAGCGCGCTCAGCGGGGCTTTTGGGCGGCCTTCGGTGGCCTTGTTCTTACGAGCCATCACGCCTCACGTGTCAGTCGATCTTCCGGTCCGCGGCGCTTGTGACCGGAGAGAGCCTGCGGTATACGCCGCCGCTCATCCGATTGCGTGTGTTCAATGGCCGCGGGCCGCCACCACGGTCGGCTTGGACGTGCCGTTGCCACGAACCCATGGTTCGTTGCAACCGGTGATATCTTCCGCATTCCGGGCCGGGCGGCGCCTCCTGCGCTTCCCGCCGGCGTGCCAGATCAGGGACCACAGGTCATGGCGAAGGACGCGGCCGCGAAGGCCAAGGGGACCGAGCACCCCGACTACCACTTCATCAAGGTCGTGATGACGGACGGTACCGAGTACCGGACCCGTTCGACCTACGGGAAAGAGGGTGACACCCTCAACCTCGACATCGATCCGCTCACCCACCCGGCCTGGACGGGCGGCGAGCAGAAGATGCTCGATCGCGGCGGCCGCGTCTCGCGCTTCAACTCGCGGTTCGGCAACCTCGGCAAGCGCTGAGCACACGATGATTTTGCCGCGATGGGCGGCGTTTTGGCGGGCGGTCTCCTGGCGAGGCCGCCCGTTCTCGTTTGTACGGCCTAACCGACATCTACAAGATGTCCTGGCCGGCATGGTAAGAGGTTCCGATAGTCGCAGAAGTTTTGCTGCCGGTGATATGCTATTTTGAGTTGTTATATGCGTTCAGACTTAGGTCTTAATGCTTTTCTCATCATGAACTTGTATTGAAGCCGTGCATGCGACGTGCGGCGCGGCATGTCGTCTCCGCCGTGTCTGGTTTCCGGATGTCGAGGGACGGTTGAGGCCATGAGCGGAGGTCCGTCGACTGGCAATGTCGACCGCACCGACGTCGAGCACCGCATGTCGATCCGGAGGCCGGCCATAAGGGCGCCGCGCTACGCCTATCCGATTGCCGTCGCGGCGGTCCTCACGGCGCTGGTGGCACGCGCCGTCGTACAGCCCGGCCTTCCGTTCATCACATTCTACCCGGCCGTGATCCTGACCGCCTATTTCTGCGGGCTCGGTCCTGCGATCGTCTCGGCGCTCCTGTCCGGTCTGGCTGCGTGGCACTTCGTGCTGCCGTCCAACCTTCCGGCGACGGGGGGATCGTCGGCCGCCGTCGCCCTGGGGCTTTACGGCGCCGTCGTGGGCATCAACCTGATCCTCATCGACCGGGTGCAGCGAGCGGCGGCTGCCAACGCAGCGCTGGCCAAAACCGAGCGGAGACTTCGCCTCGAACTACAGCGCGAGACTGAACTGCGCGTCGCCAACGAGCAGCTTGCCGAGAAGACATTGCTCCTCGATCTTGCCCTGCAGGCCGCCGATGCCGGCACGTGGCGCTATTGCGTCCGGACCGGGCGGGCTCAGCTGTCGGAACGCATGGCGCGCCATAACGGGTTCGGGGATCGAGCCATCGAGATCGACGTCGAGCGGGATTGGCGTCCCCGCGTCCATCCCGAAGACGCGGATCGGACCCTCTTCGACCTACAGGCAGCCATCGCGGCGCGGACGAAATTCGTGACGGACTTCCGCGTCCTTCTGCCGAATGGCGGGGTGCGCTGGATCGCCGGATTAGGGCAGGTGGAGACTGATTCCGCTGGAACCGCGACCGAGGTCGTTGGCCTGAGCCTGGACATCACCGCTCGCAAGGAGGCGGAGGCGAAGATCGCCCATATGGCCTGCCACGATCCCCTCACAGGGCTCGCCAACCGTGCGCTGTTCGACACGCGTCTCCAAGAGGAGTTCGCCCGGATCCGTCGGCGCGGCGCCGCCTTCGCGCTCTTCTGCCTGGATCTCGACCGGTTCAAGGCCGTGAACGACACCCACGGACATCTGATCGGGGACGAGCTGCTCCGGATCGTCGCCGACCGCTTCCGTACCGCGATCCGCCTGGAAGACACGTTGGCCCGGATCGGCGGTGACGAGTTCGTGATCATCCAGACCGAGGCCAATCAGCCCGACAGCGCCGCTGTGCTCGCTGAGCGCCTGATCGCCGCCGTGCAGCGGCCGCTCGACATCGACGGGCGTCGACTGTCCGTCGGCCTCAGCATCGGGATTGCCCTGGCCCCAGCCTGTGGCGCGGATCCCCTGAGCCTCTACAACAGCGCGGATCGTGCCCTGTACAGTGCGAAGGCGGAGGGCCGAAACACCTTCCGATTCGCCGGCTGAGCGTCGAAGCCGTCAGCCCTCGCTCATCCGGAAGGCCATCCGCAGAAGACCCTGCTGCTGGGCCACCGGGCTCTCCACCGGAGCCGGCGTCGGACGATCCTCGGCGATCAGCGAATCGAGATGCAGGATTCGTGTGTGGAGGCGCCGCGCCCGCAGGATCAACTGCTGCAGGCGGACCGGCAGCTGGTTGAAATCGTTCGGCTTCGACGGCTCGCCGCTGCCGAGCTTGACTCGATGCTTCTCAAGCAGCGCTTCGGCCGGCGTCATCTCACCTTCGGCCACGGCGCGCTGCACGAGTAGCCAGGAGGCGATCTGCATCAGCAGGGTGGTGAGGCGCATGCTCTCGGCGGCGTAGCTCAAGGTCGCATCGCGGGAGATCAGGCGGGATTCGTCGCGACCCTCGCCGTCGAGGTAGGCCGCCGTCTCCTCGACGAGCGTCATCCCCTCGCGGAACAGCGTCTTGAAGGCATCCGAATTGACGTAGGACTTGCCGAAATCCACCCAGTCCCGGTCGTCCCGGAACGTGACATCGAAGCCGTTCATCCTGCCTCTCCTGTGCCGTCCGACGGCCCGGTCCGTCCGGATCTGGGACGCTGCGTCCTTGACTGTCCGACGACGCAGCAATCCTAGCGCCGATCGGCGGCAACATCAGGGTTCATCCTTTCTTAACCTTAATGAGCCGTCAGACGCCAATAAGGCCGCCATAATCGCGCGTCAGCGCTCGCGACCACGCCGCCGCCGGCACAGAGACAGGCCGCATCATCGCCGGCCAGCGACCGCATCCGGTTGGTTTCAAGGGACGCTATGGCATCAGCGCCACAGGCGCGGGTTCGTGCATGTTGCTCGGTTGCCGCATCGGGCCGGAGCGTGCGCTTGCGCACCCCGATGCCACAATCCGGCCCCTTCGATAGGGACTCTTAACGCCATCCCGACACCGTGGCGCACGAGACAATCCGCTCCCGTCACGACCTGACGAACTCCGGACCAGAGCCAGCGACCGATGCGCATGAAGGCACAAAACCGGTTCACCGCGCTGTTGAGCGTCGCCGCCCTCGGGGCGCTCGGCCTCGGCGCAGCCGAAGCCCGCGAGCAGGGCAACTACGCCCAGGCCGAGTGGGCGCAGGACTACGCCTCGCCCGCCGGGATGCAGGTGCAGCGCGAGACGGTTCCGATCCTCTCGCCCCAGACCGTGGCGGCGACCGAGCAGATGGTCGAGCGCTACAAGGACATCGTGGCCCGCGGCGGCTGGCGCCCGGTCTCCGGCGCCGATCACCTGCGGGTCGGTTCGCGCGGCCCGGCCGTGGCGGCGATCCGCCAGCGCCTCATCGTCACCGGCGACCTCGATCAGGCGGCCGGCGGTTCGGGCGTCTACGATTCCTATGTCGCGGCCGGCGTGAAGCGCTTCCAGGCCCGCCACGGCCTCAGCCAGACCGGCACGATGAGCCTCGCCACCCAGCAGGCCATGAACGTGCCCGCCGACGTGCGGCTGCGCCAGCTCGAGACCAACGTCGTCCGCCTGCGCTCCTACTCGGGCGATCTCGGCCGGCGCTTCGTGATCACCAATATCCCGGCCGCTCTGGTCGAGACGGTGGAGAACGGTCAGGTCGTCACCCTTCACGCCGCGGGCGTGGGCAAGATCGACCGGCAGTCGCCGATCATGAACACCAAGGCGACGCAGATCAATTTCAACCCCACCTGGACGGTCCCGGCTTCCATCGTGAAGAAGGACCTGATCCCGAAGATGCAGAAGGATCCGAACTACCTCACGGACAACAAGATCCGGATCCTGTCGAACGGCTCCGAGATCTCGCCGAAGTCTGTGAACTGGTTCTCCGACGAGGGCACCCGGTTCACCTACCGGCAGGATTCGGGCGCCGACTTCAACTCGATGGGCATCGTGCGCATCAACATCCCGAATCCCTACGGCGTCTTCATGCACGACACCAACACCAAGGGCGTGTTCGGCGACGACTTCCGCTTCATCTCCTCGGGCTGCGTCCGCGTCCAGAACGTGCGCGAGTACATCACGTGGCTCCTGAAGGATACGCCCGGCTGGGATCGCCAGAAGGTCGAGGAGGCGATCGAGAGCGGCAAGCGCGTCGACGCCAACATCGCCCAGCCGGTGCCGGTCTACTGGACCTACATCACCGCCTGGTCGACCCCAGACGGCCTCGTGCAATTCCGTGACGACATCTACAAGCGCGACGGGGTGAACGTGCCCTCCACCATCGGCGCTCCGACGCCTGTCGCCAGCGCCGAGCCGATGCCGCAGACCTTCGAGCCCGGCGACGAGGAGTAATCCCGCCTCAGACCCGCGAACGCGAAGGTCCCGAGGCCCGTACCTCCCGCCGAGGTGCGGGCCTCTCGCGTTTCAGGCGCTCGTGTCATCCGGCGGTCAAACACCTCTGCTTGGCCGCTGGGATCGTCGCCGCCGCATCGACAAGAGACCCCGCAGGCGATCGGTCCGGATGTCGAGCAGGAGCCCGCCCATGTCGCGAGAACCACAAATCGGCGACGCACGTCTGACCCGCCGGGCGACCGTCGCTGGCCTCGCCGGACTGGGGCTGGTCTCGGCTCGCGGCGTCGCGCAGGAGGCGGGGCAGGCCACCGGCATCGTCTTCGCCGCGGAGGCGGGCAGTACCGCGCGGACTCCCCTGCCAGGAGTGCTGATCTCAAACGGGCGCGAGGTCGCGCGCACCGACGACCAGGGTCGCTACCGCCTGCCGCTGCAGGGCGACGGCGCGATCTTCGTGATCAAGCCGCCCGGCTACGCTCTGCCCCGCGACGCCGACAACGTTCCGCGCCACACCTACATTTACCAGCCCGGCGGCACGCCGGCCGAACTCGGCCTTCGCTACGGGGGCGTCGCCCCCACCGGAAAGCTGCCGGCCTCGCTCGACTTCACCCTGACGCGGATCGACGAGCCCGCAGATTACGACGTTCTCCTGTTCACCGATCCGCAGCCCGAGAGCCGCTCCGAACTCGATCACGTGCGCGATACGGCGGTCGCCCGCGCGATGGCGATCCCGGCGGCCTTCGGCCTGACCACCGGCGACGTGCTGTTCGACGACCTGTCGCTCTATGGACGGTCGAACCGCATCGTCGGCCAGATCGGCCAGCCCTGGTACAGCCTGCCGGGCAACCACGACCTCAACATGCAGGC
The DNA here is from genome assembly GCF_053346215.1 of Methylobacterium sp. A49B. Lineage (NCBI taxonomy): Bacteria > Pseudomonadati > Pseudomonadota > Alphaproteobacteria > Hyphomicrobiales > Methylobacteriaceae > Methylobacterium > Methylobacterium sp. A49B. The sequence continues at coordinate 35,908 of NZ_JBKFBO010000094.1, forward strand.
GCCGGATGCCCGCTACAGCCGCGAGACGTGGAAGCGGGTCTTCGGGTCGCCCACCTACGCGTTCCGGCAGGGGCGGGCATGGTTCGTCCTGCTCGACAACGTCGAGTGGCTGGGTCCACCGGTCCCGCTCGGCGCCAACACCTATCGCGGGCGTATCGGCGAGCGCGGCCTCGCCTTCCTCGGCAATCTGCTCGCCGAGATCCCGCGAGACGACCTGATCGTACTCGCCATGCACATCCCGCTCTTCACCGACACGACGCCTGACGACCCGCACGGGACGACGACCGATCGGGCCGCGCTCCTCGACCTGCTGGCGGGGCGCAAGGTGTTGAGCCTCGCGGGACACACCCACACCACCGAGCATCACTACCCGGCCGAGGGACACCACCACCACGTCCTCACGGCGGTCTCAGGCTCGTGGTGGAGCGGGCCCGACACGCGCACAGGCATCCCCTCGGCCGACAGTCGCGACGGCACGCCCAACGGCTTCCACGTGCTGTCGGTCCGGGGCGCCGACTACACCACGCGCTACGTCCCGGCGCAGGGTCAGCCGGACGGGACGATGCGCATCCTGTTCGAGAGCGAGGCGCGGGCCGGCGCGGTCGAGGTGATCCGTCACACCCGGCCGATGCAGGGCCTCCGGCCGCCCATCGCCCAGGACGCGCTGGCCGACACGACGCTGGTGGTCAACGTGTTCGACGGCGGCCCGCGGACGCAGCTCTCGGCCCGGATCGGCGACCGCGCCCCGCAGCCGCTGGCCCGCACCCGCCGCCTCGATCCCTTCGTCACCGAGCTTTTCCAGCGCTATCCGGAGACGAAGAAGAGTTGGGTCCAGGCGATACCCTCGACCCACATCTGGACGGCGCGGCTGCCGGATGACCTCGCGCCGGGCGTCCACCGCGTCACGGTCGAGGGGACCGACGAGTACGGCCGCCCGATCCGCGGCTGCGCCGTGCTGGAGGTGGCGGGCGCACGCGGCTGACGCACGGGCGCCGAGCGGCGCCCGCGCCCTGACGGTCAGGCCGCCAGCTGGCGTGCGCCGTGGCCGCCTTCCTGGATTTCCTCGATAACCTTCGCGCAGAAGGCGTCGAGGTCGCCGGGATTGCGGCTGGTGACGATGCCTTGGTCGGTGACGACCTCCTTGTCGTGCCAGCGTCCGCCCGCGTTAATCACGTCGGTGCGGATCGAACTGAACGACGTCAGGTCGCGGCCCTTGGCCGCGCCGGCCTCGATGAGCAGCCAAGGCGCGTGGCAGATCGCGGCCACCACCTTGCCGGAGGTCAGGAAACTTCTGATGACGGCGAGAGCCTCGGGCTCGAGGCGCAGCTTGTCCGGATTGATCTGACCGCCGGGCAGCACCAGCGCGTCGTAGGCCGACGGATCGACCTGCTCCAAGTCGGTGTCCACCCCGACCTCCTTGCCCCAGTCGGTCTTGTCCCAGCCGCGGATCGTGCCCTTGCTCTGGCGTGATTGCGGGGCCGCCACGGTGACCTTGGCCCCCGCCGCGGACAGCTTGGATTGCGGAACGATGAGTTCGCTCTCCTCGAAGCCGTCGGTGGCGAGGATCAGGATCTTGGCTTGGCGGATGTCGGGCATGGCAGGGCTCCGTGTTGCGGTCTGCCCGGCTAACGGGAGGTGGATCGCGCCGTTCCGCCCGACGCGCGTTGGATGTTGCCGCGCCGCGGTTCAGTTCGCGGAACCCCGAAAGGCGCGGTTTGTTGGTCCGTATCCCCACCCATCAGGAGTCGCGTCATGGCCAATCCCGGCCTTCCCGAGCCTACGCCCGGAGACCTGCCGCCCCCGCCCACGCCGCCCGATGAAGAGCCGGACATCGGCCCGACGGGCCCGCGCACACCCTATCCGGTGAACGATCCCGGCATCGGCGAACCGGGCGGTCCGGGCTCCGAGCCCGACATCTTCCCGGGTACGCCGACCGATCCGGGAACGCGGATGTAATCTTTGTCTGTCAGTGCCCGCCGTGCGATGTGCGGACGTCGCGCGGCGCGTTGAGGATTTCGGAGAGGCTCGTCACCACGTGACGGGCCTCTTCGTCCGTCAGCCGCAACTGGAACGGTGGCAGGGCGCCAGCCTGCAGGGCGACGACGGCCTGTCCCTCATCGTCTGTCCCGATCTCGATCGCCGAGGACGTCACGTCGAGCATCGCGATCTCCTCGTCGCCCATCTCGTCCGGCATATCGGGCTCGTCGGTGTCGTCGATCGCCGTGAGGAGCTGACCCACGGCGCGCACGAGCGCGCGCGCGGCGCGGGCATCCATCACCACCGCCGTCGCCTGATCGTCCTTCTGGAAGGAGAGCTGGATGTTCGCACCGTCCAGCGAGACCGAAATGCCTGCCATGTATCGTCCAGAGCCACGCGCCGTAACTGTTTGAGCGCATTCCGTATATGCATCGTGAAGGCCGAAAATCACAGGGGGCGCCGCGCTCCGGCCGCGCCGCGCCGCGCGCATGCGACGCCAATGATACGCCGCCGACGCCTTGTTGCGGCCGCAGCCTGCGCCTAAATAGGTCCCGGGGGGCTTCCCCACCGAGGCTGACGCTCTTCAGGTTCAGCGCCTCGCGCCCCGCCACACTGGCCAAATCCAGAAAGACCGTGGTGCATCACGCGGCCCTCGTGCCGCGCGGATGGCCTATGGACGAATGAGGTACACTACGTGAATACCGGCACTGTGAAGTGGTTCAACGAGACTAAGGGCTACGGTTTCATCCAGCCCGACGACGGCGGCAAGGACGTGTTCGTTCACATCTCGGCCGTCGAGCGCGCCGGGATGCGCAACCTGATCGAAGGTCAGCGGATCACTTACGAGATCCTCACCGACAAGCGCAGCGGCAAGGACGCTGCCGGCAACCTGCAGGCGGCGTGACCGACCTTCAGGTCTGAAGGGCCCCACGGGACGCCCGCTGTGCCGCCGTGCATGGAGGGCGTCTTCCGAAGCGGAAGACCCGAACGGGGTCCTGAACCGGCCGCTTGAAGCGGTTCCCCCTTCCGACGCTTCCCCGCGGGCGACATCGTCTGGGGTCGGTTGCGCCGGAGGCAATATCCTAGAAACGACGCCGGACGGCACGAACGTCCGGTTCAGAAAAGAAAAGACTTTACCTATGTTGTTCGAATACACGCGGCGCCGCGGCGTCCGCTCTCCCGTCACCGATGCGCCGACCTTCCGGGTCGGCAAGCTCGCACGGGCCAAGACCGCAGATCAGACCGGTGTCGACATGAGCCACATGATCGACCGGTCCTACAACTACCACTCTCCGCGGGAACTTCACTGGCATCTCGCCGAGCGGCTCGGACTCGCGCCCGCCGCGGTGAAGCTCCGCGACGCGACGGCGGCCTGAACACCGCCGGGTCGTCCTGAAGCCATCTCAGCGGCCCCAGGCCGTCAGAACCGGATCGCGGAGGGCCGTGGACGCGGCGAGCAACTCGCCGTGAACCGGATCGGGACGATTATAGCGGGTCGCCTCGCCGTCGAACCCGCACACGATCCCGCCCGCTTCGCGCAGGACCAAGTCTGCGGCGGCGAGATCCCAATCCCGGGCATGGCCCGAAATCATTCCGATATCCACGGTTCCCTCCGCCACCCGGGCGAGACGGAGGGCGAGGGACGGGATCCGCGTGATCACCTCGAAATCAGGATCTGATCCGGCACCCCGGGTCAGCCGGTCGAGCATCGGCTTGGGACCGGTGATCCGGGCACCCGCGAGGCTCTGCCGGGCATCGACCCGGATCGTCTCGCCGTTCCGGGTCGCGCCGCGCCCGCGCACGGCCTCGTAATCCGCGTCGCCCACCGGCGCGTGGACGAAGCCGATCAGCGGCTGGCCGCCGGCGAGCAGCGCCACCGCGATCGACCAATCGGGATGCCCCGACAGGAAGGCCCGGGTCCCGTCGATCGGATCGACGATCCAGACGAGATCGTGCCCGATCCGCGCCGGATCGTCGGCAGTTTCCTCGGACAGCCAGGCCGCCTGCGGCACGAGGGCGCTGAGACGAACCTTCAGGAAGGCATCGACCGCGACGTCGGCCTCTGTCACCGGCGAGCCGCCGGCCTTCGACCAGATGCGTGCCGAGGTCTGTCCGCCGAGCCTGAAGAACGGCCGCGCGATGTCGGCGGCCTCGCGCATCACGGCGCGCAGCTCCGGCATCAGGGCAGACACGTCCGAGTCGGTGAGAAGGTCCGGCATCGCGCTCCGCGTGGAATCCGTCAGGCCCGCGCGGGCCTCGTTGCGCCGTCCGTCCGTCGGCTCGGACGACCGGGCCCGCTCGGGCTGGGGAGACCGGGCGGTCGCACGGATCGCGGGCGGTCATCCCGTTGTACGGTGCCGCCCGCAGCGCCACAAGGAGTCTGGGTTGATCGATCGATAATGATCGATCTGAGCAAGGAAGTGTTGAGCATTCAAGGAAGCATTGAGCATTCCGCAAATGACAGCGCCGTCCAGATTCGCTTAACGACGGCTCTTAAGCGGTGCGGAGGAGTTCGGGTGCGATTTTGCTTGGCATAACGGACGGCCCGACAGGGGTCGCCACTTGCTCCAGGGACTCGGACAGATGAACACTTCCCCGATCACGGACGAACCTCGCGCAGGACACTTGATGCTTGGTGCAGAAGGCGCGCTCTGCTTCACCGCCTCCCCGCTGCTCGTGGTCGGCCGGATCCCCGGCGCCCGCCGGGCCGCCGGCGTCGCCCTTGCCTACGCGGCCGAGGATGCGGAGATCACCGGGGCCGACCGGTTCAGCCTGATCATGGTCGATGCCGAGGGCGACGAAGTGCAGCGCCTCGGCAGCTTCGACGAGGACGACGTGGTGGCGGTGTGGCGGGACATCGCGGCCCGCGCCGGCCTCGTGCGGATGATCGTCCGGGAGGACGGGGCCCTCGTTCCAGTCTGCCAGCAGATCGGGCGTCTGGTTCTCGGGCAGGTGCGCATGCGGCGGCGTCATGCCGGCCTCGGGCGCCGTCGCCCTCGCTTCCTCACCCGGCGCAAGACTGGCCGCCTGCCGGCGCGTCCGCAGATCCACCGCGGTGAGAACGAGATCATCGCCCGCAACTGAAGCCGCCAGGATAGTCAGGAACGCGGTCAGGAGAGCCCGCGCAAAAGCGCGTCCGTGGCCAGACCCGCGAACAGAATGAGTCCCGCATCCCGGTTCGAGCGGAACAGTGTCAGCGCCCCGCGTCCGTCCCGGTCCCGCAGCGACAGGGCCTGCCAGGCGAGATGGGCCGCAAAGGCCGCGACGCCCAGGTAGCCGACGACGCCCGCCCCGGCCCCCCGGGCCGCCAGCAGCACCAGGATCGCCGCGAGGGCGTAGCAGGTGCCGACCGCCAGTTTGACATGCCGGCCGAACAGGCGGGCCGAGGAGCGGATCCCGGCGATCTCGTCGTCTTCGATGTCCTGCACGGCGTAGATCGTGTCGTATCCGATCACCCAGCACAGCGCACCCGCGTAAAGCAGCAGGGCCGGCGCATCGAGGCGAGCGAACACCGCCGCCCAGCCCATCAGCGCCCCCCAGGCAAAGGCCAGGCCCAGGACCGCCTGCGGCAGCGGCATGATGCGCTTCATGAACGGGTAGATCGCCACCGGTACCAGCGAGCACAGCCCGACCAGGATCGCGTCCCCGTTGAACTGCAGGAGCACCGCGAGTCCCACCAGGGCCTGGACCACGAGGAAGAGGGCGGCGTGGCGCGGCCGCACCTGTCCGGAGGGGAGGGGGCGCTGGCGGGTCCGCTCGACCTGCGCGTCGAGGTCGCGGTCGGCGAGGTCGTTGTAGGTCGAGCCCGCGCCGCGCATCGCCACCGCCCCGATCAGGAACAGGAGGCAGTGCCAGGGATCGGGGAAGGGCTGCTCCGCCCGGATCGCCGCAAGCGCAGACGACCACCAGCAGGGCAGGAGAAGCAGCCACCAGCCGATCGGCCTGTCGATGCGCGCGAGCCTCAGGTACGGCCGCCAGGAGCGCGGAGCGAACCGGTCGACCCAGTGCCCGGATACGGCGTCGGCCGGCCGCCCGTCGTCGATCGCCGTGCCGCTCATCGGTCGGATCTCCGGTCGTCCCGCACGTCTGCCCCGCTCCCCGTCGAAGAGGGGATCCGCGCCGGATCCGCGATCCTCTCAGACGCTCCTACAACGCGCCCTGCGGCAGCTTGAAGCTGCCGGTCAAGCCCGGGCCGCCGAGAAGGCCGCCACCGCCGCCGTTCTGCGCCTGGGCACGGGCCTGCGCCTCCATCTTGGTCGCCTGGGCCGCCACGCTGCAGATCTTGGTGCGGATGCCGCTGACCTTCACGTGGTCGGCCTTGAAGCCCTCCGCGAAGGAATCGGGGATCGAGCACCATTCCTTGTTGGCGGTGATCCACTTGATGCCCTCGGCGCCGTTGGCCTGGAGCTTGCCGAACAGCGCACAGGCCTCCTGCGGGGTCATCTTCTTCTTAGACTGCGAGGCCGTGTTGGCGCGGCCGACCAGCGCCTTGCGCTCGGCCAGGGTCTTCTGGATGGCGCCGCATTCCGGCGCCGCGCCCTGCGCGAAGGCCGCAGACCCGAACAGGACGGTGCCGATCAGCACCGTGGTCCCCAGAGCCACGCTCCCCTTTGCCATTCCACGACTCCCTCGACGCTCTGCCGAATCCGCGGACGGCCGGCTCACTTCCGTTCTCCTGGGTTCGCCATAGGAATGTGGCGTCAATCGAGCGGCAAACCGGTAGGGCGCGGCGACTGTGCGCGTGCGACGGAAAAGCGACGCTCGTAATCTTTTGGCAACACTTTTCGCGGGCGGCCGCGCGTTGACAGGCGGTCCACGCCGCGCGACCACGCCCGCATGCCGGCCTACGACTTCACCGCTCCGCGCCTCTTCGTGGCGGCCGACCTCGCGGCGGGCATAACTCTGCCCCTCGAACGGGCGCAGGCGAACTACCTGCTCAACGTCCTGCGCAAGGGGCCCGACGACCCCGTGCTGATCTTCAACGGCCGGGACGGCGAGTGGCGGGCGCACCTCGTCCAGACCGGCCGGAAGGGCGCCGACCTCCACGTCGCCGCGCGGACGCGACCACAGACGCCGCGCGCCGATCTGCACTACCTGTTCGCGCCCCTGAAGAGCGCGCGCCTGGATTACGTGGCCCAGAAAGCCGTCGAGATGGGCGCGGGAACGATCCGCCCGGTGATCACCCGGTTCACGCAGGGCGATCGGGTCAACCTGGACCGGCTGCGCGCCAACGCGATCGAAGCCGCCGAGCAGTGCGGCATCCTGGCGATTCCCGAATGCCCGGAACCCGAGCGGCTGCCGAGGGTCCTGACGGATCTCGCGCCGGAGCGCCTTCTGGTCTTCTGCGACGAGGATGCACCAGTGCGCGATCCCGTTCGGGCCCTGTCCGCTGCGGCTGATCCGATGGCGCCGCCGCCGCTCGCCGTGCTGGTGGGGCCGGAGGGCGGCTTCTCCGAGGAGGAGCGGGCGCTGATCCGGGCCCGGCCCAACACCGTGGCGCTGTCCCTCGGACCCCGGATCCTGCGGGCCGATACCGCCGCCGTCACGGTGCTGGCGCTGGTCCAAGCCGTCTTGGGCGACGCGCGCTGACGGCTGCGGCCCGTGCATCGATGTGTGCCGGCGCACATCAAGATCTCGGTCGGTGCGATTGTTTCCCCGGATCGGACGTGAAGCGGGCCGCCGTCCACGGGAGTCGCGTTGTGGGTTCCCGGCGCCTCCATTATGTCCTCCACGGACGCCGCCTGCGCCGCGCGCTGATCGGGGTCGGGGGCGGGTGTCCGTCCGGACCCCGTTCGCAGGGAGGGGGTGAACCGGGCGGACCCGCCGGAGCACTCCGGCGCGCTCTCATCCCAGGCTTTGAGACAGACGCACGGGCAGGCAGCGCATGGCGCGCGACAGCAACGACACCACGCCGCTCACCACGCGCGCCGAACTGATCGACTGGTTCGCCGCGGGCGAGAAGCCGCGCGACCGCTTCGCGATCGGTACCGAGCACGAGAAGATCCCGTTCTATCGCGCGGACCGGACGCCCGTGCCGTATGACGGCGCGCACGGCATCCGTGCCCTGCTGGAAGGCCTCGCCCGCGAGACCGGCTGGGAGCCGATCCTCGACCTCGGCAACATCATCGGCCTGTCGGCGGAGGAGGGTGGGGCGATCTCGATCGAGCCCGGCGGCCAGTTCGAGCTCTCCGGCGCGGCGCTCTCCGACGTCCACGCGACCGCTGCCGAACTCGCCACGCATCTGGCGGCAACGAAGCGGGTGGCCGACTCCCTGGGGATCGGATTCCTGACGCTGGGCATGAGCCCGCGATGGCGCCGTGACGAGACGCCGGTGATGCCCAAGAGCCGCTACCGGATCATGGCGGGCTACATGCCGAAGGTCGGATCGCTCGGCCTCGACATGATGCTCCGGACCGCCACCGTGCAGGTGAACCTCGACTTCGCCTCCGAGGCCGACATGGTCCGCAAGATGCGCGCGTCACTGGCGCTGCAGCCGGTGGCGACCGCGCTCTTCGCCAACTCACCCTTCACCGACGGCCGGCCCAACGGGTTCCTGTCGCGCCGCTCCGAGATCTGGCGCGACACCGACGGCGACCGCACCGGGATGCTGCCCTTCGCGTTCGAGGCCGGGTTCGGCTACGAGGCCTATGTCGACTGGCTGCTCGACATGCCAATGTACTTCGTGAAGCGCGGCGACACCTATCACGACGTCTCGGGCGCCTCATTCCGCGACCTCATGGCCGGCAAGCTACCGCAGCTCCCGGGCGAGTACGCGACCGTGTCTGACTGGGCCAATCACGCCTCCACGGCCTTCCCGGAGGTGCGCCTGAAGCGCTTCCTGGAGATGCGTGGCTCGGATGTCGGCGATCCCGGCATGATCGCCGCTCAGGCTGCCTTCTGGACCGGGCTGCTCTACGACGAATCGGCTCTCGATGCCGCCCTCGACCTGGTGAAGGGCTGGAGCCCGGCGAACCGCGAGGCCGCGCGGGCGACCGCCCCGCGGCTCGGGCTCGCGACCCCGGTGGCGAACACAACCCTCGGCGCCGTCGCCGCCGAGGCCCTGGCCATCGCCCGGTCGGGCCTGCGGGCGCGCGGGCGCCGCGATGCCGAGGGGCGCGACGAGACGGTCTACCTCCAGTCCCTCGAAGCGATCGTCGCCGCCGGACGGACGCGGGCCGAGGATCTGCTCGCCGACTACGAGGGCCGCTGGGGCTCCTGCGTCCGCGCCGCCTTCTCGGACTGCGTGTTCTGACCGACGCCTGATCGGCTCGCCGTCCAGGCAGCGAATCTCCTACGCCGCGTGCTATTGGAACGTTCCGAATCGATTGCACGTCCGGAAGACACGACCCATGGCCCGCATCCCCGCCGCCATCCTGGCCGGCCTGACAGGCCTCGTCCTGAGCACTGGAACCCCTTTGGCCGCCGATCCGCCGTACTACGGTCCTTCGGCGCGCGGGTCCGTCGGCGCACCGCTGCATCAGGGGCGGGGTGCGGTCGGGTTCGTCCCGGGACGGCCGCGTTACAGCTATTATGGCGAGTACCAGTACCCGGTGCCGTTCGGGTACGGATACGCCTATGCGCCGGTCGTGCGACCGGGCTTCGAGTACGGCTATAATGGCCCGCGCTACGTCTGGTCGGCACCCGATTGGTATTACGGCCCGGCCTTCGGCTATTCCGTGTGGTGAGCCGGCCACGGCCGAGCCCGCGTCGAAGGCGACCGGGGCTCTCGGACCGGCGCGCGAGAGGTTCTGGTGGCCGACGATCCTGACAGCGTCGATCTCGACCTCAGCGGCCTCAAATGTCCTCTCCCCGTCCTGCGCGCCCGCAAGGCCCTGCGGCGCCTTCCGGCCGGCCGGACCCTCGTGGTCACCTGCACGGATCCGATGGCGATGATCGACATCCCGAACCTCGTGCGCGAGGAGGGCGCCCGGCTCGACGGGGCGGAGCGGTCCGGCGATCGCCTGCGCTTCCGCATCACCGCCTCCGCGAAGCCGCCGCATTCCTGAACGATCCCGGAGGCTCGCGAAGGTGAGGTGGGAACGGCATGGCACCACGGATCGGGGGCGTGCGCCTCGTGCACGAAGGCTGGGCGCGCTATCTCGTGGCCGAGGTGATGCAGGATGACGGCACCCGCATGTCGCGGGAGATCGAGGATCATGGCCGTGCGGTGGCGGTGCTCCCCTACGATCCGGACCGGCGCGTTGCCACCCTCGTCTCGCAGTTCCGCGCGCCGGTCCTCTATGCGGGCGGGCCGCCGAGCCATGTCGAGGTCCCGGCAGGGCTTTTGGATGAGGGCGCGCCCGAGGACGAGGTGCGGCGCGAGGCGATGGAAGAGACGGGCCTGCGCCTGACCCAACTCGAATTCGTCGTCAGCGCCTGGTCGATGCCGGGCATCTCCACCGAGCGGATGGACCTGTTCCTTGCCGCGTACGGCGCGGCCGACCGCACCGGTATGGGCGGCGGCTTGGCGGCGGAGGGCGAGGCCGTCGCCGTGCACGAGATCCCGCTGCCGGAACTCGCCGCCATGAGCCGACGGGGCGCGCTCACCGACATGAAGTCGCTGACCTTGCTGTTCGCGCTGCAGTTGCGGCGGCCCGACCTATTCGCCGACAGGGGCTGAGGCTACCTGCCCCAGCGCGCCACGCGATCACGGGCCACGATGCCGACGAACCGCCAGGACTTGATGAAGTAGCGGCGGAACAGCCGGCGCGGCGCCTGCAGGAAGCGGAAGACCCATTCGAGCCCGAGCCGCTGCAGCACGCCCGGTGCGCGGGACATGCATCCCGCCGCCACGTTTAGTGCGTCGCCGACGCAGAACACCACCGGATCGCCGAGGTGGGCCCGATGCCGGTCGACCCAGATCTCGGACTTGGGAGCGCCGACCGCCATGACCAGCAGCGTCGTGTTGTGCGCGCGGATCCGCTCGATCAAGGCGTGGCTGTAATCCGGATCGGCCTCGAACCCGAAGGGCGGCACCACGCTGGTCACCGACCCGGCCGGCAGCCCGCCGGCCTGGAGGCGGTCGCTCAAGGCGTCCGCCGCATCCTGCCGGGAAGCGACGAAGAAGATCCGTCCCGCGAAGGCGGGCGGGTCGGCGAGGATGCAGGCCAGGAGATCGTGGCCGGTCACCCGATGGACCGGTCGGCGGGATGCCCGGCGGGCCAACCAGACCAGGGGCATCCCGTCGAGGGTGCGCGCTGCCGCACGGGCATAGGCGCCGCGGAAATCGGCGTTCTCGCCGAGCTGGACGATGTGATCGACGTTGGCCGTCACGATCATGCGGGGTCCGTCGCCGGACCCGGCCGCCACCGCGGCCACCACCGTGGCGGCGTCTGCGGTCTGGAACCGCAGGCCGAACAGCTCGACGGTCGCGCTCGCCTCCGCGGAGCCGGAGGCGAGGGGGAGTGGCATGGGCAATCGCACGGTACACACCTCCCGACCGAGCGTTTCCCCCGCATCCAGGCCGAAGCCGAAGTTCCCGAGATCACGCATCGGCGGCCCGGAAGCTGGCGGCCGGTCGCGTGGCGGCGCGCCGCGTGCGGCGGCGGTCCCGGTCGGCACCCAGCACCAGGGCGATGGCGCCACCCAGCAGCAGGCCCAGCACGAGTGCCAGCGGCAGGACGATCTTCGGCGACGGCGGGAAGGTCCGCTGGCGCGCGGGCGTCGCCACCGAGATGACCCGGACGTTGGTGGTGTTCAGCCGTTCCTGCTCGCTCGCCTCACGGGCGCGCTTCAGATAGGCCTCGTAGACGCCGCGGCGCGAGTCGAGCGTCCGCTCCAGCTCGCGCAGGCCGACATAGGCCCGGTCGCTGGTCGTCGTCTCGGTCTTCACCCGGTCGAGGTTCGCCCGGATCGCCGCCTCGCTGGCGGCGGCGCGGTCGTAATCCTTCTGCGTGGTCTCGATGATCCGCTCCTTCTCGCGCTGGATCAGGCGCTGGAGGTCGCGCTGCTGGGCGTATTGCTCGGCCATGGCCGGATGACGCTCGCCCAGCCGGGTCGCGAGTTCGGCGGTGTTCCGCGACAGCGTGGCGTATTGCTGGCGCAGGGCCTGCATCTCGAGGGATTGCAGCATCTCGGGCAGGGCCGTGCTGGGATCCGACGAGCGCATCCTCCGGGCCTGATCGAGGCGGGACTTCGCCTCCGCGGTCTTGATGGAGGCGGTGACGAGCTGCTGGTTCAGGTCGCCGAGCTGCTGGTCGGTGAGCAGCCGACCGCTGGAGGCCACGAGCTTGTGGTCTTCCCGATAGCGCACGACCGCGCTCTCGGCCTCCTCGACGTCGCGCTTCAGGCTGGCGAGGCGGCCGGCCAGGGCGTCCGAGGCGCGGCGGGCGGTGTCGGTCCGGGCGGCGGCCTCCTCGGCGAAGTAGGCGTCACCGATGGCGTTGGCAATCTGCGCGGCCTTCTCGGGATCCCGGGACTGCACCGCCACGTCGATCACGAAGGTCCGCTCGGCCCGGCGGACGCTGAGCCGGTTCTGGAGCGTGTCGAGGGCGATGTTGACCGGATCCCGGCTGGCGGCCGGCGGCAGCATGCCGAGCGCGCCCTTCACGGCGTTGACGACCGGGTTATTCCCGTCCGGCTGCACGAACTCGTCATCCTGATCGAGGTGCAGCTTCGCGATGACCCGGCGCAGGACGTTGTCCGACTGGATCACCCGCACTTGGCTCTCGGCGATGGAGACGCCGCTGTCGGCCTGCGGCTGACGGGCGTTCACGTCGTTCTCGACGACCCGCAGGTCGCTCGGGTCCACCAGGATCTGGATGCTGGAGGTGTAACGCGGGGGCAGAAGGCCCAGCAGCGCCACAGCGGCGGCCACCATGAACAGCCCGCCGAGGACAATGAAACCGCTGCCGCGCCACAGCCGCCGCAGGATCACGCGCGGTTCCGTCCGCGGCGACGTCTGCGGCAGGACCATGCGGACGGGCTGCTCACCGCTCATTCGTGTCGAGAAGTCGAACATACGCCTCGCTCCCTGACCTGTCGGGGCGGATCGGACCGCCCACCGCCGCCATCCGGAGCTGTTCCGCTTCTGACCGGCTTCGTGCCGATCCGGGACAGCTTTCGGGTCGCAGCGATGTCTTCTCCAACAGTCCAGCAATCGGCATACCGGACAAGAACTCTCGGCTTGATGCGGTGCCCGGTAGCAGGAAACCCACAGTTAACGCTAACTGACTTCGCTCCAATTGTCGCGGCTTTAAGGCAAAATTAACCGTGTTCTCACCGCGAACTACGTACCAGGTCTCACGCGATCCCGTTTGCTGCCACGATCGACCCGACAGCCGCGTAGGCCGCTCCGTCGCCGGATAGAAACCGCTGGAAGCGCTGCCCATCGTCGGCCGCCATCGCGTTCCAGCGCGCCACGTTGCTCCGGCTCCGCTCGGCCGCGCCGATCAGGCCCCCTCCGGCGATCCAGGCCGCGAGGGCATCGGCGGCGGTCTCCGGATCCTCAGGACGGACCAGCAGACCGGAGGTGCCCAGCACCTCCCGGAACACGGGATCGTCCGGCGCGGCGACCGGCAGGCCGCCGTGCTGCACCTCCAGCATCGGGAGGCCGAGGCCCTCAGCCTTCGAGGTCGAGACCAGGAGGTGGCACGAGGCGACGAGGCTTCGCAGTTCGGCATCGGACAGGTAGCCGTGCCGGTGCAGGAAGTCCGGCGGAGCCTGCAGGAAGTCGTGCCGCCCCCATCCGACCCGGCCCACGAGGTGCAGCTCCGCCGGGATGCCGGCCCGGTTCAGGGCCGCCGTCAAGGCGAGGGCGGCCGGATAGTTCTTGCGCGGCTCGATCGTCCCGATGGCGAGCAGCCGGAGCGCTTGGCCGTGGCCGTAAGGCGCCGGTCCGGGCAGGTCGCCGAGGCCGAATGCGTCGCGCACGGTCGGCCGCAGCAGGGCGACGCGGGCGCGCCGCGCGCAGACCGCCCGCACCGCCTCGCCGGTGGTGCGGCTGTTGACGAACAGGTTCGGACACCAGCGCAGGGCGAATGCGAAGCTCGGGCTCATGTAGACCCGGCTGCGCAGGCTCAGATCCGCCTTCCGGTCGAGCAGAAACGTGTCGTGCACGTAGAGGAGGCAGCGCGCGGCCGCGAGCGCGCAGAGCGGTCCCGGCGGGAAGCCGGGGAACAGGAGGAGTGCGTCCCGATCCCGGAGCGCCCGCAGGGGCAGCGTGAGATGCTGCGCGATGGTCATGCCCAGCAGCGATCGGCTGGTCACCGGCCGGATCTGGTGAGGGCCGAGTTTGTCGGGGGCGAACAGATCGAGGGTGACCCGCTCGATTCCGGTGACGTGGCCGCGCAGGTGGGTCTGGTCGAGATAGATCCTGCGCGTCACGCCGGCCTGAGACGCGGCTGGCCCGTTGGGGTCGCGCCTCATGGGGCGCTCCGCCGGAGACGCCCGGCGAGGTAGAGGCAGCGGCGCACGAAGAGCGGCATCCGGCGGCCGAGCACCATCTGCTTGGCCCGCCGCAGCCGGCGGACGAGTCGCGGCGAGGCCGCCGGGACAGTGCCGGCCGCGCCCCGCCGCTGCTCGGCCGCGAAGGGAAAGTGACCGAGCATCGCCGGCGCGAAGGTGAGGGGCGCCGCCGCATCCAGAAGCCCGCGCCTTCGGAGTATCGCGTCGAGCGACAGGGCGGCGGCGGCCGGACTGTAGCGGCTCTCCAGGGTGATGCGCGCGAAGGCGCCGAGGCGCACCCGCGCATCCGCATCCGCGACCAGATCCGCCAGGGCTTCGGCAAGGGCTCCGGGCCGCACCGGCACGAGCCGGCCGGACACGCCGTCGATCACCGCGGAGGTCAGGCCCGACGTGCGATAGGCCAGGGTCGGCACGCCGCAGAGGCCGGCCTCGATAGGCGTCTGGCCCAGGGTCTCGTGGCGGCTCGCCGTGACGTGGAGATCGCAGGCGCCGTACCAGGCGGCCAAGGTCTCCTCGTCGCCGATAAGGCCGGGCGCGAACAGGTCCGGGACGCCGAGCCGGGACGGATCATCGAGCCGGCCGATCGCCACCACGGCGACGCCCGGCCGCGCCACGGCCCGGAGCGCGTCGCGCAGATCCGAGAAGCCTTTGTCGGGACCATCGACGATCACTGCCGAGATCAGGATCAGCACGCCGTCTCCCGGCAGGCCGAGCTGGCGGCGCAGGGCGGTGCGGTCGCCCGGCCGAAACACGGCGGTCGGGAAGGCGAGCTGGACCCGCTCCGCGCCTGCGCCGGTCGGCGCGAGGTCCCGGGCGCGCGCCAGAGTCCAGTCGGAATTGGCGAGCAGCCACGGTGCCCCGGATCCGGCCAGGGTCGCACGCTTGCGGACATGCATGCCGGCGATCCGCTTCGGGGCGAGCTGCGGGTACTCGTCCGGTCCGGGACAGGCGGCATCGCAGCCGGTCCGGGCGCGGCCGCAATCCCGGGGGTGCGCGCATCGTCCGGTGAGCGGGAACAGGTCGTGCAGGACGAGCGCGACCGGACCACGACGGGCGAGGCGGTCGACCACATCGAGGCTGCGGGTCGCCCCGTGCAGATTGCCGGCCAGGACTAGGTCGGGCGCGGCGGCCGCGATCGCCGCTTCGGCCTGGGGGAAGCGGTCGGTCCACTCGGCGGCCTCGGGACGCCGGCTCAGGGCGATCTCGGTGACGCGGTGGCCGGTCAGCATCAGCGCCTCGGCGAGCCGCCTCTGGGCGACGCCAGCGCCCCCCTGCGTGCCGGTTCCTGTGAGCGACACGATCGACAATCCCGATGGCAGGGGAGCTGCTTCCGCCGTCAGCCTGTGGAGCAGCACCGGGCGCCCGATATGCGACCGCATGATCTCCGGGATCGCCGACCAGGCGACGGCCGCATGCAGCATCCCCTCGGGGTCGAGCTGCGCGCGCAGGTGCTCCCGGGCCCAGAGCACCGCGCCGCCGGGGAAGGTCCCCGTTCCCGGGCCGTCGAGGGCGCGGACTGCGGCATCGAACAGGATGCGCAGGCCGGCGACCGCGGAGGCGCCGGTCAGGGCGGCCTCCAGCGCCAAGGCGGTGAGCGCGCCGGGGGCGAGGAGGTCGCCCGCGCGGAGCCAGAGCAGGTGATCGATGTCGGGATCCGCCAGCGTCCGCTCCACGGCCGCGCGGCCGGTCGCGGGAGCCAGGATGTCGTGGCGGAGTTCCGGATAGTCCTGGCGCAGGACCGACGCGACAGTCCCGGCGAGGTCCGCCCCGTCTCCGGCCACGGTGATCACGCGGATTCGCGGCCACGGGCGGCCGTCGGGAAGGGATGCGGGCCGGGCGGGCGTGGCGGCTCGCGGCCCGAATGGCCAGTCGGCGATGCCGTGCGCGGGTGGCGACAGGCGTGCGGTCACGGCGATATCGGTGGCGGATCGAACGTCATGCACGGCGCGAGCCTGGCCGCGAAAGTTGAAGATTGCCTCTCCGGCCGCCGAAGCCTCATGCTGCTTCGCCCTCCCTTTGCCCGGGTACGCCCTCCTCGCGAGCTCCGGGGAAGGGCATCGGCCATCGCGGGTCTCTGACCCGTCCGGTACGGGAAGGTCACGCCGATCGTCAGTAGCGCGTCGTGGCGGCGGTGAGCCAGTCCGGCGAGGCCGCGACCAGGGCGGCTTCCGCGCGCTTGTCCAGTCCCGTCAGGACCAGCACGCCGAGCACCACCATGACCATGCCGAGGCCGGCCTTCACGGTCCGGCCCGCCGCCGCGAGGCCGCCGCGCCAGCGCATCAGCGCCTCGCGAGAGGCGAAGCCGAGCAGCACCAGCGGCAGGGCCGCCCCGATCCCGAAGGCCAGCATCGTGACGGCGACGCTCCCGAGCTGCTCGCCCCGCGCCGCCATCAGCGAGGCGGCCCCGAGGGTCGGGCCGACGCAGGGACTCCAGGCCGCGCCGAGCAGCAGCCCGACGGCGAACTGGCCCGACAGGCCCACGGAACCGACGCCGCCGAAACGCGCCTCGGCCCAGGCGCCCACGGGTCCGGCCGCGGTTGCGACCTGAGCTTGGAGCCGCGGCAGCATCAGCACGAGGCCCAGGATCATCAGGAGGACTGCGCCGACCCGGCGGAAGACGTCGCCGTCGAGTCCGATGGCGAAGCCGATCGTCGCCACGAACAGCCCGATCGCGGTGAATGCGATCGCCAGGCCGGCCGCCAGCGCCACCGGTCCGAGCCGATGCTCAGAGGCCGCCGTGCCGAGCACGATCGGCACCAGAGGCAGGACGCAGGGGGAGAGCAACGACAGGAGGCCGGCCAGGAACGCGAAGCCCATCGTCCCCAGCATGGTCGGTTCCCCGCCGTTCCGCCCGTTCCCGCGCAGGCTTCGCGCCTACGGCGCGGCCCGTCAACGCGGCCCCCGATCACGGCTCCGAGGGAACCCGGGCGGGTGTGGCGGGCTTCGGCGGCTGTCCGCGCGATGTCGGCGGGCGCTCGCGGAGCCGACAAGTGACCATCTTCTTCACGGCCGACACGCATTTCGGCGACCAGCGGGCGCTGCGGTTCGATCACCGGCCCTATCCCGATCTCGCGGCCCACGACGCCGGCCTGATCGCGGCCTGGAACGCCAATGTCTCGCCCGGCGACACGGTCTGGCACCTCGGCGACTTTGCCCTCGGCCCGAGCGGCGCGCGGATCCGCGAGATCCTCGACGGGCTGAACGGCGAGAAGCACTTGATCGTCGGCAACAACGACGGATCCGAGACGCTGACGGCGCCGGGCTGGGCCTCGATCCGCCACTACGCGGAACTGGAGGTGGAGGGTCGGATGGTGGTGCTCTGCCATTACGCGTTCCGGACCTGGAACGGCATGAGCCGCGGCGCTCTCAACCTGCACGGTCACAGCCACGGCAAGCTCAAGCCGATGCCGAAGCAGTACGATGTCGGCGTCGACCCGATGGGGCCCGTCCCTGTCACCGTATCGGCAATCCTCGCCTCCCGGCGACGCCGGAAGAGCTGAACCGGATCGGAACCTTCACGTCAGCTTCACCGTTTCAGCGGACAGAGACGGGATGGACGCGAGCCAGCCCGGAAAACCCGGCAGTCCCTCCCGGGCCTGCCTCCACAACGCGTAAGAGAGTGTACCCGTGAGTGCCAGTTCGGCCACTCTGATCCGATGCCTCGCCGCCGTTGCGGCCGGCATCATCTCGACCTCGTCGGCGCTGGCCCTTCCGGCCTGCCTGGAAGCCCAGCGCAAGATTGACGAGGCCAACGCCCTCCGGTTTCAGGCCCGCCAGGAGGCGCGGCTCGGCGACCATGACCGTGTCTGCGACACGCTCGACGAGGTGGGCGACCGTTACGACGATGCCCGGGACGCCTTCGAGCGTTGCGGTGAAGGTGTCGTCGCGATCGATCTCCGCAGCGAACTGCGGGGCCTCCGGATCGCCAAGAAAATCAACCGCTGCGACTGACCGGGTGCGCGCCCGCACCTCGGGCGGCCCGATCGAGCCTCATCATCCCGACATGCGCGACTCAGGTCGCCGAGAAGGTTTTGCGCCGATGTCTCCTGCTACCCATTCGAACGAGCTTCCGCCCGCCGCCGACCGCACCGGCCCGTCCTTCGCGGCCGCCCTCTGCGGCTTTGTCAGCACCACCGTCGCGACGACGATGCTGATCGTGCTCATCGGCGCTCTCTGATTACGGCGCGACCGACCAGAACCGCTGGCGGTTGAACAGCATGTCCTGCGCGCCGACCCGCGGAGTGTTCTCCGTGCGCCGGCCGCAATCCGGCTCCGGCGGCTTGGTTACGGCCGCCAGGGCCAGCGGCATCGGGGCCTGTTTCAGGCCGAGCCGCGCCTGAATCTCGGGATGGCGCGCCGCCGCGATGGTCAGCACACAGGCGATTAGGCCTCCGGCAACTGTTCCGAGAAAAAAATTCAGCATCGGCGACGCGTTCCGGCGGACGTTTCCTTGAGACCGGAACAAGTCGTCGTCGTCCAACCCGGCGGGATCATGGCGGATCTGCCGCTCACGCGGTTTTAACTCCTGCTCTGCGACAGCTACGCGCAAGCCTGCATTGCGGGCGAGCCAGATGCCGGGGGTGGAGCACCGATGAACAACGCCGCCAACGCCTATGCCAAGACCGCACACAGCGCGCTGACGCCGCGCGAGGCCGAATCCGCTCTCCTGCTCAAGGCCGCGCAGCGCCTGATCGGCGCCAGCCAGGGGCTCGCCGCAGGTGAGACCGGGCATCTCAACGAGGCCCTGTCATACAACCAGCGCGTCTGGACACTGCTCAGCTCCGAGGCGACGGCCGACGAAAATCCGCTGCCCGTCGACGTCAAGCAGGGTGTGGGTCGCCTGGGCGTCTACGTGCTTCGAACCTGCGTCGACGCGATGATCGCACCGACCCCGGAGAAGATCGCGACGCTCGTGTCGATCAACAACCACATCGCGGCCGGTCTGCAGGGCAATCCGGGCTGAGCCCGGGTTGCCGTCACGAATCGGCCGGCGGCGGACTGTCGTCCGGTGGGTTCGCGCCGGAATTCTCCCATTCCACGAGTTTGCGGCTGAGCTTGAGCGCCCGGTAGAACTCGCCGGCCTCGACGGCCTCCGCGATGGCTGCGACCTGCGGAGCGGCCGCGGGCGCCTGCCGGATCAGGTCCGTGGCCTGGCGGAAGAACAGGTCGATTCCCGGCGCCGGATCATCGGCGAGGTAGATCACCGTCAAGGTCAGGTGGAGCTGCTTGCAGCCCGTATCGGCTTCCGTTTCCGTGATGATCTCGCTCTCGCGGAGGAACTTGCATTGGGTTTCGATCAGGAAGCTCGACCGGCGGTCGCCATTGCGCAGTAGCGCGCCGTTGATGATCAGCCGTTCGAAGGGCTTGAGTTCCAGTCGGAGGGGCATGGCGTTTTCCATTCTAGAAGACGCCGCGATTTCATTCGCCAAACGTTAACGATTTGCCAACTTGCGGGACGCTGCGCCGCATTGCCCGGGGCCATAGCGGCTGTTAAAACTCAGACAAATCATCGTCCTTCGAGGCGCGGTCAAAGCAAGCCGATGACATCGACGCAGGTGAACCGCGCGCATTACCCGAGCCTCCGGGGGAAGCGCGTCCTCATCACGGGCGGCGCGTCGGGCATCGGTGCCGGCCTGGTGGAAGCCTTCGTGGCACAGGGCGCACATGTCGTGTTCTGCGACATCGCCGTGGACGCCGCCGAGGCGCTCGTCGCCCGCCATTTGCCCGAAGCGGGGACTCCGCCGCTCTTCCGGCGCTGCGACCTCACCGACGTCGGGGCCGTGCGCGCGCTGGTAGACGAGGCCGAGGCGGCGCTCGGCGGTCTGGACATTCTGGTCAACAACGCCGGCAATGACGATCGGCACCGGCTGGCGGAGGTGACGCCGGCCTATTGGGACGACCGGATCGCCGTGAACCTGCGCCACCTGTTCTTCGCCGCGCAGGCCGCGGTGCCGGCGATGCGCCGGGCAGGCGGTGGTGTGATCTTGAACTTCGGATCGATCAGCTGGCATCTCGGCCTGAAGGATCTGGCCATCTACCAGACCGCCAAGGCGGGGATCGAGGGTATGAGCCGCGCCTTGGCCCGCGATCTCGGCCGCGACGGGATCCGGGTGGTCTCGATCCTGCCAGGCAATGTTCAGACGCCGCGGCAGGAGAAATGGTACACGCCCGAGGGCGAGGCGGAGATCGTCGCGTCGCAGTGCCTGGACGGGCGCATACAGCCGGCCGACGTCGCCGCCCTGGCCCTGTTCCTGGCCTCGGACGACGCGCGGATGTGCACAGGGCACGGCTACTACGTGGATGCCGGCTGGCGCTGAGCGGAGCCGATTCTAGTCCTTGCCGGCCTCGTAGCGGGCCCTGGTCTCGGCATCCGGAGGATAAAGGCCGGGCAGTGCCGTGCCTCTGCCGACCTCGTCCATGACCCAGCCCTCGAAGCGCTCCTGCTCGGGTGCGAGGTCCAGAACCGTCTCCACCAGCGCAGCCGGGATCAGGACGGCGCCGTCCGCATCGACCACGATGACGTCGTCGGGGAAGACGGCGACGCCGCCGCAGGCGATGGGCTGCTGCCACGCCACGAAGGTCAGGCCGGCGACGGATGGCGGCGCCGCCGCGCCCTGGCACCAGACCGGCAGGCCGGTGCCGATCACCCCGGCGACGTCGCGCACCACACCGTCAGTCACCAGAGCGGCCACCCCCCGCTTGGCCATGCGGGCGCAGAGGATGTCGCCGAAAATGCCGGCATCGGTCACACCCATCGCGTCGACCACCGCGACGCAGCCCGCGGGCATGGCCTCGATCGCCGCGCGGGTCGAGGTCGGGGAAGACCAGGATTCGGGGGTCGCGAGATCCTCGCGCGCCGGCACGAAGCGCAGCGTGAATGCACGGCCGACGATCCGGGGCTGCCCGTCCTTCAGTGGCCGGGTCCCACGCAGCCAGACGTTGCGGAGACCCTTCTTCAGGAGGATCGTGGTGATCGTGGCGGTGGTGACCTGCGAGAGGGTCGCGACGATCTCAGAGTCGCTCGGCATCATCGTCTCCGCGAAGGCTCGTCGGAAGCTCGTCGGCGGTTCTTCGAGCTTGGCGCCGGGGAGGGATCCGCCCCGGCGCGGGATCGTGCGTCAGTCGCACGACTCCTTCTTCACGGTCTTGGAGTCGCCCATGTCGTTCTCCTTGCGCACCGTCTTGGTGACGCAGCCGTCGCCGTGTTCATGCACGGTCACGGACTTCGACTCGGAGGCCGGGCGATCGACGACGACGGCGGGGCGATCCCGCTCGATGACGGTGGTCTGCGCCTGCGCCGCGGCGCAGAGGCTCAGGAGGGCAGCAGTAGCGAGCAACGACTTGCGCATAGTGGGCTCCAGTATCGGTATAGGTACCGAGTAACGTGGTCCCAGCTTGAGCGTTCCGCTGATCTGAAAGTCATGGAGGCGGCCCGAACCCGTAAAGGAACTTGGCTCGGTCCGCGCGCCGTTCGGCATGAGGTTCAGCCGGAGCGACCGCGCCAGAAACGCCGGAATCCGGGGTGTTTCAAGCCGGGCCGACTACGTGCGCAGACGTCCGCGACGCTCATTACCCGCCGGTCATGGGTGGGAAGAACGCGATCTCGCGGGCGCCCACGATCGACGTCTCGGGCTTGGCATGGGCGCGATCGATGGCGGCCCGCACCACGCCCGGATCCTCGAACGCGTAGGCGTATTCCTCGCCGCGCCCGCGCAGCCAGCCCACAAGGTCCGCGACGGTGGCGACATCCGGCGGCAGGGCCAACTCCTCCTCGGGACGGCCGATCCGTTCCCGGACCCAGGCGAAATAGACGAGCTTCATCGCATCACCGTAGCGCACTTTTTTGGGGGCGGGCCGCGCATCCCGTGGCCCGGCGCATCAGCGCGGGTCGTCGATGACGTGCTTGATGCCGGCCCGCATGTAGTCCCACCCGGTCCACAGCGTGAGGGCCGCGGCGAGCCACAGCAGTGTCAGGCCGATCGGCACCGTCCCGGGGAGGACCGTCTCGCCCGCGGGGCCGGCCACCAGGAATCCGAGGGCGACGAGCTGCACGGTGGTCTTCCACTTGGCGATCTTGCTGACCGGCACGCCGACCTTCAGCTCGGCCAGGTATTCGCGCAGACCGGAGACCAGCACTTCGCGGCACAGGATCACGATGGCGGCCCAGATGTTCGTGCCGACGATCGTGTGGTCCGCCGTCAGCATCAGCAGGCAGGCCGAGACCAGAAGCTTGTCGGCGATCGGGTCGAGCATCCGGCCGAGTGCCGAGCTCTGGTGATATGTGCGGGCGACGTACCCGTCCAGGTAGTCGGTGATCGCGGCGGCCACGAACACGCCCAGCGCCGACCACCGGGCAGTGTGGGATTCGGGCCAGAACAGCAGCGCGACCATCACCGGTACCGCGACGAGGCGCCCGTAGGTCAGGCAGTTCGCAAGCGTCCAGGCCGGCGACCGTCGTCGAGGGAGGACGGCGTTCATCGCCGGGGTGAAATCAGAGCGCGGCGCGGGCGTCAACGCCTCCGGGCCGGGCTCGGCCATCGCGGCGGGGTTTTCAGGCGCCGGCATGGAAGAAGTCGTACACGGCCCGGGCGGTGGCGGCATTGACGCCCGGCGTCTTGGCCAGGTCCTCGAAAGCCGCGCGCTGGATGGCCTTCACGGTCCCGAAATGGTGCAGCAGCGCGCGCTTGCGGCTGGGCCCGATGCCGGCAATCTCGTCCAGGGGATTTTTGACCATCTCACGCTTGCGCTTGGCCCGGTGGCTGCCGATGGCGAAGCGGTGCGCCTCGTCTCGGAGTCGCTGCACGAAGTAGAGCGTCGGGTCGCGCGGCGGAAGCTTGAAGGGCGCACGGCCGGGCACGAAAAACGTCTCGCGTCCGGCGTCGCGGTCGCGCCCCTTGGCGACGCCGACCAGGGGTACGCCCGAGACGCCAACTTCGTCGAGGGCGGTCCGGGCGGCGTCGAGCTGCCCCTTGCCGCCGTCGATCAGCACGAGGTCCGGCCACGCTGGGAACGCCTCGCCGTCCTCCGCGGGCGGCGGCACTGGCGCCTGCGCGCCACCGTCCGCGGCGGCGGCCGCCGCCTCCCGCTCGGTACGGGGCGCCTCCTTCACCAAGCGTTTGAACCGGCGCTGCAGAACCTCGCGCATCATGCCGTAATCGTCCCCGGGGGTAAGCTCCTCCGACTTGATGTTGAACGTGCGGTAATGCGTCTTCATGAACCCCGTGGGCCCTGCGACGATCATCCCGCCGACGGCGTTCGTGCCCATGATGTGCGAGTTGTCGTAGACCTCGATCCGGCGCGGCGCGCGGTCGAGGCCGAAGGCCTGCCCCAGGGCCGCGAGCAGCTTGCCCTGGGACGCCGTGTCGGCGAGGCGCCGGGCGAGCGCCTCCTTGGCGTTGCGCTGGGCGTAATCGACGAGGTTCTTGCGCTCGCCGCGGCTCGGCCGATGGATCTCGACGCGGTGATCGACGCGGCTCGACAGGGCGGCGGCCACCAGTTCCGCATCCTCGATCTGGTGGCTGGTCAGGATCGTCCGGGGCGCCGGCTTGTCGTCGTAGAACTGGCCGATGAACGAGCCCAGCACCTCGTCGGGCGTCATGGTCCGGTCGGCCTTCGGGAAATAGGCGCGGTTGCCCCAGTTCTGGAAGTTCCGGAAGAAGAACACCTCGATGCAGAACTGGCCGGCCTGCTCGTCCAGGGCGAACACGTCCGCTTCCTCGACGCCCTGGGTGTTGACTCCCTGGACGCCCTGGATGGCCGAGAGCGCGGCGATCCTGTCCCGGAAGCGGGCCGCACGCTCGAACTCCATGGCCTCGGAGGCCTCCTGCATCTCGGCGCGCATCCGATCCTTCACGGCGTTCGACTTGCCCGCCAGGAAGGCGCGGGCCGAGTCCGCCATGGTGGCGTAGTCTTCCTGGGCAATCTCGCCCGTGCAGGGGCCGGAACAGCGCTTGATCTGGTAGAGCAGGCAGGGCCGGGTCCGGTTCTCGTAGTAGCTGTCCGTGCAGGTGCGCAGCAGGAAGGCGCGCTGCAGGGCGTTCACTGTCCGATTCACCGCCCAGACGCTCGCGAAGGGACCGTAATAGCTGCCCTTCCGCCGCCTTGCGCCGCGATGCTTGACGATCTGCGGTGCGGGGCCGTCATCCGTGACCAGGATGTAGGGGAATGACTTGTCGTCCCGCATCAGCACGTTGAAGCGGGGCTTCAACTGCTTGATCAGGTTGGCTTCCAGGAGCAGCGCCTCGGTCTCTGTGGCGGTGGTGACGAATTCCATCGCCGCCGTCTGCGAGATCATCCGGGCGATGCGATTCGAGTGCGCCTGACCCCGGGCATAGGAGCCGACCCGGTTCTTCAGGTTCTTCGCCTTGCCGACGTAGAGGACGTCGCCCCGGTGATCGAACATCCGGTAGACGCCCGGCGAGGACGGCAGCGTCGACCAGAAGCGGCGGATCACCTCCGTGCCGGCCTGCACGGCGCCGGGCTCGAAGTCGAAATCGATCTCCGGCGACTCGTCGGTGGGAAGACCGGCCTCGGGCTCGTCTGCGCCCTCGTCCCGCTCGGCATCGCGGCCGTCGTCGAAGGTATCGGGGGGCAGGTCTGAGAGGGCTCTGCGGCTCATACCGCAGATCTAAGCGTTCCGGCCGCCGAGGGGGACGGGGCCGCCGACAAAAAATGCGCGTCGGCGGCCGATCGAAGCGATCAATCGAACAGCGAGTCGATGTCGCTCTGGTCGACGTGGCCGATATCGTGATCGAGCTTCGGCCCGTTGAGCAAGCTGCTCTCGTCGTCCAGGGCGGTGGAGACCGGCATGACGGCGATGAGTTCCTTGAAGCTGTCCAGCTCCGACCATGTGGCGATCAGCCGGTCAAGATGTTCCTCGATGAACTTCATCACACCGACGATCTTGCTGATCCGCTGGCCCGTCAGGTCCTGGAAGTTGCAGGCCTCGTAGGCCGTGATCACCCGCTCTAGGATGACGTCGATGTGCGGCTTCATGCCGGGCGGCAGGGTCGTGGCGTTGAGCATGCCGGCATGGCTCTCGATCTCCTCGATCGCGCCGAGGAGCTGCGTCGTCGCGCGCTCCGTCGAGTCCACGACGGCGTCGAGCTCGTCCGCGGCCCGACGCATGCCCTTGCCGGTGTATTCGGTCCTGTGGAGGGTCGCCAGCTCCGCCTTCGTGCGGGTAATCGCCTCCTTCATCACGTCCAGCTCGGTCCGCATGGCCAGGGCCTCGTGCAGCTCGCGCCGGCACGATTCGACCGTCTCGCTGGCGCTCATCTGCGTGATGCGGCGCAGGTCCTGGATGGCGTTGTAGATCTCGTCGAGGCGCTCGCCTGAGGCGGGAACGCCCGCCGGCGGTGGCGGGGCCCCGGGAAGCCCGAGAACGTCTTCGATGCGGTAGCGCTTCTGGGTCATCATCCGGGCGTAGGCGTTCGGGTTCCGTCGGCCCAACTCTCTAACACATCAGTTAGCGGACTGTGACTGCCAAGCTTGCCAACGCATGCGTGGCACCGCGACGAAGAAGCGGCCAAGAATTCGGTGCCCCCGGCGAAGCACCGGCATTGACGTTTGATTCACGCTGAGGCCGTCCGGGCGGGGAGGGCAACGCGGTTCAGCCGGATTCACCACGTTCGTTCACCTGATTCGCCAAGATCCGGCGGGATCCTCCCGACGCAGCGGGCGTGTGCCCCGGTGCGGGAGGTTGCGATGCGGGGATCGGTCCGTGTGGGTCTGTGGGCGGCCTTGGCCGCGGCTGCCGCCTGCGTGCCCGCGCAGGCGCAACAGGCGCGCTACGCCGAGGGTGGTTACGGGGGCGGCCTGATCGAGTATATCGTCACAGGCGGGGCCGGGGCCGGGCGGCAGACCTGGCCGCAGCGTTACGCGCAGCCGCAGCGGGGCGAGGCGCCTATGCGGGTCGCGGCCTATTCGGGCGAGCTTCTGCCCGCCGAGCCCGGGCCAGCCCAGGTCTACGCACAGCCACAACCCTATGGGGCAACGCCGACCGGCGGCTACGGCGCGCCTCTGGCCGATCCGAGCCGCATCGCCCGCGCGGTCGCACCCGAATATCAGCGCCAGGAGGTCGCGTTCCCCGGCTCGCAGAGGCCCGGAACAATCGTGATCGACACTGCGGGCAAGCACCTCTACCTCGTGCAGGCCGGCCAGCGGGCTCTCCGCTACGGCATCGGTGTCGGCCGGCCCGGGTTCGCCTGGAGCGGGCTCAAGACCGTCAGCCGCAAGGCGGAATGGCCGGACTGGACGCCGCCGGCCGAGATGCTCGCCCGCCGCCCCGACCTGCCGCGCCACATGGCCGGCGGCCCGGAGAACCCGCTGGGCGCACGGGCCCTCTATCTCGGCTCGTCACTCTACCGGATCCACGGGACGAACGAGCCCAACACGATCGGGCAATCGGTCTCGTCGGGGTGCATCCGGATGATGAACGACGACGTCATCGATCTCTACGAGCGCGTGCCCGTGGGAACGCGGGTCGAGGTTCTCTGAACGCCTCACGCTTCCCCCAGATACGAGGAAGGCCCGGCCGCGCCTGACGCGACCGAGCCTTCTATTCGGTGTGCCGGACAATCAGGTCCAGTCGCTGTCGTCGCCGCCGCCGAGGTCGCCGCCGAAATCACCGCCCGGATCGCTGTAGCCGGCGTCCTGGAAGCCGCCCATGTCGCCGCCGCTGTTGTCCAGGGCCGAGCCGAGATCCTGGTTGCCACCGCCGTCGCCGTAGTAGTTGTTGACGATGGTCTCGCCGCTTCCGCCGCCGAGGCCCGCTGCCGCGGCGCTGCCGAGGCTGGAATGGCCGCCCGCGAAGGCGTTCGACAGGGCGCTGCCGAGGAGCATGCCGCCCGCCGCGCCGGCCGCCATGGGCAGCGCCGTCGCCATGAAGCCGCCGCCGCGCGCCGGGGCCTGGGGCTGGCCGCCCCACGGGCCGCCCTGCTGCTGCGGGTAGCCGCCCTGTTGCGGGTAGCCGCCCTGCTGGGGGTAACCCTGCGGCGGGCCGCCCTGATTGCCCCAGGGCTGGCCGCCCGGACGCGGCTGCCCGTAGCCGGGCTGGGGCTCCTGGCGCTGCTGGCCGCCGCCGCCGAAGATGCTCGACAGGAAGCCGCCGCCCCCAGACGACTGGGCCGGGGCCGCCTGACTGCGGGCCTGCTCCAGCTGCTGGTTCAGGCTCTTGATCGCCTCTTCCTGCACGTAGATCAGCTGCGCCATCGCGTAGGGCGCGTAGGGCTGCGCACGGAGCTTGTCGGCGATGAAGCGCTCCGCCTCCGCGTCGCGGGGCTGGGTCTGTGCCTGCTCCAGCCGCTGGAAGATACCCGAAATGACGTCGCGTTCTTCGCTGTTCATGGAGTCGTCCTCCTCGAATCTCACCCGCGGGCCCGAACGCGCCGCATGGCAGCTAGGACATGGGTGCGCGGCGACGCTTTGTCAGGGGGATTGCGAAAACTTCATTGGCGGGTCCCGAAACGCGAGAAGCCCGGCCTGTGGGCCGGGCTTCCTGCACTCCGACCGTGGGACGCGGCCGCAGCCGCGCCGCCCCGATCCTAGAAGGTGCCGAACTTGTAGTTCAGGCCGGCGCGGACGACGGCGAACTCGTCGGCGCGTCGTCCGATCGGGCTGTAGACGGCCGGGACGTTGTTGGCGGCGTTGATGACGAACGCGCCCTGGTTGCGGGTGTTGCGGTCGAGGTTGACGTACAGGCCTTCGACCTTGAGCGTGACGGCCGAGGAGCGGAAGAAGTTCAGGAAGGAGTCGGTGGGCAGGGCGTACTCG
>NZ_JBKFBO010000095.1:0-116468 GCF_053346215.1 Methylobacterium sp. A49B
TGCCGCCGCTGCCCGCCCTGCGGCCGCGCCGGCCGCTGCCGCGCCGCGCCCGCCGCTGACGCCGCGTCCTTCGACGGGCGAGCCGCGCAAGACCATCACCGCGGACACGCGCAAGCCCCGCGACCTCAACTTCATGGCCCGCCCGGCCGCGCCGCCGGAGCCGGAGAAGAGCGCGACGCCGGCCACCGCCGCCCGTCCCGCCGGGGCGGCCGCGACGGCGCGTCCCGCGGGCCGCGGCGCCCAGACCAACGACGACGAGTCGGAGACGAAGCGGGTGATCCGCCGTCCCGGCATGCCGCTCAAGATCATCACGCCGCCCAAGACGCCGAAGTCGCCCGGCGGCGACCGCAACCGCGGCCGTCTGACCATCGCCAACGCGACCTCCGGCGAGGAGGAGCGCACGCGCTCCGTGGCGTCGTTCCGCCGCCGCCAGCAGCGGATGAGCGGCCGCGGCCAGGTGGAGCAGAAGGAGAAGCTGTCCCGCGAGGTGACGATTCCCGAGACGATCACCATCCAGGAACTCGCCAACCGCATGTCGGAGCGGGCCGTGGACGTGATCCGTCTGCTGATGAAGCAGGGCCAGATCCACAAGATCACCGACGTGATCGACTCGGACACCGCCCAGCTCATCGCCGAGGAACTCGGCCACACGGTCCGCCGCGTCGCCGAATCCGATGTCGAGGAGGGTCTCTCCTCCGACGAGCCGGATCTGGAGGAGGATCTCGATCCCCGTCCGCCCGTGGTCACCATCATGGGCCACGTCGACCACGGCAAGACGTCGCTGCTCGACGCGATCCGCAAGGCGAACGTGGTCGAGGGCGAGGCCGGCGGCATCACCCAGCACATCGGCGCCTATCAGGTCGCGGCCCCGTCCGGCGACATGATCACCTTCATCGACACGCCCGGCCACGCGGCGTTCACGTCGATGCGTGCCCGCGGCGCCAAGGTCACCGACATCGTGGTGATCGTGGTGGCGGCCGATGACGGCGTCATGCCCCAGACCATCGAGGCCATCCAGCATGCCAAGGCGGCTGGTGTCCCGATGATCATCGCGGTCAACAAGATCGACAAGCCGGATGCCAAGCCCGAGCGGGTCCGTACGGAACTGCTGCAGCACGACATTCAGGTCGAGTCGATGGGCGGCGAGACCCTGGAGTTCGAAGTCTCGGCCAAGACCGGCGCCGGCCTCGCGGAGCTGCTGGACGGCATCCAGATCCAGGCCGAGATCATGAACCTGCGCGCCAACGAGAAGCGCGACGGTGAGGGCACGGTGATCGAGGCCCAGCTCGACCGCGGCCGCGGTCCCGTGGCCACGGTCCTTGTCCAGCGCGGCACCCTGTTCACCGGCGACATCGTCGTGGCGGGCGCGGAGTGGGGCCGCGTGCGCGCCCTGATCGACGATCTCGGCGAGAACGTGCAGTACGCGGGTCCTTCGGTCCCCGTGGAGGTGCTGGGCTTCAACGGCACGCCGGATGCCGGCGACCGCGTCATCGTGGTGCCCAACGAGGCCCGCGCCCGCGAGGTCACCGAATACCGCGCCCGCCAGAAGCGCGAGCGTCAGAACGCCCGCACCGGCGGCGCCAACCGCTCGCTGGTCGACATGATGCGCGACCTTAAGGAGGGCGCCGGCCGCAAGGAGCTGCCGGTCGTCATCAAGGGCGACGTGCAGGGCTCGGTCGAGGCGATCTCGGGCGCCTTGGAGAAGCTCGGCAACGACGAGGTCGCGGCCCGCATCCTCCTGTCGGGCGTCGGCGGCATCACCGAATCGGACATCACCCTGGCGCAGGCCTCGAAGGCGGTGGTCATCGGCTTCAACGTGCGCGCCCACAAGGAGGCCCGCGAGGCCGCCGAGCGGGCCGGCATCGAGATCCGGTACTACAACATCATCTACGACCTCGTGGACGACATCAAAGCCACGCTGTCGGGCATGCTGCCGCCGACCCTGCGGGAGGAGCGCCTCGGCGAGGCAACCATCCAGGAAGTCTTCGAGGTCTCGAAGGTCGGCAAGGTCGCCGGCTGCCGGGTCACCGACGGCATCGTGGAGCGCGGCGCCCATGTCCGCCTGATCCGCGACAGCGTGGTGATCCACGAGGGCAAGCTGAAGACGCTCAAGCGCTTCAAGGACGACGCGAAGGAAGTCACCTCCGGACAGGAGTGCGGCATGGCCTTCGAGAACTTCGAGAACATGCGCGCGGGCGACACGATCGAGTGCTACCGGGTCGAGGAGATCCGCCGCACGCTCTGACGGTCCGGATCCGTCCGGACAGGGCGGTCGCGGCACCAGCCGCGGCCGTCCTTTCTTTTTTCAGGACGTGAGCCGGCCGCCCACGCGGTTCGGCCCGAGACGCAATGGCCCAGAAACCGACATCCACCGGCCCCTCGCAGCGTCAGCAGCGCGTGGCCGAACTCATCCGTCACGCCCTGGCCGAGGTGCTGCAGCGCGGCGACATTCAGGATCCTGTGCTCGGTACGCATGTCGTGACCGTTCCAGAGGTGCGGATGTCGCCAGACCTGAAGCTCGCCACCGCCTACGTGATGCCCCTCGGCGGCCTCGACGAGGCGCCGGTGATCGCCGCCCTGGAGCGCCACCGGAAGGTGCTGCGCCAGGAGGTGGCGCGGCGGGTGAACCTGAAATTCGCGCCGGAGCTGCGATTCCGGCGCGATGAGACCTTCGACGAGGCGGCGCGGATCGACCGTCTGCTGCGCGACGAGCGCGTGCAGCGGGATCTCGATCACGGCCGGGACGCGGACGAACCGGAGACCGGATCGGGGCATTGATCCCGAACACCGAATGCAAGGGGACGGGGCTCAGCCCCGCGGGACACGAGGACATGACGGTTTCCATCGACGATCATTCGCACGGCGAGCGTCCTCCCGCGGTTCCGAGCGCCGAGCGTCGGGGCCCGGAGGGCCGCCGCCCGCAGCGCGGCCCGCGCCCGGACCGGCCCAAGCGCCGCGACGTCTCGGGCTGGGTGATCCTCGACAAGCATGTCGGCATGACCTCGACCCACGCTGTCGCCGTGGTGAAGCGCGCCTTCAACGCCAAGAAGGCCGGGCATGCCGGCACCCTCGATCCCCTCGCGTCCGGCATCCTGCCGATCGCGCTCGGTGAGGCGACCAAGACCGTCCCCTTCGTCATGGACGGCCGCAAGGCCTACCGCTTCACCGTTCAGTGGGGCGTCGAGACCGATACGGACGATGCCGAGGGGCGCGCCGTCGCCACCAGCGATGCCCGCCCGGACCGCGCGGCGGTCGAGGCGGCGCTGCCGGCCTTCGTCGGGGCGATCGAGCAGGTGCCGCCGCGCTACTCCGCCATCAAGATCCAGGGCGAACGCGCCTACGACCTCGCCCGCGAGGGCGAGACCGTGGAGCTGGTCGCGCGGCCGGTGCAGATCGACCGACTCGCGGTGATGGAGCATGACGGCGAGCGCACCGTGATCGAGGCCGAGTGCGGCAAGGGCACCTACGTCCGCGCGCTCGCCCGCGACCTCGGCCGTATGCTCGGCTGCTACGGCCATGTCGCGGCCCTGCGTCGGACCCGTGTCGGTCCTTTCTCGGAGGCCGAGGCCTGTCCGGTCAGCGCCCTCACGGAAGGCAGCCCCGAGGCCGCGATGACCTACCTGCGCCCGGTGGAGACGGCCCTTGACGCGATCCCGGAAGTCGCCGTTTCCCGCGATCTGGGCCTGCGCCTGATGCGCGGGCAGCCGGTCATCCTGCGGGGCCGCGACGCGCCTGTGGAGGGCAAGGCTTTCGCGACCTGCGCGGGCATCCTGGTGGCCGTCGGCGACGTGGAACGCGGCGAATTGGTGCCCCACCGCGTGTTCCATCTCGGCGGGACCGCTCCGAACCGCGGGGCGTGAGGCCCGAGGCTTGGCGGATTCGAGCGCATCGCTCTCTCCCCCGCAGAGAAGCGAGGGGGACGCGTGGGGCTATGGTCCGCCAAGACCTTTGCGCCGCCCGACGAGTCCGAACTTGATGCGTGATCACGCCTGAGGCGCGTGCGCGCAGGTGGAACGAACCTGAGCCGTAGGACTTTGGCCCCGCGGGCGATCCGGGGCGGCAATGCGCGAACTCGACTACGATGTGGCGGTGATCGGCGCCGGCACGGCCGGTATCGCGGCATACCGTGCGGCCGCCGCGGCCGGCGCGCGGGCCGTGCTGATCGAGCGCGGCCCCGGCGGTACTACCTGCGCGCGCGTGGGCTGCATGCCGTCCAAGCTGCTGATCGCCGCCGGCTCGGCGGCCCACGCGGCGCGCAACACCGCGCTGTTCGGAATCCGGGTGTCGGACGTCGTGGTGGATGGCCCGGCCGTCCTGAAGCGCCTGCGCGCCGAGCGCGACCGGTTCGTCGGGAGCGTGTTCGAGGGCCTGGACGAACTCCCTGACGAGAGTCGGATCGCCGGAAGCGCCCGCTTCCAGGACACGCGGACGCTCATCATTGACGATCACACGCGCGTCCGCTTCCGGGCCGCCGTCATCGCCACGGGGTCGAGCCCGGTCGTGCCGGAGCCGCTGCGCGCGCTCGACGATCGTCTCCTGACCACCGACACCCTGTTCGAGATCCCCGATCTGCCGGACTCGCTCGCGGTCCTCGGCGCCGGAGCGGTCGGTATCGAGATCGCGCAGGCCATGGCGCGGCTCGGCGTCGCCGTCACGGTGATCGATGCGGGCGAGACCGTTGCCGGTCTGTCCGAGCCCGCCCTGGCACGCCAGGCGGCCGAGATCTTCGGCGCCGAGTTCGACCTCCAGCTCGGTGCTAAGGTTCAGGCTGCGGCCCCGGACGGTGATGGTGTGCGCCTCGATTGGACGGATCGCGCAGGGCGCGCACAGGTGACGCGCGCGTCGCGCGTCCTCGCTGCGGCCGGCCGGTCCCCCAATCTCGCGGGCCTTGGACTTGAGGCGGCCGGCCTGCGCCCTGGAAAGGGCGGTGTGCCGGATTTCGATCGGTGCAGTCTGGTCTGCGCGGGCGGGCAGATCCTGATCGCCGGTGACGCGGACGCGTGGCGGCCGGTGCTGCACGAAGCGAGCCGGCAGGGGGAGATTGCTGGGGCCAACGCGGCGGCCCTCGCGGCAGGGCGACCGGTCGCAAGTCCCGATCCTTGGCCGAGCTTCGCCATGGTCTTCACCCATCCGCAGGCCGCCGTGATCGGCGCGCCCTACGACCCGGATGCCGCGGACCGCGTGGTCGGAACGATGGACTTCTCAGACCAGGGGCGAGCCCGGGTCGAGGGGCTGAACCAGGGCGGCATCCGCATCTGGGCCGATCGCGGCGGCCGGTTGCTGGGCGGCGAAATGCTCGGACCGGCCGTGGAGCATCTTGCGCATTTATTGATTTATGTTGTTGCTCAGGGCTTGTCGGTTCCGAGCCTGGAAGCGTGGCCGACTTATCATCCGACAATGGAAGAGGGGCTTATGAGCGCCCTGTCGGACGTCCAGCGAAAGATTTGAACGCGTTGATCTTGTCGCGACCACAATCATTGCGCTTGGTCGATCCGACCGCCATACCCGTCTGAATGAGCTGGTTCTATTTCTGATGCCGCCGAGCCAGACCCCAGATAGCGGCATCGACCTTGATGCGCTCGCCCTCGACGAACTCGACCGCTTGGATCAGGGCGTGATCGGCCTGGATCCGGCCGGCAGCGTCGTGGTTTTCAGCGAAGGTGCCAGTTCGATCTCGGGTCTGTCGCGCGAGGCGGTGCTCGGGCGCGATTACTTCCGCGACGTGATGCCGGGCACGAACGTGCCGGGCTTCCGCGGCCGTTTCCTGGCGGGTGCCCGCCGGGGGGGCCTGGACGAAAGCTTCGATTACGTCTTCGGCCGGCTTCCGCAGCCTCTGCGTGCCCGGGTCCGCATGCGCCATGGTCAGGTCGCGGGCACCCAGCCGGTCACGTGGCTGACGATCGACCCGCTTGAGAGCCTCGGGGCTGGCCTGTCGCGCGAGGCCGTGATGGCGGCGATCGGGCGGCGTGTCCGCGCCGAGCCGGTGGATGCCAGCCTCTGCGAGCGCGAGCCGATCCACATTCCGGGCTCGATCCAGCCCAACGCCGTGATGCTGGCCGCCGATGCCGCGACCCTTCACGTGCAGGCTTATTCGGCCAACGTCTCCGAGATCGTCGATCCGGTCGAGCCGCCGCTGGCTGGTCGGCCCCTGGCCGACGTGCTGCCGGCCGATTTCGTCGCGGCGATCCGGGTCCGGCTCGGAGGCGGGACCTTGGAAGACGGCCGCTCGCTCCGGCGCCGGATCACGTTTCTAGGCTCCGGCGCGACCTACCACGCCGTCGCCCACGCCCATGCTGGGCGCCTGATCGTCGAGCTGGAACTCGAACCGGATTCCGACGACGATTTCGCGACCGCGAGTCAGGTTGATACCGAACTCGCCGTCGGGCGCCTGCGCGAGGCCGGGAGCTTGGCGGACGCCGCCCGGATCGCGGCCCTGGAGATCCGGGCGCTCACCGGGTTCGAGGCGGTTTTGGTCTACCGCTTCGACACCGACTGGAACGGCGAGGCGGTGGCCGAGGATAAGGCGCCCGACTGGTCGCGCAGTCTCCTCGGTCTGCGCTTTCCCGCCTCCGACATCCCCGCCCAGGCCCGCGCCCTCTATACGAAGGCCAAGAGCCGCTTCGTGATCGACCGCGACAGCGTGCCGGTCGGCTTGGTGGCCGCCCCGGGGGGCGGCAACGCCCCCCTCGACCTGACCTTCGCGCAGCACCGGACGCTCTCGCCGATCCACCTGGAGTATCAGCGCAACCTCGGCGTGAACGGCTCGATGTCGATCTCGATCATGGTCGAGGGCCGGCTCTGGGGCCTGATGATCGGACATCATCGCCGCCCGCACTATGTCACGCCGGAGACCCGCTCCGCCGCGACGGTCCTGACCGACGCCTTCGCCATGCGGGTGCAGGAAATCGAGTCGCGCCGTCTCTGGGAAGAGCGGCAGGCCCATCTCGACGTCGAGGGGCGGCTGGTCCGCGGGCTGACCCGCTCCGACGACTTCGTGGCTGCCTTGACCACCGGAGCGACCACGCTCCTCGACCTGTTCAGCGCCACCGGGGCCGGCATCGTCTCGGGCGGGCGGGTCACGCTGATCGGCCGGACGCCGCCGGCCAAGGCGGTGACGGCGATCGCGGCTTGGCTGCGGGATCGCGTGCCGGCGAGCGAGGGCGGCTACAGCAGCAACAACTTCTCCGCCGAGTATCCGAAAGCTGCTCTCCACCGGGAGATCGCCAGCGGCCTGCTCGCCGCTTTCGTGGACGAGTCGCGCGAGAACCTGCTGCTCTGGTTCCGTCCCGAAGTCCCCAGCACGGTCACCTGGGGCGGCGATCCGCGCAAGCCGGTGCTGGCGGGCAGCGGCCCGGTGGCGGTCCTCCCGCGGCGGTCCTTCGAGCGCTGGATCGAGGAGCGCACCGGCTTCGCCAGCCCGTGGGCCGATTGGCAGATCCAGCTTGCCGGCTCCCTGGCGGAGGCCGTGGAGGGCGTCGTGCTGCGGCAGCGCCGCAAGATCGACGAACTGACCAGCCTGCTCGCCGAGAAGGAGCGGCTCCTCGAACAGAAGGACCTGCTGACCCGGGAGATCGACCACCGGGTCAAGAATTCCCTCCAGATCGTTTCGGCTTTCCTGCAGATGCAGCGCCGCCAGATCGCAGACGGCGACGCGCGGCAGGCCTTCGCCGACACCTCCGCGCGGGTGATGAGCGTCGCGCGCGTGCATGACAGCCTGTATCAGGCCGAGCGGGTCGACGAGGTCGATCTCGGCCAGACCATCGAGAGCCTGTGCAACGACCTCGCCGGCTTGGCGGGCGACGGCCATGCCGTCGACCTCACCGCCGAGCCGGGGCTGATGGTGCCCTACCGCAAGGCGGTGGCCCTCTCGCTGATCGCCACGGAACTTGTCACCAACGCCTTCAAGTACGCGGCGAACCCGGCCGGCGGCGGCCGGGTCGAGGTCAGCGTCTCGGCCTCCGGCCCCGGCGAGGTGCAGCTCCGCGTCTGCGACGACGGCGGTGGCCTGCCCGACGACTGGGCCGACGCCAAGGCCCGCGGCAAGGGATCGGGTCTCGGCATGAAGCTCATCCGGGCAATGTTGGACCAGATCAACGCCAAGCTCGACGTCGCCAACAATCCCGGCGCCTGCTTCACGATCACCGCATGAGCCCGTCCACCGCGATGGAGCGCGCCAACCTGCATGCCCGCCTGCGCGCGGCGACCGCGCCGGCCCACCAAGCCCTTGAGGACGACCTCGACTGGCGAGCGCGGGTGGCGACGCTGTCCGGCTACCGCGACCTGCTGGCGCGGCTCTACGGCTTCCACGCCGTGTGGGAAGCGACCATCGGGCTAGGGCTCGCCGACGAGGCGTTCCTCGCGCCGCGCCGCCGCCTCACCCGTCTGGCCGCCGACCTCGACCATCTCGGTCTGGCGCCGGGCGCGGTCGCGGCGCTCCCGCGGCCGGCGCCTCATGTCCTGGCCGATCCCGCCGCGGCGACCGGCGCGCTCTACGTGCTGGAAGGCTCGACGCTGGGCGGCCAGCTGATCGGCCGGCACATAGCCGGGCTGCACGGATTCTCGAACGACGGGCTCGCCTATTACCGGGCCCACGGTGCCGCGGCCGGCGCGATGTGGACCGCCTTCCGCTCGCGCCTCGAACGCTTCGCGGATGATCCCGAGGCGGAGGCCTCCCTCACCGGAGCGGCCGTGACTACGTTCGCGGCCATGCGCGGATGGCTCTGCCCGGCGCCGACCGCCTGA
The DNA here is from genome assembly GCF_053346215.1 of Methylobacterium sp. A49B. NCBI lineage: Bacteria > Pseudomonadati > Pseudomonadota > Alphaproteobacteria > Hyphomicrobiales > Methylobacteriaceae > Methylobacterium > Methylobacterium sp. A49B. The sequence goes on from NZ_JBKFBO010000095.1 coordinate 8,743, forward strand.
CAGGGCCGCTCACCGCAGCCCGTCCCGCGCCAGCATCAGATGGGCGATCAAGCGTTCTGCGAGGCGGCTGGGCGGCCGTCCGGCGGGGCGCAGCAGCAGGGTCTCGATCGGGATCCCGGGCCGGAACGGCCGCAGGACGATCGGCAGGCCGGTCAACTCCCGGGCGGGGACGGGATCGACGATGGCGCCGCCGAGACCCTCGGCGACCAAGCCGCAGCGTGCGGCCGTGTATTCGGCCATCAGGGCAAAGTGCGGAACCACTCCGGCGGCCGCGAAGGCGGCCTCCGTCGCCGCCTGGACTGCGCTCGATCCGGCTGAGATCAGCGGCACGCCGGCCAGATCCGCTGCGGTCACGACGCGCCTGTCGGCGAGGGTGTGCCGCCGCGGCAGCGCGCAGACGGCCATCGTCGTGAGGTACGGCTCGGCCGTCACCCCGGTATAGCCGGATCGCGGCCGCGCGAGGCCGAGGTCGCACTGACCGGACGCCGTCCAGGACCAGATTGTGTCCGGGCTCGGCACATGGACCGCGATGCGCAGGCCCGGGCACTCGGCATCGAGGCCGCGGATCGCCCTCGGCAAGAGCCGGGACGCCAGGGACGGCTGGCAGGCCACGCGCAGAGAGCCCGTCCCGCGATCCCGGATGCGGCGCGCGGCCTGCTGCAGGTGGTCGAGGCCTGCGAAGGTCTGCGCGACCTCGTGGGCGAAAGCCTCCCCCTCCTGCGTCGGTACCGCGCTGCCGTGGCCGCGGACGAAGAGCGGGAAGCCGAGTTCCGCCTCCAACTGCGCGACGGCGCGGCTGATCTGAGGCTGGCCGATCTTCAGAGCTGCGGCCGCCCGGGTCATGCCGCCGTGCCGTATCACCGCACGAAACAGGTCCAGATGCGCCGGATTGATCATGCCGATCTCGCATGGACTCGGGCCATTGTGTCATTTGACGGCATGGCACAATGCCTGTGTCAATGAGCACTCGATCATCCCTCGGAAAGGGCCGACCATGCTCGCCTTCGCGGTCTCCGCGCTCCTCGCCATACTGGCGGGCGCCGGGCTCGTCCTGCAGCAGATCCTGAACGCCAATCTGCGGGCAGAGCTGGACTCCGCCTCCTGGGCCGGGTTCTCGAGCTATTTCGTCGGCCTGACCTGCATGGCGCTCCTGGCCGTGGCCCTGCGCGACCCCGTGCCGGCAACGAGCCTGGCGGCGCGGGTTCCGTGGTGGACCTGGAGCGGCGGCCTGTTCGGCGCACTCTTCATCGGGCTCGCCATCCTGCTCGTCCCGAAGCTCGGCGCCGCGACCTTCTTCGCCCTGCTGGTGACAGGTCAGATGCTCGCGTCGGTCGTCTTCGATCAGGTCGGGCTTCTCGGCCTCGCGCAGCGGCCGATCGACCTGCCCCGGCTTATCGGGATCGTGCTGCTGGTGGGTGGGGTTGTGCTGATCCGGCGGTAGGTCGGGGGGGCGGATCAGCCCTTTCGCGGTGGTCGGCGGCTGCACCCGTATGACGCGCGCCGTTCCCGGACAGATGGAGCGAAGCGGAGCCTGCTCCGTGACCCAGCACACGAAGCGCCGCGATAGCGGCCCGATAGGTTCCAGATGGACGCTGCGCGGCGTCTTTTGCCGGGTCCCGGATCACCCTCCGCTGCCTTCCAGGCGTCCGGAAAAGGGGCAGCGCAGACACGGCTCCGTACGATGCTGCCTGCCCCACCCCACACCTTGTAAAAGCTGAGGCAGGACTGGGCCCTATGGCGTCTCGGCTAGCAGCCCTTCGACGAACCCGGCGAGGCCGGTCCGGCGCGCCCGCTTCAGCCGCTCGGCCGCCAGGATGCCCTGGAGCGAGCGGAAGGCGTTCTGCAGGTCGTCGTTGACGAGGACGTAATCGTACTCGACCCAGCGCTGGATCTCCGTCCGCGCGTTGGAGAGGCGCTTCTCGATCGTCTCGGCCGAGTCCTCCGCCCGGCGCTCCAGGCGCTGGCGCAGTTCGGCCATGCTGGGGGGCAGGATGAAGACGGTCACGACATCCTGGGCGAGCTTAGAGCGCACCTGCCTGGTCCCCTGGTAGTCGATGTCGAAGATCATGTCCCGGCCGGCCCCGAGCACCTTCTCCACCGGCCGGCGGGGTGTCCCGTAGAAATTGCCGTGGACTTCGGCCCATTCGAGCAGGTCGTCGCGGCTGCGCAGGTCATCGAAGGCCTCGCGCTCGATGAAGTGGTAGTGCCGCCCGTCGATCTCGGAGGGCCGCCGGGCCCGGGTGGTCACGGAGATCGACAGGTCGAGCGCCCAGGCGGGATCCTGCGCGATCGCCCGCGTCAGGGTGGTCTTGCCCGCCCCGGAGGGCGAGGACAGGATCAGGATCAACCCGCGCCGCGCGATGGGGTCGGAGACGCTCCCGGCCGGCTCGGTCATGCGCGTGGCTCCCCGGCGTTTCGCATCCGTACCCTCATGGTTGGTCCCGTCATTCGATGTTCTGGACCTGCTCGCGGAACTGCTCGACCACGGCCTTCAGGTCGAGCCCGATCCGCGACAGGCTGATGTCGTTGGCCTTGGCGCAGAGCGTGTTGGCCTCGCGGCCGAATTCCTGGGCCAGGAAATCGAGCCGGCGACCGATCGCGCCGCCCACCGCCAGGAGTTCGCGGGCGCTGGCAACGTGGGCGCGGAGCCGGTCCAGCTCCTCGCGGACATCCGCCTTGCCGGCGAGCAGCATGGCCTCCTGATGCAGGCGGTCGGGATCGAGGCCGCTGCCGCCGAGCGCCTCGACCGCCGCCATCAGTCGCGCCCGCACCGCCTCGGGCTGGCGCGCCGGGTTCTCCTCCGCGGCCTCGGTCAGGGCCGCGATCCGGTCGACCTGTCCGGTGACGACCTGCTCGAGCTGGCGCCCCTCGGCGCGGCGGGCCTCGACGAGATCCGCGACCAGCCGGACCACGCCCGCCGCGAGATCGTGGGCGAGGGTGTCGGTGTCCGCAGCCTCGTCCTCGACCTCGATCACGCCGCGGACGTTGAGGAGGCCATCCAGGGTGGCGGGCGCCACGCCCTCAGGAACAGGGACCCGGGCGACCGCCTGCGCGAGGCTCGCCAGCAGGGCCTCGTTGATCCGCACCCGGGCGGTGCTGTCCGGCTTGGTGAGCGTCAGGGTCAGCTGGCACTGGCCGCGCGTCAGCGTCTTCTGGAGCGCGGTGCGGGCGGTCTCGCCGAGTCCGTCATAGCCCGACGGCACGCGGGTGCGCACGTCGAGCCCGCGCCCGTTGACGCTGCGGACCTCCCAGGCCCAGTGCACCGGCCCGGCGGTCCCCGCCGTCCGGGCGAAGCCCGTCATGCTCGCGATCTGGGCCATGGCGACCCCCGTCCCTCAAAAGATCGGGGCCTGTAGCACGGATCTCAGCGGGGGGAAGAGGCCGGTCGACCGGTCGGGCCGCGGATGACGCGCGTCGCGGCGCCGGCACGGGGGCGCGGCGCCCCGGATCACGCCGTCGGTTGGTCTTTCGTCATGGCCGCCGTCATGGCCGCGACGTCCATCCACATCAGCTCGATCACGTGGCCGTCGAGATCCTCGAGAGTCCGGCCGTACATGACCTCGCCCATCTCCTGCTTCGGCCGGAGGTCGGCGCGCCCCCCGGCGGCGACGGCCCGGTCCACGCTGGCATCGACGGCCGCGCGGCTCTCCTCCGACAGGCAGACCAGCACCTCGGTGGCGGACCGCGCGTCGGCGATCGGACGGGGGGAGAACCCGGCGAAATGCGCGTGGCTGAGCAGCATGACCACGATCGCGTCGGAGAACACCATCGCGGCGGCCGTGCCAGGCTGGGAGAAACGGGCGTCCCGTGTCGCACCGAGCGCCGCGTAGAAGCCGGCCGAGCGCTCGACGTCTTCGACGGGCAGGTTCACGAAGATCATCTTGGGCACGGGTCTCTCCTCGTCTCACGGAACGCTGCGCGGATACAGCGTTCCATACAGGAGGCTCGGACCGGCGCGGCCGCGGACCCCCGGGCGAAGGTCAGCGTCGTCCGCGCGGCGCCGCAGTCGGTTCGCTGAGCGCCGGAACGGTCTTGGGCGAACCCAGGTCGTAGCTGCGGTTCTTCAGCGGATCGAGGCGCGTGCCCTCGGAGGCGTCGAAGGCGCGCGAGCCCGGCGTGCCGGTGTCGAGGGCGAAGGCCGCGTTGGTGTTGACGCCGTTCGAGGCGGGGATACCGCCCGGCGCGTAGGCCGAGGCGCGCCCGGGCGTCGCCGGATCCGGACCCGGCTCGACCTTGTCGACGGCGTCCGGCGGCGCCTGACGGCTCTTCTCCACCGCGCGCCAGCGGGCGACGTTGCGCTGGTGCCCTTCGAGCGAGTCGGCGAAGGCGTGTCCGCCGCTTCCGTCGGCCACGAAGTAGAGATCCTTGGTCCGCGACGGGTTGGCCACCGCCTCCAGGGCGGCCTTGCCGGGATTGGCGATCGGGCCCGGGGGCAGGCCCTCGATCACGTAGGTGTTGTAGGGCGTCGGCCGATCGATCTCGGAGCGCAGGATGCCCCGTCCGAGGGTGCCGCGGCCGCCCACGAGACCGTAGACGATCGTCGGGTCGGATTGCAGCTTCATCCGCTTGTTGAGGCGGTTGATGAACACGCCGGCCACGCGCGGGCGCTCGTCGGCGCGGCCGGTCTCCTTCTCGACGATGGAGGCCAGGGTGACCATCTCGGCCGGGGTCCGCACCGGCACGTCGGCGCTGCGCCGCAGCCAGATCTGGTTCAGCACCTCGCGCTGCTTGGCCTTCATCAGGTTGACGATCTGCTGGCGGGTGGCGCCGCGCTCGAACTTGTAGGTGTCGGGCAGGAGCGAACCCTCGGGCGGGATCTCGTTGATCTCGCCGGTGAGCACGTCGTTGTCGTTGAGGCGGCCCACGATCTGCTCGGAGGTCAGGCCCTCCGGGAACGTGATGGCGTGCTGCACCTGCCGGCCGGTGGCGATGGTGTCGAGGGTGTCGGCGATGCTGGCATGGGCCTTGAACACGTACTCGCCGGCCCGCAGCGCCGGACGGCCGCCGAAGCGCGCGGCGAACTCGAACAGGCCGGTATGGTCGATCACGCCCTCGCGCTTCAGGGTCTCGGCGATCTCGCCGGTGCCGCTATGTGTGGGAATGACCACGACCTTGTCGGCCGCGAGCGGGCCCGGCTCGCGCACCTGCCGCTGGAACAGGGTGATGCTGATCATCGCCGCGATGGCGATGACCACCGCGAAGGTCAGCGCCCCGCTGACGAGGCCCACGAACCCGCTCCGCTCGCGCTCGGGCTTCTCCGGAGGCGGAGGCGCGACGGTGGGCTTGATCGCCTCGCCGGGCGAGCGCGGCGAGAGCCGCTGCGGCAGCGCCGGCTCATCCGTCGGATCCTGCGTGATGCGCTCGGGCGCGGGCAACTTGGAGCGGCGGAAGAACATCGGGATCCTGTCTGGGCCCGTGCGACCCGTCACGCGTCGCGGGCCGGGATCGGCTGCCCGCGACCGGGTGCGCACGTCGAGGCCTGAGACCCTAGTCGGGTTTGTGGCGAAAATGCCGTCTCGCGCTGCAGTGACGTCGGTTCGTCGTGCTCAGGCCTGGGGTTGGCAGGTCGCGCAGTAGAACGTCGAGCGGTTGGCCTGGACGATCCGGGCGACCGATCCCCCGCAGCCCGGCCGGCTGCAGGGCAGCCCGAAGCGGTCGTAGACCCGGAAGGCGTGCTGGAAGGCGCCGGCGCTGCCATCCGTGTGGGCGTAGTCGCGGAGGGTGGAGCCGCCGGCCGCCACCGCCTCCTCGAGAACCTGCACGATCGCCTTCGCCAGGGCGTTGGCCTTCGGTGTCGAGCGACCGTCAGGCTTCGCGAGACTGCCCGCCGGGGCCTCCGGGTGAAGGCGCGCCCGGTGCAGGGCCTCGCAGACGTAAATGTTGCCGAGGCCGGCGATGAGACGCTGATCCAGCAGCGCGGCCTTCAGCGGCGCGATCTTGTAGCGGAAGAGCCGCGCGATCACCGCTCCGGTGAGCCCGTCGAGGGGCTCGATCCCCATCCTGGCGAAGTGGCGACAGGCGGCGAGATCGCGGCTCGGCACGAGGTCCATGAAGCCGAAGCGGCGCGCGTCGTTGTAGGTGACGGTGGCGCCGGTGCTCATCGCCATCACCACATGGTCGTGCTTGGGTGTGCCCGATGCGCCCTCCAGGTAGAAGTCCCCGGGGGACAGATTGCGGCCGTCGGGAAGCGCCACGTCGAACCGGCCGCTCATGCCGAGATGCATGATCAGCGTCTCGCCCGAATCGAGGTCGGCGGTGAGGTATTTCGCCCGGCGGGCGAGGCTCGTGACCGCCCGTCCCTCCAGCCGCGCGGCGAACCGATCCGGAAACGGGAAGCGCAGGTTGGGCCGCCGCAGGGTGATGCGGCTGAAACGGGCGCCGACCATGGCGGGGGCCAAACCCCGCCTGACCGTCTCGACCTCGGGAAGCTCGGGCATCTCTCTCGCGGCTTGCCTGTGCGGCGCCTCGCGCGCCCGTCCCGGATATCGGCGGGGACGGGCGCCATGGCAACGGCGCCGATGTCGCGCGGCCGGTTCCTGCGCCGGGTCCGCGTCCCCGCCCGCTAGCGCCGCCGCAGCCGGACGTAGAGCGCGCCGCCGCCGCCATGATGGCGGGCGGCCTCCTCGAAGCCGACGACGATCCCGCGCAAATCCGGACCGCGCAGCCAGTGCGGGACGCTGCGGCGGAGAACCCCGCGCTCGGCGAAGGCCTCCGAATAGCCCGGCCCGCCCTTGCCCGTGACCACCAGCACGTAGGCATGGCCGGCGGCCCGCGCCCGCAGCAGGAAACCCGTGAGCGCGGCGTGGGCTTCCGCCTGCACCATCCCGTGAAGGTCGATCCGCGCCTCGATCGCCAATCGCCCGCGGCGCAGACCGACCTTTGCGGTCCGCTCCAGGCCCGGGCTCGGGGCGTGGCGCTGGGGCGGCGCCTGGTAGGGTGCGGCGGTCGCCGGCCGCGGCGGCTCGGGCGCCGGCTTCGGCGGGGTTTTCGCGCGCGGCCTTTTGGCGACCGGCGGCGCGCTCGGCTTCAGGATCGGGGCCGTCAGCGCCGGCATGGTGGCGGTTGGGCTCGCCGGGGCGGGGGCGGTCTCGGGAACTGGCGGTGCGCGGCCCGGCAGCGGTGTGACCAGCTTGGCGATCGCGTCCCAGAGCCGCGCCTCGCCGGCGGTGAGGCGCCGCCCGCGGCGCGGCGCTCTCACGGCGCGTCCCCGCGGAGGGCGAGGCGTTTCGGCAGCAGCACCACGAAACCGATGGCGTCGCGCAGGTTCCCGGCTGCGACGCCGGCCTCATCGCCGGTCCCGACGAAGAGGTCGCCGCGGGCCGGTCCGACGATGGCCGAACCCGTATCGGCGGCGACGACCATCCGTCCGGTCTCGCCCGGCGCCGCGCCCGGAAGCGGTCCCGCGAGCCAGAACGGCAGCCCGTAGCGCCACAGGGTCGAATCGACGGCCAAGCTGCGGCCGGGGCTGAGCGGCGCGTTGGCGGCCCCGGGCGGGCCGAGGGTGGGATCCGCCACCTCGGCGAGGCGGAAGAAGATGTAGGAGGCATTGGCACGGATCAGCCGCCGGGCAATGTCCGGGTGCTCGCGCAGCCAACCCGTCCAGCGGGCCAGGGTCAGGCCCTCCAGCGGCAGATGCCCCTCCTGCACGATCAGCTTGGCCACCGCCGTGTAGGGCCGTCCGTTCCGTCCGTCGTACAGGACCCGCACGGCGCGCCCGTCCGGCAAGCGGACGCGTCCGGAGCCCTGCACCTGCAGGACCAGCAGGTCGACGGCATCGCGCAGCCACAGGATCGGCCGCGCCCTCGATCCCAGCGCCCCGTCCTCGATCGCGGCCCGATCGGGATAGGGCGCGAAGCCGTCCGCAGTGGCGCGGGCGGCCCGCAGGTCGGGGTCCAGACCCGGCCGGGTCTCTCCGGGGCCGAGGGAGACGAGGTCGTCGGGGCGGGCCAGGACCGGTGCAGTGAAATTCGGCCCCGGCTCGAGGGAGCCCGTCAGTTCCGGCTCGAAGTAGCCGGTCAGGAAGCCGGGGCGCTCGGAACCGGGCCGCTCGACGCGGAAGGCGTCGAAATGCTCCCGGAAGAAGGCGGCGGCATCCCTCCGGTCGCCCGCGGCCGCCGCACAGGCCTCGGCCAGGGCGGCGGGATCGCCCGCGACGCCCGCCGGCTGCGGCAGGGCGGGCGGTGGCGCGGCGCAGACGCGGCGAAAGGCGTCCAGCGCCGCAGCAGACTCCGGACCGGGAAAGCCCGGCAGCGTCTCGGGGGCGACGGGCGTCAGGACCGCGCCGCCGACCCGCTGAGGGGCGGCGGTCGATGCTTGAGTCAGCAGGGCGAGGAGGACGGCCGGGACGATTCCGGACCAAGCACGCGGGATCGGCACGGCAAGGCTGTCACGAAGTCAGGCGCCGGCCTCGGTGGCCACGAGCTGCCAGTTCGGATCGCGGGAGCCCAGGCTGCGGGCGAAGGTCCAGACGTCGGGCACCTCGACCACGGTCTCGGCACTGCCATCCACGACCTTGCCCTCGGCATTGCGGGTGGCGGTGATCAGGTTCGACAGGAAGCGCACGGTGATCTGTGCGACGCGGTTGCGCACCTCGACGGCGACGATCTCGGCCTTGTCGATAGAGACGAAGGTGGTCTCCAAGGTCTGCCGGTTGCGCTCGCGCTCGGCGATGGCCCGCTCGAACGCCTCGCCGACCTCCTTGGACAGGAGTCCGCGCAAGGTCTTCCTGTCGCCCTTGGCAAAGGCGATCATGATGGCCTCGTAGGCGGACTTGGCACCCTCCAGGAAAGCCCGCGGATCGAAGCTCGGCTCCGCCTGCACGCAGGCCTCCAGCCCGCGGGACACCTCCGAGCCGGGCTCGGCGATGCCGCGCCAGTCGCGCGGCGCGGCGGCGGGGGCCGAGGCGGGCTGCACCCGGTCAGCGCCGGGCAGGCGCACGACATTGTCCCCGTCCGTCCGCGTCTGGGGCTCGGTGCGGCTGCGATCGACGGGCTTGAACGGCGAGCGTTCTGCGCCGGTCTTCTGGCCGAGCACGGAGCGCAGACGCCAGATCACGAAGACCGCGAGCGCGAGAAAGATGATCGTCGTAACGTCGAAACTGTCCTGCATCACCGATCCGATGGTGGCCGCGGTGGGACCCTGTGCCCCTTGCTCAAGTCCTGCGCGGTGCGGCGCCGGCTAAGCGCGCATGGGTCCTGGCGACTCATATCCGACCAACGCGCCGGGGGCGAGCCGGTTGTCCCCGAGCAAAACGCGTTCCCGCATCGGATATGGGTCGCGGGTGCCGCCGTCGCCAGCGCCACGCCAGCTCGCTTGTCCAGGCACGATGCGCGTGTTAGCGGCCCTGCGGTTTGGGTAGTTCCGCGGCGCGTTCCGGCGGCTCCCGCTGAGAAAACCCGCGCCGGCCTCGCCGGCTGATCGAGAAGGATGATCCGCATGGCCGACTCTCCGGCAGCGAACGGCAACGGCGGCGGCATGCCGCAGGGCGATGCTCCGATGATCAACGCCCTGGCGCAGTACACGAAGGATCTGTCCTTCGAGAACCCGAACGCGCCGCGTTCCCTGCAGCCCAAGGAGGGGCAGGGACCGCAGATCAACATCCAGGTGAACGTCAACGCGTCGCAGCTCTCGGAGACGGATTTCGAGGTCGAACTCAAGCTCGAGGGCGACGCCAAGGTCCAGAACGATGTGCTGTTCGCCTTCGAGGTGACCTATGCGGGCGTGTTCCGCCTGGTGAACATCCCGGCCGACCAGATTCATCCGGCCGTGATGATCGAGTGCCCGCGCCTGCTCTTCCCGTTCGCGCGCCAGATCGTGGCCGAGGCGGTACGCAACGGCGGCTTCCCGCCCCTGTACATCGATCCGATCGACTTCGTCAGCCTCTACCGCCAGCGGATGGTGGAGCAGCAGGGCGCGCAGGGTCCGCTGGCCTCCTGAAGTCGCGCCTGGCGGCGCGTCAGCGGCCGTTGCCGCGAGGAGCCGCCGCGAGCGCGCAGGGCATTCGCGGGGCGCCCGTCGAGACGGGGAGCGCGCAGCACGATCCAGCTCCGCGGTAACTCGGCTTGGCCGGACAGCGTGCCAGTCTCCGCGGCGCGCGGCCACGGCGAGCCCGGCCTCGACGGTGGCGGATAGTCCAGGCGCCGAAATCGCCCCTCTCCGACCACCGGCCTCGTGGTGATGCGGCACCTTCGAGCCCACAGCGAGATCTCGCCGAAGCAGCGGTCCGTCGGGAGCGGGCTCTGGTCGGGCGGGAACCCGATCCCGAGCGCACAGGAGCTGTCGGATCCGGGGTGCGGCACTGCCGTTCCGGGCTTGACCGTGGCGGGTCCCGAGTCCAGGTGCGGGGCCCGCTACGGCTCCAGGATCGCATGGCTCCCACCGCTCACCTCGCCCTGATCAATCTGTTCATCGGAGACATCCAGGGCGGCCTGGGACCGTTTCTCGGAACATGGCTGGCGCAATCTGCCGGGTGGAGTCCGGCCCGGATCGGGTTCGTCATCACCCTGGTCGGATTCGGCACGCTGTTCCTCAGCGGCCCCTTCGGCGCCCTGGTCGACCGGTACCCCCGGCCCCGCCTGCTGATCGGGCTCGCCTGCGGCGCGATCCTGGCCGGCACGCTGCTGCTGCTTCCGGCCAGAAGCCTGCCGGCCGTGCTGGCCGCGCAACTCCTCGCTGCGGCCGGCGGCACGCTGCTGCTGCCGGCGGTGGCAGCCCTGACCCTGGGGATCGTCGGGAAGGACCAGTTTCCCAAGCAGCAGGGCCGCAACCAAGCCTTCAACCACGTCGGCATCCTCGTCGCTGCCGGCGGCATCAGCCTGGGCACCGCCACGTTCGGGCCTGCGATCGCCTTCTGGGTGCTGGGCGGAATGGCGGTCGCGGCGATCGTCGCAACACTGACGACACCGGCCAGGGCCTGGAACCGACGTCGCGCGGTCGGCTGGAAGGAGGACGAGGAGGACGAGCCGGCGCGCAGCGGCCTGCGACAGGTCCTGGGCAATCGCCGGCTCCTCGTGCTCACGGTGGCGCTGACGCTGTTCAATCTCGGCAATGGCGGCATGCTCTCGCTGCTCGGCCAGAAGCTCGTGGCCACCGCCGCCGACGCCACCACTTGGACGGCGCGCTACGTGATGGTGGCGCAGCTGGTGATGGTGCCGGTGGCGCTGTTCGCCGGGTCCCTCGCGGACAAGCGCGGGCGGCGACAGCTCCTGATGGTCGCCTTCGCGGTCCTGCCGGTGCGGGCGCTCCTGTCCGGCCTGATCGACGATCCGGTCTGGCTCATCGCCGCCGAGGTCTTGGATGGCGTGGCCTCCGGGATCGTCGGGGTCGCGGTGCCGGTGGTCGTCGCGGACCTGACCTGGGGATCCGGGCGCACGCAGACGGCGCTCGGCAGCGTCAACGCGGTGCAGGGAGTGGGTGGTGCCCTGTCGGGCTGGTACGGTGGCCTGTCCTACGGGCTGTTCGGCTGGACGGGCTCGTTTCTCGCCCTTGGGGTGCCGGCTCTCGTCGCCCTGGCGCTCGTGATCTGGCTCGATGCGACGCCCGAGCCCGGACGGAGGCGCCGTCGGCAAGAGCGCAGCAGCGCGGCCGTGCAGGGGACTTGACGGTCTACGTGAGCGGAACGACGCGATCCGAGCCGGCGCCACGTTCGGGCCTGTTCCGCGGCTTGGGGTCGTTTCGCTGCTCGCGATGACGGCGGGAACCGAGACGCCCTGAAACGCGAAAGCCCGGCCGGGGCCGGGCTTCGTTCCGATGTCTCTCCGCCTCGGTTCAGCCGATATGGGGGCTGCCGGTGGCGGCGGGGAAGCGGTCGGCGAGGGCGCGGCGCAGCTTCTCCAGGGCCCGGTTCTCGATCTGGCGGACGCGCTCCTTCGAGATGCCGAGGCGCTGCCCGAGGGCTTCCAGGGTGGCCTGATCCTCGGCGAGCCGGCGCTCGCGCAGGATGCGCAACTCGCGCTCGGACAGAACTGTCAGGGCCTGCTGGAGCCAGCCGAGGCGGCGCTCGCCGTCCACCGTGGCGCTCACGGTCTCGTCCGGCAGATCGGCGCCGTCGACCAGGAAATCCATCCGCTCCGAGGAGGCGTCGCTGTCCTCGCCCACGGGGGCGTTGAGCGACATGTCCGGGCCCGACAGGCGCGCGTCCATCAGGGCGACATCGTCCCGCGAGACGCCGATGGCGCTGGCGATGCGGCGGTGGATCTCGTCGCCGACATGCTCCTCGGTGGATTGCATGAGGCGGGCACGCAGCCGGCGCAGGTTGAAGAACAGGGCCTTCTGCGCGGAGGAGGTGCCCCCGCGGACGATCGACCAGTTGCGCAGGATGTAGTCCTGGATCGAGGCCCGGATCCACCACGTCGCGTAGGTCGAGAAGCGGACATCCCGCTCCGGCTCGAACCGGGCGGCGGCTTCCATCAGGCCGACATGACCTTCCTGGACGAGATCGGCCATCGGCAGACCGTAGTGACGAAAACGCCCCGCCAGAGCAATGACGAGGCGCATATGGGCCGAGATCAGGCGGTGAAGGGCGCGCTCGTCGCGGTCATCCTTCCAGCGAACGGCGAGGCCGCGCTCTTCCTCCCGCGCCAGGAAGGGCGCCTCCATCGCAGTCCGAATGAACTGCCGTCGAATTCCCGCGATCTCAGCCATCCCGCCTGCCTCTTGTTGTCGAGTGCTGTTGCGGCGCCGGACCTGCTAGTCCGGCGCGCAGGCGCCTCCCAGGGGCGACGCCAGGCAACCGACAACGGAAGGCGAAACACGAAAGTTCCGCGTCACTGCCCCAGAATGCGACAGCGGATCGACCACGATCACGTGTTCCATCGGGATGACATGGGCTCGGGCGATGGATCGTCCAGTGCCGTTCGGACCAAATTCGCCTTGGTCATGTGGGCAAGTCCGCACGAAGCAAGAAAAAACCCGGCCGCCAGGGCCGGGTTCGAGGGTCGTGCCGTCGTGAGCAGGGCTCAGGCGGCCTCTTCCTGGATGTCGTCGCCGTCGGTCTCACCCTCGGCTTCGGGCTCCGCCTCGCTCTTGGCCCGGCGGGGCGACTTCGCGAGGCTCTGCTCGATCAGCTTCAGCGCCTCGGTCTCGGTGATGCGGTTCACAGACGAGATCTCGCGGACGATCCGGTCCAGGGCCGCCTCGTAGAGCTGCCGCTCGGAATAGGACTGCTCGGGCTGGGCCTCGGAGCGGTAGAGATCGCGCACAACCTCGGTGACGGCCAGCAGGTCGCCCGAGTTGATCTTGGCCTCGTATTCCTGGGCGCGGCGCGACCACATGGTCCGCTTGATCCGGGCGCGGCCGGTCAGCAGATCCAGGGCCTTCTTGACCAGCTCCGGCTCGGCCAGCTTGCGCATGCCCACGCTGTTGGCCTTCGCGGTCGGGACGCGCAGGACCATCTTGTCCTTCTCGAACGACACAACGAACAGCTCAAGCTTGTAGCCCGCGATCTCCTGCTCCTCGATCGCGGTGATGCGACCGACGCCGTGGGCCGGATACACGACAGCCTCGCCGGTCTTGAAACCTTGCCGGCCTGCGGTCGTCGTCTTCTTGGCTGTGGTCATGCGAGAAGGGCCTCCACTGGCGCGCAGCCGTTCGACGCCGCGCGAAACCGTGTTGTTCCGGGCGGGACACCCGGTTTGCCTCGCCGCTTCCCATGATCGCGCCCGAGGCGAAATCCAGGACATCCCCGGCGCGGCCGTGCACAAGCCTGGATCGTCCGCCGAAGTGTGCCTCGGCGGTCGATCGCGTACCACTCCTAACCCACGAAGATCGAAGGTGTTTCAGCTGGAGGAAGCACGTCAGGCGCGAGCGACGGCAGGCGGATTGTCTACCACAATCCGGCGCGCAGATCAAAGCATCCCTGAAGACGCATGCGCGGGCTCAGCGCTGCGACCAAGAGTTTTACACTGGCGCGCCGGGACAAAAATGCCCCTCGAGCGGATCAGGGCTTCGCGCTGTGCAGGCCTTCTTCGTTCCGAAATTCCGTGTCCGTCCTGAACGATGTCCCCGGATCTGCCCGGCCCGGAGCGGGGGATGCCGAAATCGTGAGGACCGTCCGCTCTGATCAGTCGCCCGAGCCGGGGTTCGGCGAGAAGTGCGCCTCGAGCTTTCCGCTCTTGCCGTCCCACTCCTTGGCGTCCGCGGGAGCTTCCTTTTTCTGCGTGATGTTGGGCCAGGACTTTGCGTAGTCGGCGTTCAACTTCAGCCACGTGTCGAGATTCGATTCGGTGTCCGGCTTGATCGCCTCGGCCGGGCATTCCGGCTCGCAGACGCCACAATCGATGCACTCGTCCGGGTGGATGACGAGCATGTTCTCGCCTTCATAGAAACAATCGACCGGACAGACCTCGACGCAGTCCGTGTACTTGCACTTGATGCAATTGTCGGTGACGACGTAGGTCATCGGATGTCTTCGTCCTAAAACACGACTTGGCCCGGGCGGAGCCCTGGAGCGGTCCGCTCGCCCGGGTGGCGCTCGGTAAGCGGGACGCCGGTGACGCTCGGCGCGGAGCCGGGCTTCGGAGGCCACGGCTCTAGACCGTGCCTCACGGGCTGACAAGCGCGCGGGCGCCGCAGCGGGGCGAAGATTTCAACTCCCGAGACGGCGGCTTTCCAGACACGAACGCGGTCAGCGACGGCGGCCCTCTCTTCGTGAGGCACGACGGGCGAGCCCGGTATTCAGATCCGCCGACGGCGCCGCACTGGATGCCCGGCGTGGTTCTGGAATTCGGGGCCACCTCCGCAGTCCGGGGATGACGCGGTGGCCGACCTGATGGCCGGCCGGTCCCTGCCAGTTCGACCACGTCCCGCAGCTTCGCCTCGCCGCCGTCGGCCATCGCCGATCTCGTCACAGCGACGGGTCCTGCGGCAGGGAGCCCCCCGATAGATCGTCGTACAGCAGGCGCGCCTCCGGAGCGGGCCCGCGCCGCACCCCCAGGCCCAGCACCCGTACCGCCAGCGTCGCGTGCGGCGCCGCGACCGTCACGACGTCGCCGATGCCGATGCCCTTCGCCGGGTTCTCGGTCCGACTGCCGTTGACCCGGACGAAACCGTCCGAAGCCAGCCGCGCCGCGAGGGAACGGGTCCGCGCGAAGCGCGCGAACCAGAGCCATTTGTCGAGACGCTGCCGATCCTCCCGCATGCGCGGCGGCGGTCAGCGCTTCCCGCCGTCGCCGGCTTCGAGCTGTGCCTTGAGCGCAGCCAGCTTGGCGAAGGGTGAATCCGGATCCGGCGCCCGTTCCCGGCGCGGGGGGCGCTGGTCGGGACGCGGCCCGGCATGGCGTTGCTCCGCGCCGCGCTGATCGTCTCGGCGCTCCGGCCGGCCACCTTCGAAGCGGTCGCGACGGGGGCCACGATCCCGCCCGGGGCGTGGTCCGCCCTCGCCACCGTCAGCCCGGCGATGCTCCGGCCGGCCACCTTCCGGGCGTCCCTGCCCGGGGTGCTGCCCCTGCTGGCCGCCATCGCGGCCGCGACCGGCCCCGCGCGGACGATTCTGAGGACGCTGGTGGGCCGGGCGCTGATGGCGCTGCAGACGCCAAACCTCGATCTGAGGGACCTCGGCGGCCTGCTCGCCCTCCGCATTCGCAGCCTCTGCGCCTGCTTCCGCGGGGGGCGCGGCCGGCTCCGACTTTGACGTCTCGGGGGCGGCCTCGGTTCCGGCCGTGGCGGGCGCTGCGATTTCCGCAGAGGCCTCGGCGGGCTGGTCCGATTCGGCGACGGGTTCCTCGGCCGGGGCGTCGGCGCCGCGGGACGCTTCCGCCGCCGGCTCGTCGGAGGCCGCCTCGGCCGCGGGCTCCGAAGGCGGGATCTCGGCGGGCGCCGGCTCGGCAACGACCGCCACCGGCTCGTCCGCGGCGGCGGCAGCTTCGGTTCCGACCGCGCCGCCCTCCGCAGCCTCGGCCGTCGCGGATTCCTCCGCCGCGGGCCCTTCCCCGACGGGCTCGGCCGCGTCCGCCTGCGCGGCGACAGCCTCCTCGGAGGCCGCCTCGGCCTCCGGAGAAACCTCGGCGGCGGCCGGTGCCGCAGCCGGCGTCGTGGCGGCCGCCGGAACGAGTGGCACCGTGATCGCCGGACCGGGACGCGACTCCGCGTTGTAGCCGAGGGACTTCAGGATCGAGGCGAAGTCCTCGCCCGAGCAGCCGACGAGCGAGGTCATGCCCACCGTGGCCACGAAACCGTCGCCGTCGGCCGTGCCGTCCGGCGGGGCACCCGGGGTCGTGCCGGGACGGTAGGCGATCGCCGGGCGGATCAGGTCGGCGAGCCGCTCCAGGATGTCGACCCGCACGGCCCGCTCGCCGCTCACCCGGAAGCCGGCCGCCCGGTAGAGGCCCTTGGCGATCTCGCGGTCGACCTTGATGGACGTGCGTCCGGAACCGGCGAGATGCGCGATCTCGTCGAGGCCGCGCTGGTCGAGTCCGCCGTTGCGCAGGGCCCAGAGCTGGGCCGCGAGGGTGCGCGGCGCCGGCTTCAGCAGGGCCGGCAGGAAGATGTGGTAGGCACCGAAGCGGACGCCGTGCCGGCGCAACGCGCCGCGGCCATCCTGATCGAGGCTGCGCATCTCCTGCGCCACCTTCGAGCGCTCCAGCACGCCCAGAGCCTCGACAACCTGATAGCCGATGCCCTTGGCGAGCCCGGTGAGGTCGGCCGCCGTCTCGATCTCCATCAGCGGGCCGAGGAGCCGCACGATGGTGGCCTTCAGCCACGCGTCGAGGCGCGCCTCGACCTTCTCGCGGTGCGCGCCGGCCAGGCTCTCGTCGGCCAGCAGGCGGATCTGCGGGGCGAACAGCTTCTCGCCGGGGGTCAGCTTGGCGACGGGCGCCCCGGTCCAGCGGATCGTGCCGTCGTGCGCGAGCACGAGGGTCGAATCGGCCGTGCCGGCGAATCGGTCGGCCCGTGCCTCGATCTCGCCCGCGAGCGCCTTCTCGGCGGCGCTCCTCAGGGTCTTGGCTTCGTGGCCCTCGGCGCTGGCATCGGGAACGAACAGGAATCCGTGAAGGTGGCCGACATGCTGACCCTCGACGGTGACGTCACCGTCGGCGGTGATCTGGGCTTCGAGCATCGTGTTCTCTCTCAGGCGCCGCATCAGGACGCTGGTGCGCCGGTCGACGAAGCGGCTCGCGAGGCGTTCGTGCAGGGCGTCGGACAGCCTGTCCTCTACCCGACGTGTCTCGCCCTGCCAATGTTCCGGGTCGCGCAGCCAGTCGGGTCTGTTGGCGACGAACGTCCAGGTGCGTCCCTGGGCGATCCGGCGCGACAGGGTGTCGATGTCGCCGTCGGTGCGGTCGATCATCGCCACCTGCTCGGCGAACCACGTGTCGGGGATGCGGCCCGCCATGCCCTTCATCAGGAATCGATAGAGCTGCGCCACCAGATCGGCGTGCACCTGCGGGTGGACCTTGCGATAATCCGGCACGCCGCAGACGTCCCAGAGCCGGCGCACGCCGGCCGGGCTGCGGGCGAGGTCGCGGACGTCGTCCTCCTTCATCAGAATCTCGAAGGCCTGCTGGTCCTCGCCCATGGGGGCGCGGGTCAGACCCGTTTCGCGCGGGTGCTCGTCGAGGCTCGCCTGCAGGGCCTCCAGGCTGCCGAAGCTCAGGTCCGGGTTGCGCCACTGCAGGATGCGGAGCGGGTCGAAATCGTGGCTCTCCAGCTGCTCCACCAATTCGGCCTCGAAGGGCGGGCAGCGCCCGGTGGAGCCGAACGTCCCGTCCGACAGGTGCCGTCCTGCACGGCCGGCGATCTGGCCCATCTCGGCGGGGGTGAGCTTGCGGAAGCGGGTGCCGTCGTACTTCCAATTGGCCGCGAACGCGACGTGGTCGACGTCGAGGTTGAGGCCCATCCCGACCGCGTCGGTGGCGACGAGGTAGTCGACGTCCCCGGCCTGGTACATCTCGACCTGGGCGTTGCGGGTCCGGGGCGAGAGCGCGCCCAGCACCACCGCGGCGCCGCCGCGCTGGCGGCGGATCAGCTCGGCGATGGCGTAGACCTCCTCGGCCGAGAACGCCACGATGGCCGTGCGCCGGGGCAGGCGCGACAGCCGCTTCTCCCCCGCGAAGGTGAGCTGCGACAGCCGCGGCCGCGTCGTGGTGTGGACGTTGGGGATCAGGCTCTGGACCAGCGGCAGCATGGTCGAGGAGCCGATCAGCAGGGTCTCCTCTCGGCCGCGCACGTAGAGCAGGCGGTCGGTGAAGACGTGGCCGCGGTCCATGTCGGCGGCGAGCTGGATCTCGTCGATGGCGACGTACGCCACGTCGAGGTCGCGGGGCATCGCCTCGATGGTGCAGATCCAGTAGCGCGGCCGGTCCGGCTTGATCTTCTCCTCGCCGGTGACGAGCGCGACCTTCTCGGGGCCGACTTTGGCGACGACGCGCAGGTAGACCTCCCGGGCGAGCAGCCGCAGGGGCAGCCCGATCATGCCGGTCGGGTGCGCGAGCATCCGCTCGATGGCGAGATGCGTCTTGCCGGTGTTGGTCGGCCCGAGGACCGCCGTGACGCCGCGGGCGCGAACGTCGCGGGGCAGCGAGCGGCTTTGCGAGGGGCGGAGCAGCGCGTCGATGGTCGGCGGTTCTTTCGGATGAGAAGGCCGTCGCGGCGCCGTCAGGGCGCGGGCGGGGAGGGGGTCTGTCGGCCGGTCGCGTCAGGGACGATAGGGCCGGATGGGTCGTCCCCCATATGGGATGCCGCCGCCGCCAGGTCCAACGCCGCCAGGTCCAACGCTTCCGGGGCCAAAGCCTCCAGGTCCAACCTGCGGCGTGATCATCGGGTAGATGTCGATCTGCGTCGTCGGCGTGCCCGGCTGGGGTGCGAGGTCGGCGCAGAGCGTGTCGGCATTCGCGGTCAGCGGACCGCGGCGGGGCGGGCGATGCTCGATCACTTCAGCCGACGAGGACGCATCGCCGCCGCATCCGGCTTCGGCGGTGCCGGCGCTCAGCCCGTCCGCGGCCGCCGGGCCGGCGAGGGCGATCAGGACCGGGGCGATTCGTAGGACGGACACGCGCATCCACGAATTATCGCCCGGCCGGTGAAGATTTCATCCCCGGCGGCCGTCCTCGCGGTCGGAGGCGGCTCAATCCACGCCTTCGACCAGCACCACCTCGCCGATTCCCGCGGGCCTGCGCTTCTCGACGGCGGCCTGATACTCGGGTGAGAAGTAGTAGGTGCGGGCCGCCTCGTAGGATTCGAACTCCAGCACGACGTTGCGCGGCCGGCCCTCGCCCTCCAGCGCCTCGCAGCGGCCGCCGCGGACCAGCGGCTTGCAGCCGTACTTGCGCATGGCCTCGGAGGCCATGGCGGCGTAGTCCTTGTAGGTCTCCGGGTCGGTGACCGTCATCCGGACGATGATGTAGCCCTTGGGCATTGTCAGGCCTCCCTGGCGCGGCGGCCGCGCCCCGCAGGCGTGCCGGGAAATCGGCCGCCGGTCAAAGGCGGCGCAACGGCGGCGCTATTGCCCGGGCAGGCTCGCCTGCGCGACGTCGCCGCTGGCCGCGGGGGCGGCTCCGGCCGTCCCGGTGGTCTCGGCGGCGCCGCTCTGGGTCCAGCGCATCGCCTCGATGATGTTCGTGCCGACCGTGGTGAGGACCGAGATGCGCAGCGGGATCAGCGCCCGTGTCCCCGCGACCGGCGCGAGCCAGACCGACATCTCCCGGTTCTCCTCCATGAATTTCACCCCCGGCCGGTCCGGACGGTGGCCCGCCACTGCCTGGTAGCGGGCGTTGCAGACGAGGACCTGTCCGGCATAGCCCGGCTTCTGCACGGGCCGCGTCTCGGCGTAGCTCAGCACCACGTTGAACCGGGTGGCGCCGTCGAAGACCGGCAGGGTCCGGTTGCAGTTGTCCGGGTCCAGGGGCTCGCCGCGTCCCTGCGTCGGCATCAGCAGGGCGCTCACCGGATCGAGGATGCCGCGCTTGTTGGCGGCTGTGACCGGCACGCGGTCCTGCATGTCGACGAGCGGCGGCGTGATCTCGGACTGGACCACGTTTCCGTGGGCCAGAGCCATGCGCACGGCGATCCCGGAACTCGCCGTGTGCGTGGCGATCGAGAAGGCGCCGGGCTGGGGCGCTGCCGCGAAGGTTCCGGAGGCCCGGGCCGAGCCCCGGCCGCCCGTGATGGCGCCGACGAGGCCGGTGAGCGTCGCCGACACGTCCATGAGGTAGCGGTCGCGGTCGAAGGAGCCGGCGAGCCGCGCGGTGCCGATCGGCAGGCCCGCGAGATTGATGCTGTAATCGACCGCCACCGTGGCGGGCGCCGCCGCCCCCGGCCGCTTTGCCCGCGGCCGCGCCTCCGCCGGGCCGGCCAGGGCCGCGACGGCGAGGACGGCGCCGAGGACCTGTCCGAGAGGACGCAGGGTCACGGGCTTGATCGTCCGACGGACAGGCGTGGCGCTCATGATCCGGATCGCATCCCAGGAGGTCGGGCCCCGATGCCCGCTCGGCCACGCCCGTCTCAGGCGGTGCGGTGCCTTCCTGCGGGCGGAGTACGGCTATATCCCGGCATCGTGGTTAACAGACCGTTGGGGCTCCGCCGCGCTCAGCTTGCCGCCGCGGACCTTGACGCAACGCACCTGCGTCGCCTATAGGCTCGCGCCTTCAACAGGACTCCGCCGGACCTGGAACACGCAATGGGCGCCGCCCGCTGCGACGACGATCGCGCCGGCCGCGATCGGGTCTTCATCGAGCGGAACGAGACGGGATCTTAAGTCATCATGGCGCGCCGCTGCGAACTCACCGGCAAGGCCGTTCAGGTCGGCCACCTCGTGAGCCACTCGAACCGCAAGACCAAGTGCCGGTTCCTGCCGAACCTGTGCAACGTCACCCTGCAGTCCGACGCGCTGGGCAAGCGCGTCCGCCTGCGGGTCACCGCCCACGCCCTGCGCTCGGTTGAGCACCGCGGCGGCCTCGACGCCTTCCTGATCAAGGCCGGCGAGGGTGACCTCTCGCAGACCGCGCGCCTGCTGAAGCGCGAGATCCACAAGAAGCTCGCCGAGACCCAGCCCGCCGCGGCCTGAGCCCGCGGGCTTCGCGCCCCCATTCGTCGGACGGTTCGAGCCGCCGCAGCCCCTGGGCTACGGCGGCTTCCGCTTGCGCGTGGCGGGCCATCGATCCGTGCAATTCCGACCCCGCCCTCATCCTAAGGTGCCCGCGTCAGCGGGCCTCCAGGGAGGGCTCCAGGAATCGCGGTGCTATCTGGAGGGCTCTTTCGAGGCCTCCGCTGCGCTCCGGTACCTCAAGATGAGGTTCTGAATCGGATGAGGCAAAAGGCGGAGCGGCAGCGGCCGCTCCGGCCGGCGATCACTGTCGCCCACCGGCCGCGCGCAGCATCCGGCTCGCCGGCGCGGGCGCACCGTCCTCCTCGAACAACTCGGCCAGCTTCTCGGTCATCGCGCCGCCGAGTTCCTCGGCGTCGATGATCGTCACGGCGCGGCGATAGTACCGGGTCACGTCGTGGCCGATGCCGATGGCCAGGAGTTCCACCGGCGAGCGCGTCTCGATCTCCTCGATCATCCAGCGCAGGTGGCGCTCCAGGTAGTTGCCGGCATTCACCGAGAGGGTCGAATCATCCACCGGCGCGCCGTCCGAGATCACCATCAGGATCTTACGCTGCTCCGGCCGCCCGAGCAGGCGCTTGTGCGCCCAGTCGAGCGCCTCGCCGTCGATGTTCTCCTTCAGCAGCCCCTCGCGCATCATCAGCCCGAGGTTCTTGCGCGCCCGCCGCCAGGGGGCGTCCGCGGCCTTGTAGACGATGTGGCGCAGGTCGTTCAGGCGGCCGGGATTCGGTGGCTTGCCGGCGGCGAGCCACGCCTCGCGGCTCTGACCGCCCTTCCAGGCCCGGGTGGTGAAGCCCAGGATCTCCACTTTCACGCCGCAGCGCTCCAGCGTCCGCGCCAAGATGTCGGCGCAGGTCGCCGCCACGGTGATCGGCCGGCCGCGCATCGAGCCGGAATTGTCGAGGAGCAGCGTGACCACCGTATCGCGGAAATTCGTGTCCTTCTCCTGCTTGAAGGAGAGGGGCTGGTACGGGTCGATGACGACGCGCACGAGGCGCGCGGGGTCGAGCTGACCCTCCTCCAAGTCGAAATCCCAGGCCCGGTTCTGCTGGGCGAGCAGCCGCCGCTGCAGGCGGTTGGCGAGGCGCCCGACCACGCCCTGCAGGTGCGAGAGCTGCTTGTCGAGGTAGGAGCGCAGGCGCGACAGCTCGTCGGCGTCGCACAACTCCTCGGCGTGGATGACCTCGTCGAACCGGGGATTGAACACCCGGTACTCGGGCCCGCGGGCCTCGTTGCCCTGCCGCTGCGGCGGGCGCGACGCCTCCGAGGCCTCCTCGGAATCGGCGTCCTCGGCCTCCTCGGGCAATTCTCCGGACGGCGCGTCAGCGGATTCCTGGGCGCCTTCCTCGATCTCGTCGGAGGCCTCCTCGGAGGTCTCGATCTCGGCGCGCTCGCCCTGACTCTTCTCCTCCGAGTCGCCCTCGCTCGGATTCTGCTCGTCGTCCTGGGCGTCGTTCTCGTCGTCGTTCTCGTCGTCCTCGGCGTCGAACGGCGTCTCGTCCGACATGTCGAGGGACGTGAGGAGGTCGCGCACCGAACGGGCGAACTTGCGCTGATCCTCGATGGAGCCGATCAACCCGTCGAGATTCGGTCCGGCCTTGGCCTCGATATGCTCGCGCCACAGCTCGACGATCTTGGAGGCGGCCTCGGGCGGCTTCTGGCCGGTCAGGCGCTCGCGCACCATCAGGGCGACGGCGTCCTCCATAGGGGCGTCGGCCCGGTCTGTGATGGTCTCGTACTTGCCGCCGCGGTGATAGCGGTCCTCCAGCATCGCCGAGATGTTGCTGGCGACGCCCGCCATCCGCCGCGAGCCGATCGCCTCGACCCGGGCCTGCTCGACCGCGTCATAGACCGCTCGCGCGGCGGCGTTCTCGGGGGCGAGGCGGCGGTGGACGGCCACGTCGTGGCAGCCGAGCCGCAGCGCCATGGCGTCGGCGTTGCCCCGCAGCACCGCGACGTCCTGCGCCGAGAGCTTGCGCGGGGGCTCGGGCAGCCGGGCCTTGTCGCCGGTGAGCGCCGGCCGGTCGGTGGCGTAGGTGACCTCGACCTCGGCGCGTCGGGCGATGGCGCGCAGGCACCCGGCCACCGAGCGCTTCAGGGGCTCGGCCACGGGTTCGCGGCGCTCGCCGGGCTTGCGGTTGGAGATGGACATGCGCGGCTACCGGTCGTCGTCGGACGCGAAGGGGCGGGTCAGGATCTCGTCCCGGCCGAAGGAAGCGACGGCGTGGCGCGCGCGAACGGGGCGGCGCGGGCAGAGCCCGATGCAGTCACCCCGATCCCGCGCGCCACGACCTCCTCCATGCGGGTCAGCTCAGCGCGACGTTCACCGCGCTCTCGGGCAGCTCCTTGCCGAAGGCGCGCTGGTAGAATTCGGCCACCAGCGTCCGCTCCAGCTCGTCGCACTTGTTGAGGAACGTCACCCGGAAGGCGAAGCCGATATCCTTGAAGATGTCGGCGTTCTCGGCCCAGGTGATCACCGTGCGCGGGCTCATGACGGTGGAGAGATCGCCGTTCATGAAGGCGTTGCGGGTGAGATCCGCCACGCGCACCATGCGGTTGACGATGTCGCGGCCCTGGTCGCCCCGATAGTGGGTGGCCTTCGAGAGCACGATGTCGACCTCGCGGTCGTGCGGCAGGTAGTTCAGCGTGGTGACGATCGACCACCGGTCCATCTGGCCCTGGTTGATCTGCTGGGTGCCGTGATAGAGGCCCGACGTGTCGCCGAGGCCGACCGTATTGGCGGTGGCGAACAGCCGGAAGGCCGGGTGAGGGCGGATCACGCGCTTCTGGTCGAGGAGCGTCAGCCGGCCCGACAGCTCCAGCACGCGCTGGATCACGAACATCACGTCCGGGCGGCCGGCATCGTACTCGTCGAATACCAGCGCGACGTTGTTCTGCAGCGCCCAGGGCAGGATGCCGTCCTGGAAGGCGGTGACCTGCTTGCCGTCCTGCAGGACGATGGCGTCCTTGCCGACGAGGTCGATGCGCGAGACGTGGCTATCGAGGTTGATGCGCACGCAGGGCCAGTTCAAGCGCGCGGCGACCTGCTCGATATGGGTCGACTTGCCGGTGCCGTGATAGCCGGTGACCATCACGCGGCGGTTGCGGGCGAAGCCGGCCAGAATCGCCAGCGTCGTCTCCCGGTCGAAGATGTAGTCGGGATCGAGATCGGGAACGTGCTCCTCGGGCTCGGCATAGGCCGGGACCTTGAGGTCGAGGTCGATGCCGAAGACATCGCGGACGGAGACGGTGCGGTCGGGCAGCGCGGCTTGCGTAGCGTCAGAGAGCATTCGGAACCTCGTGAGGCGCGGGCGCTCCACTCCCAACAGTGAAGCATCCGCGCGGAAGAACGTCGAGCCGGGCCTCCGCGGCGGGGCGGAGTCCTCCTTAGACGGCGGCGCGTTCGGGCGCCACCGACCGGCATCGCCCCCATATAGGGCTGCGCCGCGCGGTTTGCCCTATCCTGGATGCAACCCGGCCTGCATCCTTCGTGCCGTTGAAGCCGTTCGCGCTCGCGAACGGCGTCATGGTCCTCTTATGACGCACTCTGCTGGGGCCGGGTCTCGCGCCGAGCCGGCGTCCGCCGTGGGGGAGTACGGGTCAGCAGAGCCCGGCCGCGCGCAGGACATCGTGGGCCCGGATGATGTCGCGCAACCGCTCCTCGAAGGAGCGGTCGCCGCCGTTGGCATCCGGGTGGAAGCGCTTCACCAGCACCTTGTACTGCGCCTTGATGGCGGCCGAATCCGCGCCCTCCTCAAGTCCCATCACGTCGAGGGCCCGGCGGACCGTGGCCGAGTGGCGGGGCTTCGGCGGCTCGGGCTGGCGGGCGCGGCGGCGCGCCTCGCCGACGCCCTCGCCGCGCAGGATGCCGAGAGGATCGACATAGGCCCAGTCGCGCGCAGGCTCGCTGGCGGGTTTCTCGCCCGCCTTGTTCACCCCCATCGCCCAGGTCGGGCGGTGACCGATGATCGCGTCCTTCTGATAGGCCTGCACGGCGGCATCGTTCATGCCGTCGAAATAGTTGTAGCTGGCATTGTAGGCGCGGACATGATCGATGCAGAAGCGCCAGTACTGGCCTTCCGCCTTCCGGCCCTTCGGCGCCCGGTACAGGCCCGGCTGCGTGCAGCCCGGACTCTCGCAGACGGCCTCGGCCGCGGCCTTCGGCTCGTCGCAGGACGGTTTGATCCGGATGCTGTCGAACAGGCGCGAGTTGAGATCCATGACGGGCCGATTATGAGGGGGCGGACCTGAGACACAAGGGCACCGGGCCTGATGACGCATGCGCGAGATCGGGCTTGACGGACACGCACGAACACGACGCGAGGCGCGATGGCTGACGGAGCGGGCGGCACCCTGCGGGACTGGATGGAGGCGCGGCTGCGGGAACAGCTCGCACCGGCGCGCCTCGACGTGATCGACGAGTCGCATCTGCATGCCGGCCATGCCGGAGCACGGCCGGGGGGCGAGACCCATTACCGGCTCGACATCGTCGCGGCGGCATTCGAGGGCAAGAGCCGGGTGGAGCGGCACCGCTTGGTGAACGCGCTGCTCGACGACGCGTTCAAGCGGGGCTTGCACGCCCTCGCACTGCGGGCGCGTACGCCGGCCGAGGCCGCCTGACACCGTTTCTGCGAGCGGAGCGCAGCGATCCAGCCGGCACCGCGTTCGGAATGGGTGCGCTACACCGGGTCGCTTGGCTGCATCCGTGGTGACGCGGTGGGTCGCTCTGACGGTGGGACGGGGGCGGAGACGGGATATGGTGATGCGCGCGCCGATCGGCACCTGCCGGATCCAGGGCCGCGCGCCAGATGAGCGGGCGACCGTGACCCTATCCGGGAGAGCGCCATGCCCCTGCGGGTGACACCGCGCATCGCCATCGCGGACGACGAGATCGAGCTGTCCTTCCTGCGGGCCTCGGGCGCGGGCGGCCAGAACGTCAACAAGGTCGAGACCGCGGTGCAACTCCGCTGGCCGGTTTTCGCGTCGCCGGCCGTGGACGATCGGGTCAAGGCGAACCTCGTCCGCTTGGCCGGGCGACGGATGACCAAGGATGGGGTCCTCGTCCTGACAGGGCAGCGCCACCGCACCCAGGAGCGCAACCGGGCCGAGATCCTGCAGCGCCTGATCGATCTGGTCGCGGAGGCCGCCAAGCCGCCCCCGCCGATCCGCCGCCCGACGAAGCCGACGCGGGGTTCGCAGGAGCGGCGCATCGGGGCCAAGAAGAATCGCGCCACGATCAAGCAGGGACGCGGCAGCGTCAGGGATTCTGACAGCTGACGGGCAGGCCGCCTCGATGGCGGCCCAGTGGCCGCCTCAATGGATGGCGTCGATCACCTCGGCCTTCGGGCTGGCATCGGGGGCCGGCGACGAGCCCGCCACCAACGTGCTGCCCGGCTTTGCGAGCGTGAGGGCGATGGCGATCAGCGCCAGGATGGCGGCGAGCGCGGCCGGGAACAGGAAGGCCGACTCGCCGTAGCGGATATCGAGGAGACCGCCGATCACCGCGCCAGTGCTGAGGCCCGCCCAGAGCGGCGCCTGGATCCAGAAGGACGGCGCCACGGTACCGAGCAGCAGGTTGGCGCAGCCCGTCCCGAAACGGACGACCGCGCCTGTGACGTAGGTCAGCGCCAGGGAGCGGCCGCCCTCGTCCTGGAGCGTCGCGTTCTGGAGGCCCAGGGCGAGAACGATCGGATAGGCATGCAGCGGATAGGCGAAGGTGCCCCACGGCATCAGAAGGCCGCCGGCCAGCAGGAGTGCCTGGATGGTCAGGAGGACGGCGAGCCGCCAACGGCCGACCCAGGCGGCGATCAGCGTTCCCAGGAAGGCGCCGAAGCAGAAGATGCTGATGGTGCTGGCGACTCGGGTGACGTTCTCCCAATCGCCGTTCGACACCGCCACGCCGAAGCGCGTCGTGTTGCCCGACATGAAGGACATGAACAGCTGCGAGAATTCCAGGAAGCCGATGGAATCGGCGCAGCCGGCCAGTGCAGCGAGGGCGATGGCGAAGGGGATCCGGGTTCGCGGATCGGCCGGGAAGGACTTGTCCGCCGGAGGCTCGGGCTTTCGCTCAGGCGTGCCAATACCGGTCCGACTGCCGTAATCCGCCATGCTGATCCCCCGATGCAGCGGTCGCGCCTGTCGCGACCGACTGACAATGGACGAACAGCCAAGCGGTTTCATGCCGCGGTGCGGCGCAACACAACGACGCGGCCGGGCACCGGCCGGCCGGCCTCCCGGCGGATGCTCGCCGGGCGCAGCGTGACGAGGTCGAGGCCGGCCGCGGCGGCCGTGTCGGCGAGATGCCGGTCGGCATGGGCGTAGCGCCCGTCCGGACCCAGGACGGTCCCTGCCCCGTCGTGGGATTGCACGGTGACCGCCCCCAGCCCTCCGGGTCGCAAGATCCGGCCGATCCCCGCCAGGAAGGCGCCGAGATCCGCCACGTAGATCAGCACGTCGGCGGCGAGACAGAGATCCGCGGATCCCTGCGGCTCGCCGGCCAGGAAGGCGATCACCTCGTCCTCGAGGAGGCGGTCGTAGAGCGGGCGATCCCGCCAGAGCCTGTCGCGTGCCCGGGTCAGCATCCCCGGCGAGACATCGATGCCGACGAGATGCTCGGCCCGGTCGCGGATCGCCGCGCCCATCAGGCCGGTACCGCAGCCGAGATCGAGCACGGTCGCGAACCGCTCCGGATCCGCCGGCAGGGCGTCGCGGATGCATTGCGGACCGACATACCCCAAGCCTTCCACGAGGTGCCGCTCGAAGCGCGGGGCGTAGCCGTCGAACAGGGCCCGGATATGGGCGGCGGAGAGGACCGGCAGGTCGCCAGCCGGCTCCAGGCGCGTCAGGTGCGCCCGCACACCCAGTGTGTCGCCGGGGTCGATGGCGAGGGCGTGGGCATAGGCACGGGCGGCGGCGTCCCGCAGGTCCGGGGCGCCCTCCGCCGCCAACGCCTCCCGGGCCCGCCCCAGGAGCAGCCAAGCGGGCGCGTAGCGCGGCGCGATCTCCAGGGCCTGCTCGGCGAGGTCGGCGGCCCCGGTGAAGTCGCCATCCGCCAGGCAGGCTTCCGCGTAGCGATAGCGGCGGTCGGCGAGGAGGTCGCCGGAACTGAGGTGCGAGGCCATGCGTCTGCCGGGTCGGGGGCGCCTATATACCGGGGCCACCGGCGGACTCCACCGGCAGCACGGACCCGATGCCGACACGCGCCAGCGAACTCCTCACCCTGACCCGCGAGGGGCTCTACTGCCCCCTCGGTCGCTTCCACGTCGATCCGACCTGGCCGGTGGAGCGTGCGCTGATCACCCACGGCCATGCCGACCACGCCCGGTCCGGGCACGGCCAGGTGCTGGCGACGCCCGAGACCCTGCGGATCATGGCGGTGCGCTACGGCGCGGAGTTCTGCCGCCAGCGGCAGGAGGCCCGGCTCGGCGAGGCTTTGTCCGTGGGCGACGTGACCGTGCGCTTCGCCCCAGCCGGGCACGTCCTCGGCTCCGCACAGATCGCCATCGAGCGCGAGGGAGCCCGCGTGGTGGTCTCGGGCGACTACAAGCGCGCGCCGGACCCGACCTGCCTGCCCTTCGAAGTGGTGCCCTGCGATGTCTTCATCACCGAGGCGACCTTCGGTCTGCCGGTCTTCACCCACCCCGACACACGGGGCGAGGTTCGCAAGCTCCTCGAATCGGTGAAGCTGTTCCCCGAGCGGGCGCACATCGTCGGCGCCTACGCGCTCGGCAAGGCGCAGCGGGTGATGGCGCTCCTGCGGGAGGAAGGCTGGGACCGGCCGATCCATCTGCACGGGGCCATGGAGAAGCTCACCGCCCTCTACAAGGAGGAGGGGATCCCGCTGGGCGACACGCCGAAGGTGGTGGCCGCCGAGCGCAAGGATCTGCACGGGGCGATCGTGATCTGCCCGCCCTCGTCGATCCAGGATCTGTGGTCCCGGAAGTTTCCGGATCCGGTCACCTGCTTCGCCTCGGGCTGGATGCGGGTGCGGGCCCGCGCCCGGCAGAAGGGCGTCGAGCTGCCGCTGGTGATCTCCGACCATTCCGACTGGCCGGACCTGTGCCGCACCATCCGCGACACCGGTGCCGGCGAGGTCTGGGTCACGCACGGGCAGGAGGACGCGCTGGTCCACTGGTGCGGCACGCAGGGCATCAGGGCCCGACCGCTCCACCTGCTGGGATACGGCGACGACAGGGAAGCCGAGGTTGCCGCTGAAGGCAGCCCAGGGGCTGGCGCGGAGGCAGCGGCGTGAACGAGTTCGCCCACCTGCTGGACCGCCTCGCCTACGAGCCGCGACGCAACGCCAAGCTGCGGATGCTGCAGGATTACTTTTCCCGCACGCCCGATCCGGAACGGGGCTTCGCGCTCGGCGCCATGACGGGCACCTTGAGCTTCCGCGAAGCCAAGCCGGCCCTCATCCGCGACCTGGTGGAGGAGCGCATCGATCCGGTGCTGTTCCGGCTGTCGCACAACTACGTCGGGGATCTCGCGGAGACCACGGCGCTGATCTGGCCCACCACGCCGCTGCCTCCCCCCTCTGCGGGGATCGGCCACAACAACCCGCCGCCGCCGAGCCTCGGCGAAGTCGTGGAGACCCTCAGCACGATTCCGAAGCGCGAGCTGCCCCGCCACCTCGCCGAATGGCTCGATGCCCTCGACGAGACTGGCCGCTGGGCGCTCCTGAAGCTCGTCACCGGCAACCTCCGCGTCGGCGTCTCAGCGCGGCTCGCCAAGACCGCGGTGGGCGCGCTGGGCGGCCACGATGCGGACGCTGTCGAGGAGGTCTGGCACGGGCTGACACCGCCGTTCGAGACCCTGTTCGCCTGGGTCGAGGGACGGGGTGAGCGCCCGGAGACCCTGAACCCGGCCCCGTTCCGGCCCCCGATGCTGTCACACCCGATCGAGGAGGAGGCCGACCTTGAGAAGCTTGAGGCCGAGGCGTTCTCGGCCGAGTGGAAGTGGGACGGCATCCGCGTCCAGCTCGTCGGCGGACTCGACCGGGCCGGCGAGCAGGTCGGAAAGGTCTATTCCCGCACCGGTGAGGACATCACCGGGGCGTTCCCGGATCTCGCCGAGGCCATCACCTTCGCGGGCGCGCTCGACGGCGAACTGCTGATCCTGCGCGAGCGGCGGGTGCAGAGCTTCAACGTGCTGCAGCAGCGGCTGAACCGGAAGGCCGTCACGGCAAAACTCCTCGAGGAGTTCCCTGCCCATGTCCGGGCCTACGACCTCCTCACCCTCGACGGTGAGGACCTGAGGCCTGAGCCCTTCGCGGCCCGGCGGGCGAAGCTCGAGGCCCTCGTCACGCGCCTCGACCATGCCCGGATCGATATCTCGCCGCGCGTGCCCTTCGCGGATTGGGAGGCGCTGGCCGCCGCGCGGGCCGACCCCGCCTCCGTGGGGGCCGGCGAGGACGCCAATGCCATCGAGGGTGTGATGCTCAAGCGCCTGAACAGCCCCTACCTGCCAGGGCGACCCAAGGGGCCATGGTGGAAGTGGAAGCGCGAGCCCCACATCGTCGATGCCGTGATGATGTACGCCCAGCGCGGGCATGGGAAGCGCTCGTCCTTCTACTCGGACTACACGTTCGGAGTCTGGCGCGCGGCGCCCGAGGGCGGGGACGAGCTTGTGCCGGTGGGCAAGGCCTATCACGGCTTCACCGACGCGGAACTCGCCAAGCTCGACCGCTACGTCCGCAACAACACCACCAAGCGCTTCGGCCCGGTGCGCGAGGTCGCCCACGGGCGCGACGCCGGCCTCGTGCTGGAGATCGCCTTCGAGGGCGTGCAGCGCTCGACCCGTCACAAGTCCGGGGTGGCGATGCGCTTCCCCCGGGTCAGCCGCATCCGCTGGGACAAGCCCCCCGCTGAGGCCGACCGGATCGACGTGCTGGAGCGCATCCTCGCCCGCGGCGAGCGCGAGATCGCGCCCGGCGCGACCCTGATGGAGAAGTCCGCATGAGGCAGGGGATCAAGCGGGAGGGCAAGATCGGGCCGGTGGAGACGTTGGCCGCGGGCCCGGTGGAGCGCCACGCGAGCGGGCGCCTCGCCATCGCGACCCCGGGGCAGGGCTTCACGGATTTCACCGCCGCGGTGTCGGATTTCGTGCGCGGCAGCGGCGTCCAGGACGGTCTCGTGACGGTGTTCTGCCGGCACACCTCGGCCTCGTTGACCATCCAGGAGAATGCCGATCCCGACGTCCAGACGGACCTGATGGCGGCGCTCGACGGGTTCGCGCCGCGGCACGCCGGCTACGTCCACGGCGCCGAGGGGCCGGACGACATGCCGGCCCATATCCGCACGCTGGTCACCGATTCGGCCCTCACCATCCCGCTGGTCGACGGCCGCCTCGCGCTCGGCACGTGGCAGGGGATCTACCTGATCGAGCATCGTGATCGGCCGCACCGGCGGGAGATCGTGCTGAGCGCGATCGGCGCGTGAAGTCCGCGCCGTCATCGATTCGGTCCGCCCGCAAGGACGGCGGTGTGCCGGCCGGCTCAGCGCGGCCGCATCGGCGGCAGGGGCGGCAACAGACCGCCGCACACGGACGATTAACCATATCGAGCGCTTATGATTCTCCGTCGGGTCGGCTGCCCTGCCGGTCTCGCGAACGGAGACCCCGATGGGCCTTTTCGCTGCGCTCTCGAACTCGATTTCCGGCGCCTCGGCGCAGTCCCTCGCCCTGAACAACATCTCGGGGAACATCGCCAACACCCAGACGGCGGGCTTCAAGTCCACCGAGACGAGCTTCGCCGACATGCTGGCCCAGACCGAGGGCGGCATGCAGCCGGCCGGTGGCGTCTCGTCCAGCACGCGCAACAGCCTCAACATCCAGGGCACGGTGCAGTCGACCGGCGTGTCGACCAACCTCGCGATCTCGGGCAACGGCTACTTCATCGTCCGGGAGAACACCGGCACGGACCAGAGCCCGAGCTTCACCGGTCAGACCGGCTATACGCGCCGCGGCGACTTCACGCCGGACGCGAACGGCTACCTCACCAACGGCGCGGGCTACTACCTGTTCGCCGGCCCTTCGGCGAGCGGCCCGGTGCAGGTCCCGACCGGCGCCAACACACTGTCGAGCCTCACGGTCTCGCCCGCCGGTACGCTCACCGGAACGGCCGCAAACGGCAGTTCGGTACCGCTGGGCACGCTCACGCTCGCGCAATTCGGCCTGCAGGACAATCTCGCCTCCCTCGACGGCGGCACCTACGTGGCCACCGACAAGTCGGGCACGCCGAGCTACGGCCTGAACGGCGCCACCATCGCCGCCGGCTCGGTCGAGCAGTCGAATGCCGGGATCGCCGATCAGTTCTCCAAGATGATCGAGACCCAGCAGGCCTATACGGCCAACACGAAGGTCATGAGCACCACCGACCAGATGCTCCAGGACGCCATCGCGATGTACACCTGAGGCGGTCCTAGGGGCGTCATAGGGTGTCCGGTTGAACGCTTCGGCCGTGCGTCCCGCCCCGCCGTAGCTTCGCTGCGCTCGGAAGGACGGCGGCCCCCAAGCGATCGGCCGGGAACGGTCTTACAGAAACTTCAGCGGGTCCTTCTCGGGCGGAGGCGGTGCCACGTCGGCCCGGTTCCACCAGCCGCCGCCGAGGGCCACGAACAGGGCGGCGGTGTCGGCGTACTGAGTGGCGCGCGCACCCGCCGAAGTCACCAGCGCCGAGAGGTATCCCTGCTGGGCGATCAGCACCTGCGAGGAGGTGACGGCGCCCGCCGTGTATTGCTTGCGGATCAGCCCGAGGCTCTGGTTCGTGGCGCTCACCGCGGCGTCGGCGGCGGCCACCGCCTTTGCGTCGGCCTGGAGCGCCCGCAGGGCGTCGGCGACGTTCTGGAAGGCCGTGATCACCGTCGCCTTGTACTGCGCCTGCGCCTCCGTCAGCGATTCCTCGGAGGCCCGCTGGCGCCGGAACAGGGTGCCGGCATCGAAGATCGGCGCCGTCGCCTGACCGATGATCGTGAAGAACGCCGCACCGGGACTGGTCACCTGTGCGATCCGCGTGGCGCTCGAGCCGCCGGTGGCGGTCAGGCTGAACTGCGGCAGGCGGTTGGCCACCGCCACGCCGACATTGGCGCTCGCCTGCTGGACCAGGGCCTCGGCGGCCTTCACGTCGGGGCGCTGCTGAACCAGCCGCGAGGGCAGGCTGACCGGGAGCCGGGTCGGCAGGTGCAGGGCCGACAGGTCGAAGGTCTCCGAGACTTCGTCGGAGGGAAGGCGCCCGGCCAGCGCGGTGAGCAGGTTGCGCTGCTGCGCCAGCTGCTTCTCCAGCGGCGGCAGCAGCTGCTGCGACAGAGCCAGCGCTGCCTGCTGCTGCACCACGTCTGCCCCCGCGATCTGACCCAGCGAGAGCTGCTTGTTGTAGAGCTGCAGGATCTCGGTCTGCGCCTGGATCACCTTGCGGGTCGCGTCGATCTGCGCCCGCAGCGAGGCCTCCTGGATCGCGGCCGCCACCACGTTGCCGGTCAGGCTGAGATAGGCGGCCTCCAGCTGGAAGCGCTGGTTCTCGGTGGTGGCCTCGAGCGACTCGATCTGGCGGCGGTTCCCGCCGAACACGTCCGGATTGTACGAGACCACCGCCTGCGGCGTGGACAGGCTGTAGAGATACTGGTTCTGGTTGTTGAGTGGCGATTGCAGGTCGAGGCCCGGCGCCAGCGCCCCCTGGATCTGCGGGGTCGCGGTGAGGCTCGGGTAGAGCGTGCCCTTCTGGGCGAGCACGTTCTGCTGGGCGACCCGCAGGGAGGCCTGCGCCGCCTCCAGGGTCGGGTTGTTGGCGAGCGCCTGATCGACGAGGCGGTTCAGCGCCTTCGAGCGGAACAGGCCCCACCATTGCCCGGGAATGTCGGCGCCGGAGACGAAGCTCTGGTCGGCCGAGCCGCCCGCCCGGGTCCGGATCTTGTCGGCGGCCGAGGGGTTCTTCAGCGGCTCCTTGGTGTAGCGGCTGACCGGGGGATCCTCCGGCGGCACGTAGTTCGGGCCGACCGCGCAGGCCGACAGGGACAGGGAGGCCGCCAGCACAAGGGCCGCCCGTCCGCACCTCTCCGGCGCCCAGCTCACCATCCTGCCCCCGAACCGCTCGACTTGGTAGAGCGACCCGGCGCGCGTCCAAGTCAATCCGGCCGTCCCCAAGTCCCGCCCGCGGGACCAGCCTTGTGGCGCCCCTGCAACGCGCCGCACCATCGCCCGAGGGCGCCCGGACCGGATCACGCGGCGGCCCGGTGCTCGGTCCGCCCCCGCGCGTCCGGGTTCGGCCGGCGGCGGGAGAACAGGGAGATCAGCACCGGCACGACCACGAGGATCAGGTTCGGCGCCAGGATGATGCCGCCCACCACCACGAGGGCGAGGGGCTTCTGAACCTGCGAGCCGATCCCGGTGGAGACGGCGGCCGGCAGCAGGCCCACGCAGGCGGCCACGCAGGTCATCATCACCGGGCGCATCCGCACCACGGCGGCGTGCCAGACCGCCTCCTGCCGCCTCCAGCCCTCGTCGAGGAGCTGGTTGTAGTAGGCGAGCAGGATCACGCCCTCCATGGTGGAGATGCCGAACAGCGCGATGAAGCCGATCGCCGCCGAGATCGAGAACGGCGTGCCGGTCAGGAACAGGGCGAAGATGCCGCCGATCATCGCCATCGGGATCACCGACAGCGTCAGCAGCATGTCGGCCACCGACGAGAAGTTGATGTAAAGGAGCAGTGCGATCAGCAGCAGCGTGATCGGCACCACGAGGCTGAGGCGGGCGGCCGCTTCCTTCAGGTTGGTGAACTGCCCGACCCATTCCAGCCGGTAGCCCGGGGGCAGGTCGACGGCCTCGGCGACCTTGCGCTGCGCCTCGAGCACCGCGCTGCCGAGGTCGCGACCGCGCACCGAGAACTTCACCGGGATGTAGCGTTCCTGGTCCTCGCGGTAGATGAACGAGGCCCCCGACACGAGGTCCACGTCGGCGATTTCGGAGAGCGGTACCTGGACCACGCCGCCGTTGGGATTCTGGGCGCCCACCGCGATGTTGCGGATGCCGGCGAGCGACGAGCGATACTCCTTGGCGAGGCGCACCCGCATGGGGAAGTGGCGGTCGGAGCCGTACTCGTAGAGGTCGCCGGCGGTCTGGCCGCCGATCGCCGCCTGGATGGTGGTGTTCACGTCGCCGATCGACAGGCCGTAGCGGGCGGCCTTGTGCCGGTCCACGTCGATGCGGACCGTCGGCTGGCCGAGGGACTCGAACACCGACAGGTCGGTGACCCCCTGGACGGTGGCGAGCGCCGCCTTCACGGCGTTCGCGGTCTTGGTGAGCTGCGCGAGGTCGTTGCCGTAGATCTTGACCGAGTTCTCGCCCTTCACGCCTGAGGCCGCCTCTTGGACGTTGTCCTCGATATACTGCGAGAAGTTAAACTCGATTCCGGGGAACTCCGCCGCCAGCTGCTTGCTCAGATTGGCGATCAGGGTCTCCTTGTCGAGTCCTTTCCGCCATTGGTCGATCGGCTTGAGCGGGGCCAGGATCTCGACGTTGAAGAAGCCGGTGGCGTCGGTGCCGTCGTTCGGCCGGCCCTGGTGGGACAGGACCGTGGTGACCTCCGGAACCTCCTGGAAGATCTTGCGCATGCGCTGGACGTAGGCGTTGCCGGCCTCCAGCGAGATCGAGGACGGCATCGTCCCGCGCACGTAGAGGTTGCCCTCCTCGAGGCGCGGCAGGAATTCCAGGCCGAGATTGCGCGCCACGAGGCCCGAGACGAGCAGGATCGCCAGCGTCACGGCGAGCGACAGCACGCGGTTGCGCAGGCCGAAGGCCAGGATGCGCTCGTGCCCGAAGCGCAGGAGCCGCACGATCAGCGTGTCGCGCTCCTCCAGCTTCCTGGGCAGGATCAGCGCCGAGAGCGCGGGCGAGACCGTGAAGGTCGCGAGCAGACCGCCCAGCAGCGCGTACGCGTAGGTCTTGGCCATCGGCCCGAAGATGTGGCCCTCGACGCCGGTCATCGTGAACAGCGGCAGGAAGCCCACGATGATGATCGTCGCCGAGAAGAAGATCGCCCGGTTCACCTCCCGGCCCGCGACCGCGATGGTGCCGAGCCGCCCGGTCAGCCCGGCGGGCGGCGCGTCGCCCTTCACGTGGTCGGGCTCGGCGAGGTGCCGGAACACGTTCTCGACCATGATCACGGTGGCGTCGACGATCAGGCCGAAATCGATGGCGCCGAGCGACAGGAGGTTGGCCGAGTCGCCGCGCACCACGAGGATCAGGATCGCGAAGCCCAGCGCGAAGGGGATCGTCGCCGCCACGATGATCGCGCTCGTCAGCGAGCCGAGGAACAGCCACTGCACCACGAAGACCAGCACCACGCCGAAGATGAGGTTGTGCATCACCGTGTGGGTCGTCGTGTGGATCAGTCCGGACCGGTCGTAGATCCGCTCGATCTTCACGTCGGGCGGCAGGATCGAGGAGCTGTTGATCTTGTCGATCTCGGCCTCGACCCGCTCCAGCGTCGGCAGGCTCTTGCCGCCGCGGCTCATGAGCACGATGCCCTCGACGATGTCGGGTTGGTCGTCGTGGCCGACGATCCCGAGCCGCGGTGCGTTCGAGACGCGCACCTCGGCCACGTCGCGCACCAGCACGGGCGTGCCGTTGACGAGGCTGATCATCGTGTCCCGGATGTCGTCCATGTCGCGGATCAGGCCGATGCCGCGCACCACCGCCGATTGCTGCCCGACGTTGAGCGTCTGCCCGCCGACGTTGATCGAGGCGTTGTTGAGCGCCGTGGTCAGCTGGACGAGGGTCAGGCCCTGCGCCTGGAGGCGGTTCAGGTCGACCGCGACCTCGTATTCCTTGGCCTTGCCGCCGAAGGCGGTGACGTCGACCACGCCGGGAATCGCCTTGAACCGGCGCTGCAGCACCCAGTCCTGAAGGGTCTTCATGTCGGTGGGCGAGTAGCCCGCCGGGCCGACCAGCTTGTAGCGCATGATCTCGCCCACCGGGCTCGTCGGCGAGATCTGCGGCGTGGCTCCGTTCGGCAGCGAGGGGGCCTGCGACAGCCGGTTGAGCACCCGCTGCAGCGCCTCCTCGTAAGTGTACTCGTAGTTGAACTGGATCTTCACGTCGGAGAGGCCGAACAGCGAGATCGTCCGCACCACCTGGGCGTTGGGGATGCCGGCGAGCGCCACCTCGAGGGGGATCGTGATGTAGCGCTCGATCTCGTCGGCCGACTGGCCCGGGTTCTGGGTGATCACGTCGACGAGCGGCGGGACCGGATCGGGATAGGCCTCGATGTTGAGCTGCGTGTAGGCGCCGTACCCGATGCCCAGCATCAGCACGAACATCAGCACCACCAGCACCCGCTGGCGGAGCGAGAAGGCGATCAGGGCGTTCATCGGACCGGATCCTCGCTCAGGACGCCTTGTCGCCGGTGGCTGCCCGGTCGATGAACAGGGCGCCGCGAGTCACGACCTGGTCGCCGGCGCGCAAGCCCTGGACGACCTGGGCGTTGTCGCCATTGATCAGTCCGAGCTTGACGTCGCGCGCCTCGATGGCTCCGTCCGGCCGGGCGACCCAGACGTGGGTGCGATCGCCCTCGTACACGATGGCGGCGACCGGCACGCTGGGCGACGGCTCGCCCTTGCCGGTGACGATCGTGTAGGTGGCGAACATCTCCGGGCGCAGGACCCGGTCTGGGTTGTCGACCTCGCTGCGCACGGCGAGCCGCCGGGTCGCCGGGTCGAGGCTGGAGGCCATGTAGTTCACCCGGGCCTTGAACACCCGCGCGCCGAAGCCCGCCACCTTGGCCTCGACCTCCTGGCCGATGCGGATCTTCGGGATCTCGCTCTCGCGGACGTTGGCGACGAGCCACACCGTGGACAGGTCGCCGATCACGAAGACCGGGTCGCTCGACGCGGAGAGGTACTGGCCGATGCCCACCTTCCGCTGCACGATCGTGCCGGGAATCGGCGCCCGGATCTGGGTCTCCGGGCTCATCGTGCCCTTCTTCTCGTAGGCGGCGATCTCGGCGTCGGTCTTGCCCAGCAGCCGCAGCCGGTTCTTCACCGCGTCGAGGGCGGCCTCGGCGGTCTTCAGGTCGCTCTGGGCCGCGATGACGTCGTTCTGCGCCGACTGGTAATCCTTCAGCGCCGTCGCGTGGGCCTGGAACAGCTCCTGCTGGCGCTGGGCGATGGTCTGGTCGAGCTTCAGGAGCGCCTGCTGCTTCTGGAGGTTGTTCAGGGCCGCCTGATAGTCGTTCTGCGCCTGGACCATGTCGGTGGCCTCGAGCGTCAGCAGCACGTCGCCGGCCTTCACGTCGTCGCCCGCCCGCACCAGGACCTTTGTCACCCGGCCCGCATAGGGCGAGACCACCGGCACGTTGTCGTCGTCGTTGAGGGCGATGCGCCCCTCGGCGGAGCCTTCCGGGCGGAACACCTGCGTGGCGACCGGAAGGATCTCGAAGGCGGCGCGCTGTTCCTTGGTGGGGCGGAAGATCCGCTCCACCGGGCCGGCCTTCTGCACGTCGAGGCCGGGATCGGGATTGCCCGGCGCGAACAGGCCGGTCAGTGCACCGACCAGACTCGACGCAGTCTCGCGGGCGCGCTCCGGAAAGGCGAAGGCGAGGCCGGCCACGGCCCCGACGAGCACGAGGACGACCACGAGCCCCGGCCACCGCCGCCTGCGCGACGGTGCGGTGACGGCCTCGTCCTGTTCCAGCGGATTGCGGGCGTCCATGGGATGTTCTTCAGGAACCGGGCCAGTCGAGGAGGAATGGTTTCGCGCCGGAACGCCGCCCACATCAATCCGACCGCAGGTGCTTTTCTATGGCAAGCCGCGCGCAACATTCGTGCGGCGCCGTCTGCCTAGAGCAAAGCTTCTCCGACTCGCAATCGACGGGCGCCTCCGGTCGCGAAACCGTGTGGCTGCGCCTTCCTTTGACGGAAACTGTTACAATATGACAACGGTGGCGGGCCCGGGCCCGCCCGACCCTGTCCGCCGCCATCGAAGAACCGAGCATGACCGATACGAGCGCTGCCTCCGCCCTGTCCGGATCCCCCGCCAGCAAGATCCCCGTGACCGTGCTGACCGGCTATCTCGGCGCCGGCAAGACCACCCTCCTCAACCGCATCCTCACCGAGAACCACGGCAAGCGCTACGCCGTGATCGTCAACGAGTTCGGCGAGATCGGCATCGACAACGACCTCGTCGTGGGCGCTGACGAGGAAGTGTTCGAGATGAATAACGGCTGCGTCTGCTGCACCGTGCGGGGTGACCTGATCCGGATCATGGACGGGTTGGTGAAGCGCCGGGGCAAGTTCGACGCGATCATCGTCGAGACCACCGGTCTCGCCGACCCCGCCCCGGTGGCTCAGACCTTCTTCGTCGACCAGGACGTTGGCGAGGCCGCCCGGCTCGACGCCGTGGTGACGGTGGCCGACGCCAAGTGGCTCTCCGACCGCCTGAAGGACGCCCCCGAGGCGAGGAACCAGATCGCCTTCGCGGACGTGATCCTGCTCAACAAGAGCGACCTCGTGGCGCCGGCCGACCTCGACCGGGTCGAGGCCGAGATCCGCACCATCAATCCCCTGGCCAAGCTCCATCGCACGCAGAACTGCGCCGTGCCCCTCGACGCCGTGCTGGAGCGCAACGCCTTCGACCTCGACCGCATCCTCGACGTGGAGCCCGACTTCCTGGAGGAGGGGCACCACCACCATCACGATTCGGACATCCGCTCGATCTCGGCGAAGATCGAAGGGGAGGTCGATCCCGAGAAGTTCATGCCGTGGATCTCGAACCTGACGCAGGTCCAGGGGCCCGACATCCTGCGCTGCAAGGGGATCGTGGCCTTCCCGAACGAGCCGAAGCGCTTCGTCTTCCAGGGCGTGCACATGATCCTCGACGGCGACGTCCAGGGCGACTGGAAGCCGGACGAGAAGCGGGTCTCCCGGGTGGTGTTCATCGGGCGCAACCTCGACGAGGCGGCGATCCGGGACGGGTTCGAGAGCTGCCGGGCGTGATGGGTTGAAGGAGAGGCGGGCGCGGGATCCCTCCCCCCTCTGCGGGGGAGGGGGACGCGGATCCGCCGCGCTCACGCCTCGTAGCCCCAAACACTTCGGCTCCTACCCCGAAGTCGAATCTCAACCATTGACTGTCAGTCTAGCGTCCGTGGGCACGCGTATCCGGCCCGCGGAGCCCGCGTATCATGGCTTACACCGCAGCCCCCGGCGCGCCGGTCCCGTCCGGGGCGCAGGCGGGCATTCCCCTTCTGGCCGCCGTCCAGGGCTTGGCCAAGGCGCTGTTCGCGGCCTTCATCTTCTTCGCCTGCTTCGCCTTCTCGGAGACATCGCCCTACGATGCGGTGGCGCTGCCCACGATCCTGCTGTGGCTCTGCCTCGGCGTGCGCCTGCACCGGGGGATGGTGCCGCTGCTCGCGCTCCTGCTCCTCTACCTGACGGCGATCGTCCTGGCGCTGCTCCCGTATCTGAACGAGGATTTCCCGGTCACCTGGACCATCCAGCTCATCTACCTCTCGGTCACCTGCATCTTCTTCGCGATGTTCTTCGCGGACGACACGCATGCCCGGATGGAGCTGGCGCTCAAGGCCTACACGGCGAGCTGCGTGTTCTCGGCCGCGCTCGGCATCGTCGGCTACCTGCAGTGGCTCGGGATCGAGGACCTGTTCTACAAGTACGACCGCGCCTCCGGCACCTTCCAGGACCCGAACGTGTTCGGCTCGTTCCTGACGCTGGGCGCCCTCTACCTGATGCACGGCCTGCTCACCGGCACGGCCCGGCGGCCGCTGGCGGCGCTCGCCGGCCTGCT
This sequence comes from Methylobacterium sp. A49B, assembly GCF_053346215.1. Classification (NCBI taxonomy): domain Bacteria; kingdom Pseudomonadati; phylum Pseudomonadota; class Alphaproteobacteria; order Hyphomicrobiales; family Methylobacteriaceae; genus Methylobacterium; species Methylobacterium sp. A49B. The sequence goes on from NZ_JBKFBO010000095.1 coordinate 49,568, forward strand.
GGTCATCGTGGCCGGCATCTTCCTGTCGTTCTCGCGGGGCTCCTGGGCCGGCAGCGGGGTCGCCGTGCTGCTGATGGTGGGCTCGGTCTACGCCGGCAGTACCTCGCTGCGCCTGCGCCGCCGCATCGTGCTCCTGACCGTCGGGACCCTCGTGCTCGGCACGGTCGCGGTGATCGCCCTGCTCTCGGTCGACCACGTGCACAAGATGTTCGAGATCCGCGCGTCCCTGGCGCAGGACTACGACCAGGGCGAGACCGGCCGCTTCGGCAACCAGCTGCGCGGCATCGCGATGCTGCTGGAGCGCCCGTTCGGGATGGGCCCGATGCACTGGCGGCTCGTCTTCGGGCTGGAGCCGCACAACTCCTACATCGGCTCCTTCGCCAACGGCGGCTGGCTCGGAGGCGCGGTGTTCATCGGCCTCGTGCTGACCACCGGCGTCGTCGGCTTCCGGCTGCTGGCGCGGCCCTCGCCGGTCCGGGCGCACGCGCAGATCGTGTGGCCGGCTCTGCTGATGTTCTTCCTGCAGGCCTTCCAGATCGACATCGAGAAGTGGCGTCACGTCTACATGATGCTCGGCATGGTCTGGGCGCTGGAGGCGGCGCGGCTGCGTGCCGCGCCGCGGCAGGCCGGTGACGCTTGAAACCCGGGCCCAGCCGCGCCATCGCTCCCCCGCCGCGGGGGCGGTCACCGAACGGCGTAACCGCATCCGGAGACTGGACGTGACGACACAGCCGGACAACGAGCAGGATCGGCTCGCGGCCCTGCACGCCCTCGAGATCCTGGGCACGGCGCCGGAGCCGCATTTCGACGCCGTCTGCCGCACCGCCTGCCGCCTGTTCGGCGTGCGCAGCGCCTTCGTGGCCCTGATCGACGACACGCATCAGTGGCTGAAGACCCCCTGCGTCGACGTCCCCAGCGAGATGCCGCGCGCGGAGAGCTTCTGTCAGCACACGATCCGCGGCGACGCCCTGCTCGTCGTTCCCGATGCCCGGCTGGATCCGCGGTTCCGCGACGCGGCCCTGGTCACGCGCGCGGATGGGATCCGCTTTTACGCGGGCGTTCCGCTGAGCCTCAAGAAGGGCTTGCGGATCGGCACCTTCTGCCTCGCCGACCCCGAACCGCGCGAAACCTTCACGGAGGCCGACCAGGCGGCCCTGCGCGATCTGGCGGAGATCGTCGTCGCCCATCTGCGGCTGACCGAGGCCAATGTGCGCCGGGATCGCGAGATCGAGCAGGCGACGATCCGCGAGGCGCTGATCCGCGAGCAGCACCGCGAGATCAATGCCCGTGCGAAGGCCCAGGAGGCCGCCAACCACCAGCTGACCATGGCCGAGCAGCTCGCCCATATCGGCAACTGGCGCGTCGATCTCTCGGACGGATGGCCGGTCTGGTCCGCGAGCCTCTACGCCATCGCCGGGCGGGATCCGAGGACGCCGCCGCCCCGGCTCGCCGAATTCGCCGAGATCTACCATCCCGACGACCGGGCCCGGCTCGAGGGCATCGTCGCCGATGCCGTCGCCCGCCGCGCCAGCTTCGACTTCGAGGCGCGGCTCCTGCGGCCCGACGGCACGGTCCGCGACGTGGTCGTCCGGGGCCTGTGCCGGGGGGAGGGCGCGGCGGCCGGTCTCGTCGGCGTGCTCATCGACGTCACCGAGCGGCGGCGCGCCGAGGACGAGGTGCGCCGGAGCGCGCTGCGCTACCGGGGTTTGGCCGAGACGCTGCCGCTGCTGGTCTGGACCATGCGGGTCGGCGACGGGCAGGCAACCTACGCCAACGCGCAGTTCCACGCCTATTACGGGCCGATCGGGCCGGAGCGGGCCGAGCGCCTCGCCCGCAACCATCCGGAGGATGCCGCCGCCATGGAGGCGGCCTGGATCCGCGCCTGCGAGACCGGCACCGGCTACAGCGGCCAGTGGCGGATCCGGCGCCAGGACGGCGCCTACCGGTGGCACAAGCTCTCGCTGATCCCGATCCGCCTCGATCCCGCGGACGGCGCCGTGGCGGAGTGGCTCGGCACCGCCCTCGACGTGGACGACATCGTGACCGCGCGGCTTGCCGTCGAGGAGGCGCGCGGGCTGCTGGACCTCGCCCTGGATGCCGCCGAGGCCGGCACTTGGTCCTGGGACATGCGCACCGGTCTCGCGTCCCTGAGCCCCGAGAGCACGCGGATGCACGGCCTGCCGGAATCGGACGGGCCGCACACGCTCACCGCCGCCGAGTGGACGGCGCTCCTGAACCCCGAGGACGTCGCCGACGTCTGGAACGAGATCCGGCGCGCGGTCGAGACCTCCACGACCTACGCGGCCGAGTTCCGGGCGGGAGGGCGCTGGATCTACGCCCGCGGACGCACGGTGTTCGGGCCCGAAGGACAGCCGCAGCGCATGGTGGGCTTGAACCTCGACATCACCGAGCGCAAGGCCGCCGAGGCCGCGTTGCGCGCGGCGACCTTCGACGCGGAGGCGGCCCGCGCCGAGGCGGAGCGGGCGAGCGAGGCCAAGAGCGAGTTCCTGGCCGCGATGAGCCACGAGATCCGCACGCCGCTCAACGGCATCCTGGGCTATGCCGACCTCCTCCTGGAGGAGAGCGCCATCCAGAACGAGGATCGTCGGCGCCTGGAGCTGATCCAGAGTTCCGGCGCGGCCCTGCTCACCGTGGTCAACGACATCCTCGACTTCTCGAAGATCGAGGCCGGGGAACTCGTCCTCGATCCCGTCTCCTTCCCGCTGGTCTCGACGGTGGACGCCACGGTGTCGATCGTGCGCGGCAGCGCGCTGCGGAGCGGGCTGGCCATCGGGGCACGGATCGATCCCGCGCTCCCGGCCTTCGTGGTCGGCGATGCCAGCCGCCTCCGGCAGGTGCTGCTCAACCTGCTGAACAACGCCGTGAAGTTCACCTCCGAGGGCTCCGTCACGGTCGCCGTGGAGCGGGAGGGCGCGGGCGTCGCTCCCGACGGCAGCCCGGGCGACATCGTGCGCTTCGCCGTGACCGATACCGGCATCGGCATCGCGCCGGCGCAGCAGGACCGCCTGTTCAAGCGCTTCAGCCAGGTGGACGGCTCCATCAGCCGGCGCTTCGGCGGGACCGGCCTCGGGCTGGCCATCTCCCGGCACCTCGTGACCCTCATGGGCGGCGAGATCGGCGTGGAGAGCCGCGAGGGGGCGGGATCGACCTTCTGGTTCCGCCTCGTCCTCCCGCGGAGCGCCGAAACCGCCACCACGCACGGCGCGCAGGTGGAGCAGGCGGACGCGAAGCCGCGGGCGCCGGTGACCGCGGCCGCCGCGCCGGAGACGGCGGCCGCGCCGCAACTCCGGTTGCTGCTCGTGGAAGACGTGCCGCTCAATCAGGAACTCGCCTGCGCTGTGCTGGAATCGCAGGGCTACGCGGTCGACGTGGCCGGCGACGGGGCCGAGGCGATCACGGCGGTCGGAACCTCCGTCGCCTCCGGACGCGCCTACGATCTGGTGCTGATGGACGTGCAGATGCCGCGCGTCGACGGGCTCACGGCCACCCGCCGGATCCGCGCCCTGGCATCCCCGGCCTGCGACATCCCGATCGTCGCCATGACGGCCAACGTCCTGCCGGCCCAGATCGAGGAGCTGCGCGAGGCCGGGATGGACGACTACGTCGGCAAGCCGTTCCGCCGCGCCGATCTGTTCGCCACGATCAGCCGCTGGACGGCACCCGGGGCACGAAAGCCTGTCCGGGCCGACGAGCCGTGCCATGTCCCCGAAGTCGACTCCGCCGTCCTCGATGCGTCCGTGCTCACCGAGATGAAGGCGAGCTTCGGCACCGACCGCGTGGCCGCCCTCCTGGACCTGCTGGCCAACGAGTTGTCGGAGCGGTTCCGGCCGACCGAGACCGATCGGCTCCAGATCGCCCACGACGCCCACGCCCTCGTGGCGGCGGCCGGGCTCCTGGGCTTCGTCGGCCTGTCGAGCCTGTGCCGCGAGGTCGAGGCCGCCGCCCATGCGGGCGCCGACCTGATGCCGCTCATCCGGCGCCTGGAGGTGCAGCGGGCGACGGCCCTGCGGGCGATCCGGCACTTGCGGGCGGCTTGAGGCGCCCGCCGGGGGGCGCCGCACGGACCGCACGGATTTTTGCGGCGACCGCGCGCACCCTCATCCTGGCTTGCCGAAGCGAGGCGGCTCCGCCGCACCTCAGGATGAGGGTGTGGATTGAAGAAGCCGAGTCAGGCCGGCTCCTCGCCCTCCTCCGTCAGCGGATCGCCCGTCCAGGCCGTGGCGAAGGCGGCGAGTTCCCGGGCGTCCGCGAAGGCCACCACGGTCACCTCGCGTTCGGCCGGCGCCGCCCCCGGATAGGGCGCGAGCTGGATCGTGACGCGGGCGAGGCGGCCGCCGGGGGCGTTGGCGGCGAGCCACGCCTGCGCGTCCGGCGTGAGCCGCTCCGGCCCGTCGAGGGCGCGCGAATCGCCCCGCAGCACGATGACGTAGGTACCGAGGCCGGGATCGGCCTCCTGCACCGCCTTGACGATGTCGATCACGGGTTCTCCGCGAAGTCGTTGATCTGCACCTGGGCCTGGGCCTGGGTGAAGTTCGGGATGTCGGCGAAGATCTCCTCGCCATGGGCGGCCACGGCCTTCTTGAAGGCGTCGACCGATTCGAACGTCAGCAGGGCCATCACCTGGAACGGGGCGGCGCCGCCGTCGGGCGTCTCGGCGCCCTTGACCACCTTGGCCTCGTGCAGGCCGAGGGACGACCAGCGCTCGCGCACCAGCGGCATGTGGTGTCCGAGGTAGTAGCCCATGTCGAAGCTCGGGCCGGCGGGATACATCACGCTCACCAGGATCATCGTGCTCTTTCCTCCCTTGCGGACGCGCCCGACGGTCCGGGCGCCCGGCAACAGCTAGGGCGCTCACCGCCGAAGTGGACGCCGATCCGGCGCGACGGACGCGTGACAGGACGGATCTAGTGCAGCTTCACCCGCGGCTCGGTCCTGCGGGTGAGTGCGCGCGCCAGGGTGTCGAGCGCCGTCTTGGCGGTGCCGTGGAGGGCCCGCTCATGCATCTTGTAGAGCGAGCGGTACATCATCCGGGCGAACAGGCCGGCGATCAGCATGTTCTTGCCGCGGACGAAGCCCATCAGGCTGCCCACCGTCGAGTACTCGCCGAGCGAGACCAGCGAGCCGAAATCCTTGTACTTGAAGGGTTTCAGCGGCTTGCCGTCGATCTTGGCCTGGATCTGGCCGATCAGGTGGCTCGCCTGCTGGTGCGCCGCCTGGGCCCGGGGCGGCACCGGCGTGTCGGAGCCGGCCTCGACCAGGTAGGCGCAGTCGCCCACCGCGAAGATGTCGGGGTCGCGGGTGGTCTGCAGCGTCGGGGTGACGACCAGCTGGTTGGTCCGCGTGGTCTCCAAGCCGCCGATGCCCTGGAGGAACGGCGGCGCCTTCACGCCGGCCGCCCAGACCACCAGCTCCGACGGGATGAAGGTCCCGTCGGCGAGCTGCACGCCGTCGGCCCGCACCTCGGTCACCCGCGCCCGCACGCGGACGTCGACGCCGATCTTGTTGAGGAGCTGCATCACCTCTGCCGAGAGGCGCTGCGGCACCGCCGGCAGAATCCGGTCGGCCGCCTCCACCAGGGTGATGCGGATGTCCTTGCCCGGGTCGATCTTGTCGAGGCCGGTCGAGACCACGTGGCGCAGGGTCCGGTGCAGCTCGGCGGCGAGCTCGGTCCCGGTGGCGCCCGCGCCGATCACCGTCACGTGGAGCTGGCCGGGCCGGACCGGCCCCTCCTGGGTGTGCGCCCGCAGGGACGCGTTCACGAGGCGCTGGTGGAAGCGCACCGCCTGGTCCTGCGTGTCGAGGGCGATGGCGTGCTCGGCCACGCCCGGCGTGCCGAAATCGTTGGTGGTGGAGCCCACCGCCATCACCAGGGTGTCGTAGGGCACCGAGCGCTCCGGCGTGACCTCGCGCCCCTCCGAGTCGTGGCTCGCGGCGAGCTGGATCGTGCGCGCCTCCCGGTCGAGCCCGGTCATGCGCCCGATCCGGTAGCGGAAGCCGTGGATGTGGGCGTGGTGCAGGTAATCGACCGCGTGATGGCCGACATCGAGGCTGCCCGCCGCGACCTCGTGGAGCAGCGGCTTCCAGATGTGCGTGCGGGCGCGGTCGACCAGCGTGACATGCGCACGCTTGCCGCGTCCGAGCTTCTCGCCGAGCTTCGTCACCAGCTGCAGCCCGGCGGCGCCGCCGCCGACCACGACGACGCGATGCAGGCCGGACTCGTTCTCGACGGGTACCATCGACACTCTTTCTTTCCCGAACCGGGTTCAAACGCCGGACTGCTTACACGCGCCGGGTGTCCGATTGCCACATCTGCCTGTCAGGAACACACGTGACCAGAGCGCACGCGCCCCGACGTCACGCGGACGGGGCTCCGGGCTGACGCAACGGGTGTGCCTCGGCGACCTCCGGCAGGGCGAGACAGGCCTCGGCGATCCGCGCGACCGTAGGATAGGCCGCCGTGTCGATCCCGAAGATGCCGGTGCCGACCCAGAGGCTGACGAGGCATAGATCCGCGTGGCTCACCGCGTCGCCCTGGCAGAACCGGCCGGTCCCCGGCTCGGCACCGAGGCGCGCCTCCAGGGTCCTGAGGCCGGTCTCGAAGGCGTTGCGCAGGAAGTCGAGCATCCGCTCCCGGGGCAGGCCGTAATGCTCCATCAGGAAGGTGCGCACCCGCGGCACGTAGAGGGGGTGCGTGTCGCAGGCGACCACCTGAGCCAGGGAGCGCGCCCTGGCCCGCGCCCGCGGCTCCTCGGGCAGGAGGCGCACGCCGCCCTTCGTCTCCTCCAGGTAATCGAGGATCGCCAGCGACTGCGTGAGCGGCGGCCCGTCGCCGTCGAACAGGGCCGGGACCGCGCCCTGCGGGTTGATCCTGCGGAACTCCGGCTTGTGCTGGTCGCCCGCGTCGAGGTCGATGAAGGTCTCCTCGTACGGGATGCCCTTCAGCTTGAGGGCGATCCGCACCCGGAAGGCCGCGGCTGAGCGCCAGTTGCCGTACATGTGCATGGGCGAGGGTCTCCGACGAGGATGCGGGACCACAGCCGAGATTACGGCCCGCTGCAAGGGGCGACATCCGGATGCGGCCGGCCCATATCGTCGATGTGTTCCGGAGACTTCACGCCATGGCCGAACCGTCCGCCGCCCGCGCCTTCATCCCCCTCAACATCGCGGTGCTCACCGTGTCGGATACCCGCTTGGCGGAGGACGACCGGTCGGGCGATACCCTGAGCCAGCGGCTCACGGAGGCCGGACACCGGCTGGCGGGCCGCGCCATCGTGCCGGACGAGATCCCGGCGATCCGCGGCCAGGTGGAGGCGTGGCTGCGCGACCCGGGCATCGACGTGGTGATCACCACCGGCGGCACCGGCTTCACCGGCCGCGACGTCACGCCGGAGGCACTGGAGCCGCTGTTCGAGAAGCGCATGGACGGGTTTTCGGCGGTCTTCCACCGGATCTCGTATGACAAGATCGGCACCTCGACCCTGCAGTCCCGGGCGACCGCCGGGGTGGCGCGGGCGACCTACGTGTTCGTGCTGCCGGGTTCGCCCGGCGCCTGCCGGGACGCCTGGGACGGGATCCTGGCCCAGCAGCTCGACTACCGGCACCGGCCCTGCAACTTCGTGGAGATCATGCCGCGACTCGACGAGCACCTGCGACGGGGGGCGAGCATTTCGGTTTGAAGGGGCGCGACGCACTCCCTCCCGCGGAGGGGGGGGCGGGAGCCCGCGCGCTACCGGCTCCCGAGCGGCCCTACGCCGCAGTCCCCTCTTTCCGGCGCAGGACCGAGTGCTTCCGCCCGTAGAAGAAATACACGAGCAATCCGATCGCCATCCAGATCACCAGCCGCAGCCACGTGTCGAGCGGCAGGCCGATCATCAGCAGCAGGCAGAACAGGATGCCGAGGATCGGCACCACCGGCACGGCGGGCGCCTTGAACGGGCGCTTCATGTGGCGGTCGGTGCGCCGCAGGTAGATCACCGATCCGCAGACCAGGATGAAGGCCGCCAGCGTCCCGATGCTGACCATCTCGCCCAGGATGTTGATCGGCACCAGCGCCGCCACCAGGGCGACCGCGCCCCCGATCAGCGCCTGGCTGCGGTAGGGCGTCTGGTAGGTCGGGTGCACGTGGGAGAACATCTTCGGCAGCAGGCCGTCCTGCGCCATGGTGAAGAAGATCCGGCTCTGGCCGTAGAGCAGGACCAGGATCACGGTGGTCAGGCCGGTCAGCGCCCCGAGCTTGATCAGCAGGGAGAACCAGCCGATGCCGATGACGTCGACGCCCTTGGCGATCGGGTCGGGGACGTTGAGCTCCTTGTAGGGGACGAGGCCGGTCAGCACCGCCGCCACCAGCACGTAGAGGATCGTGCAGACCGCCAGTGAGCCCAGGATGCCGATCGGCATGTCCTTCTGCGGCCGGCGCGCCTCCTGGGCGGCGGTGGAGACCGCATCGAAGCCGATGAAGGCGAAGAACACCACACCCGCGCCGCGCAGGATGCCGCTGTAGCCGAAATGCCCGAAGGTGCCGTCGTTGTCGGGGATCAGCGGCTTCCAGTTCGCCGTGTCGACATGGCCCCAGCCCAGCGCGATGAACGCCACCACCACGGTGAGCTTCACCGCCACCATGATGTTGTTGAAGCGGGCCGATTCCTTGGTGCCGCGCATCAGCAGGATCGTGATCAGCGCCACGATCACCACCGCCGGCAGGTTGAACAGGGCGGTGCCGCCGCCGTCGATGGGGGTGCCCGGCGCGTGGGCGAACTGGGCCGGGATCACGATCCCGACATCCTTCAGGATGCTGGTCACGTACCCCGACCAGCCCACCGCCACCGTGGCGGCTCCCATGGCGTATTCGAGGATGAGGTCCCAGCCGATCAGCCACGCGAAGAACTCGCCCAGCGTCGCGTAGGTGTAGGTGTAGCTCGACCCCGCCACCGGGATCAGCGCCGCCATCTCGGAGTAGCAGAGGCCCACGAAGGCGCAGGCGATGCCGCCGAGCACGAAGGACAGCATGATCCCCGGCCCGGCATATTGCGCCGCCGCCGTGCCGGTGAGGACGAAGATGCCGGCACCGATGATCGCGCCGATGCCCATGGCGGTGATCGAGAGGGCACCCAGCGATTTCGAGAGCTGCTGCTCGCCCTCGCCGCTCTCGAGGATGTCGTCGACCGATTTGCGCCCCATCAGGCCCGACGAATCCATTGTGCGATCCTTCCCGAGGGGAGCGATTTCAACGTCCTCGCGACAGTGGAGAGACGGCAAATCTTCTCCCGCGCCCCCGGAGTTGTAGAGGAGGCGGGACCGACAACAACGTGGAAGGGCACAAGTTTCTGCCGGTCAGGCCCGGTCGATCCGCGCCAGCAGCGCCTTCACCTTGATCCGGGAGCCGAAGGCCGATCCGCCGCGCAGCACCTCCCGCCGCACCACGTCCCCGGCCCGGGCCTGCCGGGCCCCCATCAGCCTCTCGATCCGGTTGACCAGACGCCCGCTCCAGCCGGCCGCCGGACGGTGCAGGCGCCCGAGCCCGGTCTCCGGCCGGGCGGTCCCGACGAAGCGGTCCAGGGTGCGGATCCATCCTTCGCCCGGGACGTCGCCGGCCTCCAGGCACAGGACCCAGTCCCGCCGGGCCGCGCCCGCGCCATCCGCGTAGGGGTTGCCGCTCCGGTGGACGACCAACGTCGCCCCGGTCGCTTCCGCGACGGCCGCGACGGCCTCGCTCTCGCGACCCGTCACGATCACGGCGTCGCCGACCAAGCCGCCGGCCACGCCGGAGACGAGCACGCTGAGCGTGTCGGCCAAGCGGTCGATCGCGTCCGGATCAGCCGGGTCGGCCAGATAGGTCACCGCGGAGAGCATGAGCGGGCGCATAGACGATTTTGCGCCGCCGTAAACCATTGAACCGTCTTTCGAAGGACCGGCCGCGTCCGAGAGACGCGGCGATGCCGGGATTGCCTTAAAAAGAGGCGTTACCCGCCGCCATGTTCGCTCTATGTTCCACGTGAAACACGGGGGCGACGGGTCATGACGCTGAAAGGGGACGCGGTCGGCACGAGCGCGACGCGGCGGCTCGGTGCGAGCACGCCGTCGGAACAGGCTCGGCGCGGTCGCGGCTCGACCGCCAATCCCACCGGCCGGTTCGAGGCGGCCCGGCGAGAGGCGTTCCACGATGCCGACTGGGCGCCGGATGATCCGACGCCCCTGCGCACGCAGGTGACGCCGGAACGATCCGCCCGGATCATCGCCCGCAACACGTCGCCCGACATCCCGTTCGACCGGTCGATCAACCCGTATCGCGGCTGCGAGCACGGCTGCATCTACTGCTACGCGCGGCCGACCCACGCGTGGCTCGGCCTGTCGCCGGGGCTCGACTTCGAATCGCGGATCTTCAGCAAGCCGGACGCGCCCCGGCTCCTCGCCCGCGAGCTCGCGGCGCCGGGCTACCAACCGGAGACGATCGCCCTCGGCACCGCCACCGATCCTTACCAGCCGGCCGAGCGCGAGCACCGCATCACCCGCGGCATCCTCGACGTGCTCCGCGAGGCGCGGCACCCCGTCGGCATCACCACGAAATCGGACCTCGTCCTGCGCGACCTCGACATCCTGGCCGAGATGGCCGCGCGCGATCTCGTCCTCGTGGCGGTCTCGCTGCCGACCCTGGATCCGGACCTCGCGCGGCGCCTCGATCCCCGGGCGCCCCGGCCGGAGAAGCGGCTCGCCGCGATGCGCCGGCTGGCCGAGGCGGGCGTGCCCGTGATGGTCAACGTCTCGCCGATCATCCCGGGCCTGACCGACCATGAGGTCGAGGCGATCCTGGACCGCGCCCGGGAGAGCGGCGCGAGCCGGATCGGCTACGCGCTCCTGCGGCTCCCGGGGGAGGTGGCCGACCTCGTCGCAGACTGGTTCTCCGAGCATTATCCCGAGCGCAAGGAACGCGCCTTCGGTTTGCTGCGGCAGTCCCGGGGCGGCCGCGAAAACGATCCCCGCTTCGGTCACCGCTTCCGCGGCGAGGGTGCCTACGCGTCGATGATCGGGCAGCGCGTGCGGCTTGCCGGCACCCGGCTCGGCTTCGCGTTCGGGCGGATGACGCTGAACCGGGACGCCTTCCGCAGGCCGGGGGAGCAACTGACGCTGCTCTGACAGGCCGGAGAAGGGGCGTGGTCCATCCAACGCATCGCCTCGGGATGCGGTCGAGAACGGGACAGCCGACGTCACCTCCCGCTGCTGTGGTGCCGTGGCCTGCCGAAGCGAGGCCGCTCAGCGTTCGAAGCCCCGGGTGAAGCTCAGCCGGTGATGCGGGCTGCGGCCGAGCTTCGTCAGGCCGGCCCGGTGGAGCTGCGTGCCGTAGCCGACATTCCGCTCCCAGCCGTAACCGGGGTGGCGCTCGGCGAGGCGCCGCATCAGGGCGTCGCGGAAGACCTTGGCGACGATCGAGGCGGCGGCGATCTGCGGCACGAGCCGGTCCCCGCCGACCACCGCCCCGCCGGGAAGCCCGGGCAGGGCATCCCGACCGTCAACCAGGACCGGCGCCGCGATCCCGAGGCGGCCCACCGCGCGCGCCATGGCGTCCAGCGTCGCGGCGCGGATGTTGATCCGATCGATCAGCGCCCGCGAGCCCGCCGCCACCGCTACGTGCGCATGGGTGCGGATCAGCGGCGCCAGCCGGGCACGGACCGGCTCGAGCAGGCGCTTGCTGTCGTCGAGGGCGCCGAGCAGGGTCGGCGGGAGCGCCGCGGGGTCGAACCAGACCGCGGCCACGATCACCGGGCCGCAGAGTGCGCCGCGCCCGACCTCGTCGCAGCCGATGACGGCGGGATATCTGGCCGCCTGGGCCGGATCGAACGGAGTGTCGGTGGCGGGCGGCTTCCGAGCACTCGGCTTGAAACTCGGCGGCCTGGGATTGAGCGGCCTGGGAGCGGACGGCTTGGGAGCGGGCGGCATGGCGCCCTCCTGCCATCCCGCGCGGGCGCCGTCACCGGTCAGGCAGCGTCGCGGCTGCCCCGTTCGCCGCCATGCGCCTCGATGATGTTGCCGAAGAACTGGCGGGCGCTCACGTCCCAGCCGCAGCGCAGGGCCTCGGCGCGGCACGCGGCCCGCGACAGGTCGAGGGCGGCGAGGGCGGCGGCCCGCAGGTCGCGATCGAGGGATCCCACCGGCTTGCCCCCGACCACGTCGTCGGGGCCGGGCACCGGGAAGGCCGCCACCGGCAGGCCGCTGGCCAGCGCCTCCAGGAGCACGATCCCGAACGTGTCGGTGAGGCTCGGGAAGACGAAGACGTCGCAGGCAGCGTAGACCGCCGCGAGGGCGGCCCCGGTGCGGGTGCCGAGGAAGCGCGCCCCGGGGGCCAGCGCCTGCAGGCGCGCGCGATCCGGCCCGTCGCCGACCACGACCTTCGTGCCCGGCAGGTCGAGGCCCAGGAAGGCGGCGACGTTCTTCTCCACCGCCAAGCGCCCGACATACAGGAACAGCGGCCGCGGCAGCCCGGCGAGGTCGGCCGGTGCCGGCGCGCCGGGCTCGGCGGGGCGGAACCGCTCGGTGTCGACGCCGCGCGTCCAGCGCATCAGCTGGCCGAAGCCCCTCGCCGCCAGCTCGCCCTGGAGCGTGGCGGTGCTGACCATCGTGCCCCGCGCGGCCCCGTGGAAGCGGCGCAGGTAGGCGTAGGACCACGCCTCCGGCACCGGCGCCCGCGCGGCGAGGTATTCGGGGAAGCGGGTGTGATAGCTGGTCGTGAAGGGCAGGTCGTGGGCGAGGCAATGCCGCCGGGCGGCGAGACCCACCGGCCCCTCGGTGGCGATGTGGACGTGGCTCGGCCGCTCGGCCTTCCAGCGCGCCGCCACGCGCTCCCGTCCGGCATAGGCCAGGCGGATCTCGGGATAGCCGGGCAGGGGCAGCGACCGGAAATCCGCCACCGTGAGCAGCGCCGTCTCGAAGCCGTGCTCCGGGGCCCGGCGGACCATCTGCTCCAGGGAGCGCACCACGCCGTTGACCTGCGGGTGCCACGCGTCGCTGGCGATGAGAAGCTTCACGGAAGCGGTCCTCACGCCACCGCGCGCCGGTCCGGCAGCGCCTGCGGCACGGTCTCGGCGGCGCGGGCGCGCAGGAGGCTCGGATAGTGCAGCACCTCGATGCGGCCGTCGTAGTGCTCCACCAGCCCGGTGCAGGACTCCACCCAGTCGCCCGTGTTGAGGTAGCGCAGCTCGCCGATCGGCCGGTCGGCCGCGTGGTGGATGTGGCCGCAGATGACCCCGTCGGCCCCCTGGCGGCGGGCCTCCTCGGCCAGGATCGTCTCGAACCGGCCGATGAAGCTGACGGCGTTCTTCACCCGCAGCTTCGCCCAGGCGGAGAGCGACCAGTAGGACAGGCCTAGGCGGCGGCGCACCTTGTTGATGAGCGTGTTCAGGCTCAGCGCCAGCGTGTAGGCCCCGTCGCCGAGATGGGCGAGCCAGGGCGAGTGGCGGACCACCATGTCGAACTGGTCGCCGTGGATCACGAGATAGCGCTTGCCGTCCGCCGCCTCGTGGATCGCGGTCTCGGCGAGCTCGATGCCGCCGAAGTTCGTGCCGACGTAGTCGCGCAGGAACTCGTCGTGGTTGCCCGGCAGGTAGACGATGCGCGCGCCCTTGCGGACCTTGCGCAGCATCTTCTGGACGACGTCGTTGTGCTCCTGCGGCCAGTACCAGCCGGAGCGCAGCTGCCAGCCGTCGACGATGTCGCCCACGAGGTAGATCGTGTCGGCGTCGTAATCCTTCAGGAACGACAGCAGCAGGCCGGCCTGACAGCCGCGCGTGCCGAGATGCAGGTCGGACAGGAACAGCGTCCGCACGCGGACCGGCATCTCCTCAACCTCGGCCACGGCACCCTCCCGGCGGCTGACTGGTGCCGGGATCCAGAGCGCGATCCCATCTCAGTTTGATGACGCGTATCGATGCTGCGCCGCGCGACGGCCCTCATGCCGGCAGCCACGTGCAGTGCGGCAAAGCTTCTCAACCGGAGGTCCGCTTCGCTGCGGCGCACAAAAAATTTTTTTGCCAAGTTCCGGAAGTTTTTCCGGTTTTCCTTTCGAGCGTTACCGCCACATAATACCAGGAACTGGCATCAGGGAGCTGAGCCGGGCTTAGACAGGAAGGCGGCGAGGACGGCCCTGGGGGCCGTTGTTACGGGACGGCAATTCGGAGGCGACCGGCGCGCGGGGGCGTGCCGCGACGCGAGCGGCGTGAGGCCGCCTGCCGCTCCGCAGCGCCCCCCATTTCACGGCATGGGCAGACGTTCGAAGGCGCGGGGGAACGCGCCGCGACCGCCGCCGGACCGACTCCCGAGGATGCTTGGACAACCGGCGCGGGTGCGAGCCCGCGCGCAACGGACTATTCGGAGGAAACATCATGGCCGCAACCCGGCGCCCCGGTCGCAACCACCTCTTCATCCCGGGCCCCACCAACATCCCGGAGCGCGTCCTGCGCGCGATGCACGTGCCGTCGGAGGATCACCGCTCGCCGAGCTTCCCCGAGCTGGTGAAGCCGCTCCTGCAGGACTCCAAGATGGTGTTCGGCTCGACCAACGGGACCGTCATCCTGTTCCCGTCCTCGGGCACCGGCATCTGGGAATCGGCCCTGTCCAACACCCTGTGCCGCGGCGACAAGGTGCTCACCGCCCGCTACGGCCAGTTCAGCCACCTCTGGGTCGACATGGCCCAGCGCCTCGGCCTCGACGTGATCGTCCAGGACGAGGAGTGGGGCGCGGGCGCCGATCCGCAGAAGATCGAGGAGGCCCTGCGGGCCGACAAGGACCACGCCATCAAGGCCGTGATGGTCGTCCACAACGAGACCGCCACGGGCGTCACCAGCGACATCGGCGCGGTGCGCAAGGCGATCGACGCGGCCGGCCACCCGGCGCTGCTGTTCGTGGACGGCATCTCGTCGATCGGCTCGCTGCCGTTCAAGATGGACGAGTGGGGCGTCGACTGCGCCATCGCGGGTTCGCAGAAGGGCTTCATGCTGCCGGCCGGCCTCGGCCTGATCTGCATCAGCCCCAAGGCGCTCAAGATCGCCGAAGGCGGCACCGGCCGGAACGACCGGCTCGGCCACGCCTACTTCGCCTGGAAGGACCAGCTGGCCGCCAACGCCACCGGCTACTTCCCCTACACCCCCGTCCTGCCGCTGCTCTACGGCCTCCGCGAGGCCCTGGAGATCGTCAAGGAGGAGGGGCTGGAGAACGTCTATCACCGCCACCACGTGCTCGCCGAGGCGACCCGCCAGGCCGTGGCGGCCTGGGGCCTCAAGCCCTGCGCCAAGGAGCCGAAGTGGAACTCCGACACGGTCACGGCGATCGTGGTGCCGGAGGGTGCCGACGCCGCCAAGGTGATCATCCACGCCTTCGAGCGCTACAACCTCTCGCTGGGCGCAGGCCTGTCGAAAGTCGCCGGCAAGGTGTTCCGCATCGGCCACCTCGGCGACCTGAACGAGCTGTCGCTGCTGGGCGCCATCGCGGGCGCCGAGATGGCCATGCTCGATTGCGGCATCAAGGTCACGCCGGGCTCGGGCGTCGCCGCCGCCTCCAGCTACCTGCGCGAGAATCCGCTGCATAAGGCGTGAGCCGCGCACGCGATCGGGGCGGGTCCGGGTTGCCGGGCCCGCCCCGGCGCGCAAGTAAGACCAAGGCTATCGAGGAAACAGCCCGTCGTCCGAGAGGGGTCCTATGACCAAGAAGATCGTGTTCCTGGATCGTGAATCCCTCGATGCCAGGGTCCGACCGTTCAACTTCCCGCACGAATACGTCGAGCACGAGTCGACCTGGACGCCGGAAGAGATCGTCTCCCGCCTCCAGGGCGCGGAGATCGCGCTGATCAACAAGGTCCCGATGCGGGCCGAGACGCTGAAGCAGCTCCCCGATCTCAAGCTGATCGCGGTCGCCGCCACCGGCACCGACGTGGTCGACAAGGCCCAGGCCAAGGCCCAGGGGGTCACGGTCGTCAACATCCGCAACTACGCGTTCAACACGGTTCCGGAGCACGTGGTCGGGCTGATGTTCGCCCTGCGCCGGGCGATCGTGCCCTACGCCAACTCGGTGCGGCGCGGCGACTGGGCGAAGTCCAAGCAGTTCTGCTACTTCGACTACCCGATCTACGACATCGCCGGCTCGACGCTCGGCATCGTCGGCTACGGGGCGCTGGGTAAGTCGATTGCCAAGCGCGCCGAGGCGCTCGGCATGAAGGTGCTGGCCTACGACGTGTTCCCGCAGGACGGGCTCGTCGATTTCGAGACGATCCTCGCCCAGTCCGACGTGATCACGCTGCACGTGCCGCTGACCCCCGACACCAAGGGGATGATCGGCGCCGCCGAGCTCAAGAAGATGAAGAAGAGCGCCATCCTCATCAACACGGCCCGGGGCGGGCTCGTGGACGAGGCGGCTTTGCTCGAGGCGCTGAAGGACGGCACCATCGCGGGTGCCGGGTTCGACGTGGTAGCGCAGGAGCCGCCCAAGGACGGCAACATCCTGTGCGACGCCGACCTGCCGAACCTGATCGTCACGCCCCACGTGGCCTGGGCCAGCAAGGAGGCGATGCAGATCCTGGCCGATCAGCTCGTCGACAATGTCGAGGCCTTCGTGGCGGGCAAGCCGCAGAACGTGGTCGAGAGCTGAGCCGTAGAACGCACACCGTCGTTCCGGGGCGCCGCAGGCGAGCCCGGAACCCAGAGCCGCTGACGGTGCAGAACGAGAACCACCCGAGCGTCTGGATTCCGGGCTCCGCTCCGCGGACCCGGAATGACGGGGTGGATGTCCCTGACGTGATGATGCCCAGCCCGGGCCGAGGTTAAAAAATGACCAAGAAGCTGCTGTTCCTGTTCGACACCGATGCCGTGCCGAACGTGTTCGACACGGTGGTCGGCTACGACGGCGGCGCCGACCACATCACCGGCTACGGCGGCGTGAATCCCGACAATGTCGGCGCGCTGGTCGACGGCACGATCTACACCCGCGGCGGCTCCGAGAAGAAGTCGACGGCGATTTTCGTCGGCGGCGGCAGCATGGCGGCGGGCGAAGAGCTGTTCGCCGCGGTCAAGAAGCGCTTCTTCGGCCCGTTCCGCGTCTCGGTCATGCTCGATTCCAACGGCTCCAACACCACGGCCGCCGCGGGCGTCGCGCTGGTGGCCAAGGCCGCCGGCTCGCTCCAGGGCAAGAAGGCGGTCGTGCTCGCCGGGACCGGCCCGGTGGGCATGCGCTCGGCGGCGCTGCTCGCCGGCGAGGGGGCCGAGGTCACGATCGCGGGCCGCGCGCTGGACAAGACGCAGGCCGCCGCGGACCAGATCAACAAGCGCTTCAAGGTCAACGTGAAGGCCGCCGCGACCCCCGACGAGGCGTCGCGCGTCGCCCTGGTGAAGGGCACGAACCTCGTGTTCACGGCCGGCGCCATCGGCGTCGAGCTGCTGCCGGAGGCCGCCTGGGCTCAGGAATCGTCTATCGAGTTCGTCGCCGACTACAACGCCCAGCCCCCGACGGGCATCGGCGGCATCGAGGTGATGGACAAGGGCAAGGACCGCAACGGCAAGCAGGCCTTTGGCGCGCTCGGCATCGGCGGCCTGAAGCTCAAGCTGCACCGCGCCTGCGTGGGCCAGCTCTTCGAGAGCACCGAGCAGGTGCTCGACGCCGAGGAGATCTACGCCCTCGCGAAGAAAATGGCCTGACCGGAGAGGCGCCCATGTCCGACACGCAACCGCCCGAGAACGCGTCCATCCAGACCTTCCTGACGGAGCTGGCGAGCGCCGCCCCGACCCCTGGCGGCGGCGGCGCGGCGGCGATCTCCGGCGCCATGGGCGCGGCCCTGGTGTCGATGGTCTGCAACCTGACCATCGGCAAGAAGAAGTACGTCGAGGTCGAGGCCGAGCTGAAGGACGTGCTGGCCAAATCCGAAGGCCTGCGGGTCGTCCTCACCGGCATGATCGGCGAGGACGTCCAAGCCTTCGACGCCGTCATGGGGGCCTACGGCCTGCCCAAGGCGACGGACGACGAGAAGGCGGCCCGCGCCGAGAAGATCCAGGCCGCCCTCAAGACCGCCTGCGACGTGCCGCTCGCCTGCTGCCGGGCCTGCCGAAACGTGATCGACCTCGCGGCGATCACCGCCGACAAGGGCAATCTCAACGTCGTGTCGGATGCCGGCGTGGCGGTGCTCTCGGCCTATGCCGGGCTCCGCAGCGCGGCGCTCAACGTCTACGTGAACGCCAAGGGTCTGGAGGACCGGGAGTTCGCCGAGGAGCGGCTGAAGGAGCTGGAGGGCCTGCTCGCGGATGCCGGACCGCTGACCGAGAAGGTCTATGAGGTCGTGAAGGGCAAGGTGAACTGAACCGGCGACGTCCTTTCTCCCGCTCAGGGGAAGACGGGCGCCTGCCTGTTGGGTCAGCGCCAAGCTGAACAGCGTGTCCGGTCGATCACGTCGACGCTGCCGTCTTTGCGAGCGGAGCGAAGCAATCCGGTCGGCACTACGATCCTAGAGGTCGCGCTGCCCTGGGCCACTTCGCTGCGCGCGTGATGACGGTGCGGGCGACTCAAACGAAGCGCTCGAACAAATATCGTATCGGATCAACAATTGAGGCCGGGTGCATCACGCCCCGGCCTCAATTGTTTTCTGTATGCTGCGGCGCAACATCGAATACGATCCGTGTTGCGACCGCGAAAAAGTCTCGGTCAATCAGCGCCCTAAAAAATTTGACGGGCGTAATCTTCCGACTCAACTAAAGTAGAGGGCGTCAACGGCGGCAACGAACCGCGGAGGAGGCGCCGAATGGACGTCCACGAGTATCAGGCCAAGGAGCTGCTTGCGAGCTTCGGCGTGGCCGTCCCGAAAGGGGCTATCGCCTTCAGCCCCGACCAGGCGGTCTACGCCGCCACGGAACTCGGCGGCTCGTTCTGGGCCGTGAAGGCCCAGATCCACGCGGGCGCCCGCGGCAAGGCCGGCGGCATCAAGCTGTGCCGGACCTACAACGAGGTCCGCGACGCCGCCAAGGACCTGCTGGGCAAGCGCCTCGTCACGCACCAGACCGGCCCCGAGGGCAAGCCCGTGCAGCGGGTCTATGTCGAGACCGCCGACCCCTTCGAGCGCGAGCTGTATCTCGGCTACGTGCTGGACCGGAAGGCCGAGCGCGTGCGGGTCATCGCCAGCCAGCGCGGCGGCATGGACATCGAGGAGATCGCCGCCAAGGAGCCCGACTCGCTCATACAGGTGGTGGTCGAGCCGGCGGTCGGCCTGCAGCAGTTCCAGGCGCGGGAGATCGCCTTCCAGCTCGGGCTCAACATCAAGCAGGTCTCGGCCGCGGTGAAGACGATCATGAACGCCTACCGGGCGTTCCGCGACTGCGACGGCACCATGCTGGAGATCAACCCGCTCGTCGTGACCAAGGACGACCGGGTGCTGGCGCTCGACGCCAAGATGTCCTTCGACGACAACGCCATGTTCCGCCGGCCGGGCATCGCCGACATGCACGACCCCTCGCAGGGCGACCCCCGCGAGGCCCAGGCCGCCGAGCACAACCTCAGCTATATCGGCCTCGAGGGCGAGATCGGCTGCATCGTCAACGGCGCCGGCCTCGCCATGGCGACCATGGACATGATCAAGCACGCGGGCGGCGAGCCGGCGAACTTCCTCGACGTCGGCGGCGGCGCCTCGCCCGAGCGCGTGGCGACGGCCTTCCGGCTCGTGCTCTCCGACCGCAACGTCAAGGCGATCCTGGTCAACATCTTCGCGGGCATCAACCGCTGCGACTGGGTCGCGGAGGGCGTCATCCAGGCGGCCCGCGAGGTGAAGATCGACGTGCCGCTGGTGGTGCGCCTCGCCGGCACGAACGTGGAGGCCGGCAAGAAGATCCTGGCCGAGAGCGGCCTCGACCTGATCACCGCCGACACCCTGGCGGAGGCGGCCAAGAAGGCGGTCGACGCCTGCGCGGCCGCCAAGACCAAGCACTGAGGGGAGACCGCGCCATGAGCATCCTCATCGACGAGACCACCCCGATCATCGTCCAGGGCATCACGGGTGACAAGGGCACCTTCCACGCCAAGGAGATGCTGGACTACGGCACGAACGTCGTCGGCGGCGTCACCCCGGGCAAGGGCGGGCGCACCCACCTCGGCCTGCCCGTGTTCAACACCGTCAAGGAGGCCGTGGCGGCGACCGGCGCCACCACGTCGATCACCTTCGTGGCGCCCCCCTTCGCGGCGGACGCCATCATGGAGGCGGCCGATGCCGGGCTGCGGCTGGTCTGCTCGATCACCGACGGCATCCCGGCCCAGGACATGATGCGGGTGAAGCGCTACCTCTACCGCTACCCGAAAGAGAAGCGGACCATGGTGGTCGGCCCGAACTGCGCCGGCATCATCTCGCCCGGCAAGGCGATGCTCGGCATCATGCCCGGCCACATCTACCTCCCGGGCAATGTCGGAGTGATCTCCCGCTCCGGTACGCTCGGCTACGAGGCCGCCTCGCAGCTCAAGGAGCTGGGACTGGGGATCTCGACCTCGGTGGGCATCGGCGGCGACCCGATCAACGGCTCGTCGTTCCTCGACCACCTCGCCCTGTTCGAGACCGATCCGGACACCGACGCGGTGCTGATGATCGGCGAGATCGGCGGCCCGCAGGAGGCGGAGGCCTCGGCCTGGATCCGCGAGAACATGTCGAAGCCGGTGATCGGCTTCGTGGCCGGGCTCACGGCGCCGAAGGGCCGCCGGATGGGCCATGCCGGGGCGATCATCTCGGCGGCGGGCGACAGCGCCGCCGAGAAGGCCGAGATCATGCGCTCCTACGGGCTGACGGTGGCGCCCGATCCCGGATCGTTCGGGCAGACCGTGGCCGACGTGCTCGCCCGGGCGGCTTAGATCCTTCCCTCCCCCTTGTGGGGAGGGACCGAGGGTGGGGGGTGGTGCAGGATCGAGCGATCCGGCGCCTTCTGAACCACCCCCACCCCCAACCCCTCCCCGCAAGGGGGAGGGGAGCGCAGCTTTGCGCCACGAGGTGGCCCCATGACCCGTACCCTTCACGCAACCCCAGGTCTCGTCGATGCCACGGCCTTCGCGCCGCCGGTGATCGTCGGCACGTCGTCGGAGCAGGCGCTGGACATCCTGTTCCAGGCGCTGCTCGACGTCGCGCGCCGGCACGACCCCGACCTCGAAGCGGTCCTGCACGGCACGGCCGACATCTCGCGCTTCTCGCCGCAGATGCTGGCGCGCGCGCTGCAGGTGCAGGGCATCTGGTTCCAGCTGATCTCCATCGCCGAGCAGAACGCCGCGATGCGCCGCCGCCGCCACGTGGAGCGGACGGAGGGCCGTGCCGCCCTCGGCGGTTCCTTCGCCAAGGTTTTTTCCGACGCGCGCAAGCAGGGGGTGCCGCCGGAGAAGATCCAGGCGCTGCTCAGCGACCTGCGCATCCGCCCGACGCTGACCGCCCACCCCACCGAGGGCAAGCGGGTCACGGTGCTGGAAAAATTCCGCCGCATCTACCTCGTGCTCCGCGAGCTGGAGATGCCGCGCTGGACCGACCGTGAGCGCAACGGCCTCATGAACGAGCTGCGCGACCAGATCGAGCTGGTCTGGATGACCGGCGAGCTGCACCTGGAGAAGGCGACCGTCGAGCGGGAGGTGGCCTGGGGCCTGCACTTCTTCGACGAGACCCTGTTCGAGATGCTGCCCGAGACGATGGAGACCCTGGAGGAATCCCTCGCCGAGGCCTATCCGGGCACGGACTTCCGGGTGCCGCCGTTCTTCCAGTTCGGCTCGTGGATCGGCGGCGACCGGGACGGCAACCCCTACGTCACCGCCGCCGTCACCCGGCAGACCCTGCACCGCAACGCGCTGGCCTCGCTGACCCGCTACCGGGACGGCGTGCGCGAGCTGGGACGGACCCTGTCGCTCACCGAGCGTTCCCTGCCGCTGCCTCAGGGCTTCCGCCTCGAACTCAACCGGCAGCTCTCGGAAAGCGGACAGTCCCGGGCGATCACCCGGCGCAACCCGGGCGAGCCGTACCGTCAGTATCTCTCCTGCGTGCTGCGCAAGCTCGAGGCGACGATCGCCCGCAACGAGGGCGAGCATCCCTCCGGCCCCGACTACGCCAGCGCGGACGGCCTGATCGAGGACCTGCGCATTCTCGAGCGCGGCCTGACGGAGGCCAAGTGCGGCGCGCTCGCCCGCGACCTCGTCCGCCCGGTGCGGCGGATGGTGGAGATCTTCCGCTTCACCACCGTGCGGCTCGACCTGCGCGAGAACACCACCCGCACCACCGACACGCTCCACGCCCTCTGGCGCCAGCGCAACGGCGACGGCGAACCGCCGGCGCTCGGCTCGGCGGCGTGGCGCCAGTGGCTCGACGCGGAACTCGCCCGGCCGCGCGATCCCGAGCGCTCCTTCGAGGATTTGCCCGACGCTGCCCGGGAGACGCTCGCCACCTTCGCCCTCGTCGCCGAGATGCGCGACGCCCTCGACCGCGAGGCCTTCGGCGCCTTCGTGCTGTCGATGACCCGCTCGGTGGAGGACGTGCTCGGCGCCTACCTGCTCGCCAAGGAGGCGGGTGTGTTCCTCGATTCCGCCGGCACCGAGATCTGCCCGCTCCCGATCGTGCCCCTGTTCGAGACCATCGACGACCTGCGCGCCGCCCCGGCGATCATGCGGGCGCTCCTCGGCACGCCGGTGGTGCGCCGCTCGACCCGCTGGCAGGGTGGGGTGCAGGAGGTGATGATCGGCTACTCCGACTCCAACAAGGATGGCGGCTTCGTCGCGGCCAACTGGGAGCTGTTCAAGGCCCAGAGCAAGCTGACGCGGCTGGGTGAGGAACTCGGCGTCGGGATCGCCTTCTTCCACGGCCGCGGCGGCTCGGTGAGCCGCGGCGGCGTCCCGACCCAAAAGGGCATCATGGCCCAGCCGCCGGGCTCGATCCGCGGCCGGTTCCGCACCACCGAGCAGGGCGAGGTCGTCTCGTTCAAGTACGCCAACCGCGGAACCGCCGCCTACCAGATGGAGCTGCTGGCAGCCTCGGTGTTCGAGCACGCGCTCGCAGGGGACGGCGAGCGGGCGGGGCCGGGCCACGACGACGCCCTGGAGGCGCTCGCCGGCGCCTCGCGGGCGGCCTACGTCCAGCTCCTCCAGACCGACGGTCTCGTCGACTACTTCCAGGCCGCGAGCCCGCTCGACGAGATCGCACTCCTCAATATCGGTTCGCGTCCGGCCCGCAGGTTCGGCGCCCGCTCGCTGTCGGACCTGCGGGCCATCCCCTGGGTGTTCGCGTGGTCGCAGAACCGGCACGTGATCACCGGCTGGTACGGCGTCGGCTCGGGGCTCGCGAGCTTCCTCGACGTGCGCGGCCGCGAGGGCGAGGCGACCCTCAAGCGCCTGTTCCAGGAATCCCGCGTGCTGCGCCTCGTCCTCGACGAGGTCGAGAAGACGCTGATGATGGTCGATCTCGACATCGCCCGCGCCTATGCGGGCCTCGTCCCGGATGCCGCCATCCGCGACCGGATCTTCGGGATGATCGAGGCCGAGTACGCGCTGACCCGCGAGATGGTGCTGCGGGTGAGCGGCGGCACGGACCTGGCCGAGCGCTTTCCGCTGTTCCGCGACCGGCTCAAGGGTCGGCTGCCGACCATCAACCAGGTCGGCCGCGAGCAGGTGGAACTGCTCGCCCGCTACCGCGCCGAGACCGACGAGGACCGGCGCGAGGCGGTGAAGTCGGCCTTGCTGTTGTCGATCAACTGCATCGCGGTCGGCTTCGGGGCGACGGGGTGAGGCGGTCCAGTAGTTTCACGCGCCCTCCCTCCCCCCTCTGCGGGGGAGGGGGAGCGCGGGAGCCTATGGTGCAGAGTGAAACGCGCCTCCGCGCCCTGTCAGGCCGTCCTACGCGCGCCATTTGCCGCCGATGAACGGGATCGCATCCCGCAACGGCACCAGAACCGTCACCAGGAGAGAGAACCCACGATGAGCTTCACCCTGATCCCGCAGGCCAAGGCCCGCCTGCACCGTTCCGAGCTGGCCGTGCCGGGCTCGAACCCGACCTTCATGGAGAAATCGGCCTCCTCGGCCGCCGACGTGATCTTCCTCGATCTGGAAGACGCCGTCGCCCCCGACGACAAGGAGAAGGCCCGCACCAACATCATCCAGGCGCTCAACGACCTGGATTGGGGCAACAAGACCATGATGATCCGCATCAACGGTCTCGACACCCACTACATGTACCGCGACGTGGTCGACATCGTCGAAGCCTGCCCGCGGCTCGACATGGTACTGATCCCCAAGGTCGGCGTGCCGCAGGACGTCTACGCGATCGACGTGGTGGTCACCCAGATCGAGCAGGCGAAGAAGCGCGAGAAGAAGCTCGGCTTCGAGGTGCTGATCGAGACCGCGCTCGGCATGGCCAACGTCGAGGCGATCGCCCAGTCCTCGAAGCGCCTGGAGGCGATGTCGTTCGGCGTGGCCGACTACGCCGCCTCGACCCGCGCCCGCTCCACGGTGATCGGCGGCGTGAACCCGGACTTCTCGGTGCTCACCGACAAGGACGAGGGCGGCAACCGCCAGACCCACTGGCAGGACCCGTGGCTCTTCGCCCAGAACCGCATGCTGATCGCCTGCCGCGCCTACGGCCTGCGCCCGATCGACGGCCCGTTCGGTGATTTCTCGGATCCGGACGGCTACACCTCGGCGGCCCGGCGCTGCGCGGCCCTCGGCTTCGAGGGCAAGTGGGCGATCCACCCGAGCCAGATCGACCTGGCCAACCAGGTGTTCACCCCGTCCGAGGCCGAGGTGACCAAGGCGCGCCGCATCCTGGAGGCCATGGAAGAGGCCGCCAAGGCCGGCCGCGGGGCCGTCTCGCTCGACGGCCGCCTGATCGACATCGCCTCCATCCGCATGGCCGAGGCGCTGATCGAGAAGGCGGATGCCATGAAGGGCTGAGGCCTATCAGGCGAAGGGCAGAGCCGGGCTCTGCCCTTCGCCTTCGAGCTTCTCGTCTTTGCAAGCGCAGCGAAGCAAGCCAGGAAACCGCCACGTACGGATATCGGGCGCTGCCCTGGCTTGCTTCGCTCCACTCGCGAAGACGGCGCCGGCCAGGGGGGCTGCAACCTCAGAACGGCCGCGCGTCCGGCAGCCGCGCGGCGGCCATCTCCGCCGGCGTCGGATCGCGCTGAACCACGATCCCCTCCCGCCGGTCGGCAGCGATCAGCCCGAGCCGGGCGAAGCCGTCGAGCCAGCCGTCCATCGGCCAGATCCCGTGCCGGTCGTAGAAGCGCGACGCGTTGGTGACGATGTCGCGGAAGTGCTGGAGCGGCGGGTCGAAACCCGGATGGTGCTGGTGGTAGGCCTTCGGACCGCCGAGGAACAGGATCGGCACGCCGGCCTTGTCCGCCCGGAAGGCGAGGTCGGTGTCCTCCGCCCCGTAGCCCGAGAAGCCTTCGTCGAACCCGCCGAGCCGGTCGTAGGTCGCGGCGCGCACCGCGAAGGCGAGCGACCAGAACAGGCCCGGCTGCGGTGCCGGAATCACCACTCCCGGCTGCGGGAAGCTTCTCACAGGGTGCGGGTGTCCCAGTCGGTCCAGATCGGCCTCGCGCCAGCCGTCCGTGACCGCTCCGGAGGGCAGGTAGCCGATCTCGCAGCAGATCAGGCCGTCCTGCTCGGCCACCGCCCGCGAGAGGCCGGAGACGAGGCCCGCCGCGGGGATGCAGTCCACGTCGAGGAAGATCAGCGTGTCGGCCCCGGCTGCCCGGCGGCCGGCGTTGCGCGCCGCCGCCAGCGGCAGGCCGTCATGCGGAAACGGCACCCGCTCCAACGGGAAGGGCAGGGCGGGCAGGGGCGCGTCGTCTCCGCCCATCTCCACGACGATGCAGGCATCCGGCAGCGCGCCGCGACCCAGCCCTTCGAGCAGGCGGATCAGGTGCGCGCGGCGGCCCTTGTTGAGGGTGATGACCGCCGTGCTCACGACGCCGTCCCGGCGCGCAGGACGTCGATCCGGTACTCGGGCGTCCGCGACTGGTGCACGACCCGGGCAAACGGCGCGGCCAACCCGATGAAACCCTCGGCGGCGCCGTCGCCCGATTGCGGATAGTCGGTCTCCCCGAGCCAGTGCACCAGCACTATGTCGCCGTCGGGCTCGACGGCCTCGCCGACCAGGCGGACCAGCTCGGTCAGGTCACGGGGTGCCAGGAAGTACAGGAACTCGGACAGCACGATCAGATCGAACCGGCCCGGCGGCCAATCGGCCGGCACCGCGCCCTGGCGGATCTCGACGTGGGGCCGGTCGGCGCAACGGGCCTGCGCGGCCTGCACGGCTGCCGGGACCAGATCGGTGGCGAGCAGGCGCTCGCACCGCTCGGACAGGGCGCGGGTGAAGACGCCGATGGAGCAGGCCGGCTCGAAGGCGGACCGATACCGCGCCTGCGGCAGGGCGGCCAGGGTCGCCGCGTACTTGTCGCGCTCGTAGGGCGAGCTCGTGAACCGCCAGGGATCGGGGTCGCTCGCGTAGATGCCGGCGAAATAATCGTCCGGCAGGGTCTCGGTGCGTCGGCTCATGCCGGCACCGCCACGAAGCGCTCGTAGGGACCGCAGAGCCGGTCGATCATCGCGGGCTCCAGCCGGAAACCCTGGGGATCGTCCGAGATCAGGTCGGTGGTCTGGGACTCGTGCGCGGCGACCGCATGAGCTTTGGCCTCCCGGTGGGCGGACACGTCGAGGCGCAGGCCGGTCGGGGCCGGCCCGACCTCGGTCTCGGGCGGCAACGTCCAGCCCCAGACCGGATACTCGTAGATTCGCACCCCGGGCAGACGCGGACGCGCCAGCGCGACGATGAGGGCGGCGGCCCTGTGATCGCAATGAGGGTCATGCCGCCACGTCACGAACACCGCGCCGGCGCCGCAGGCGGAAGCCGCACGCGCCACCGCCGCGGCCGCCGCTTCGGCGGCCGGGCCGTCGCTCGGCACATGCGCGTCGGGCAGGCGCAGGAAGGTGACGTCCTCCGCCGCTAGGCCGAGAACCGCCACCGCCCGCAGGGTCTCCGCCTCGCGCAAGGTGCGCAGCGTGTCCGGCGGATAGAGCCGGGACTGGGTGTGCGACCCGCAGCCGTCGCTGACGACCACGAGACGCACGGGCCGCCCGGCCGCGCACGCGGCGGCGATCAGGCCGCCGCAGCCCAGGCTCTCGTCGTCGGGGTGGGGCGCTACGACCACGAGGCCGCCGGGGCCCGCGAGTTCGTCGAGACTCGCGAGCGGCAGCGCGTCGGCGGCTGTCAGGAAGGCGTCGGCGCGCATCAGCGTGCTGCCGGGCCCGGGGCACCCGCGGGGCGCGTCCCGGAACAGGACCTGCGGTTGAAAAGATCGGGCACGGATCGCTCCTGGAACGACGGCGGGTCGATCCCCGAGCTATCGGCGCGGACGGCTGAACGCGCCATGAGCGGCGCGGTCAGCCGTTCATGGCCGTTACCGGTCGTTCTCCGTGGTCAGCGCGTCGAGGCGGGTCCCCTCGTCGGCGCCGCGCCGTTCCCTCAGGTGGACGCCCGGCGTCGGCGCGTCGGTGAACACGGCTCCGGCCACGCTCAGCGCGCTCCGAATCGCCTCGATCTGACCGCTCGGCGGGTCGCCATAGCCACCCTCGAAATCGCGCACGAGTTTCTCGTCGCATCCGACCTTGGCGGCAAGTTCCGCCTCGGACCACCCGAGCAGACCGCGGGCCGCCCGCGACTGTGCCGGGCTCATCGCCCGTGCGCTCGCCCCGCTCTGCGCTCCTTCGTCAGACCCGGCCAACATCACCCTCCCGAGCTGTGATCATCAACAACGGCTCGGGTCCCGGATCGTTTCCGCGCCCGTCATGGTGAGGCGTGACCATAATTGTGCTGAAATCCTGTTCCATCCGCTGAGGCGCATGGATTCGGGGCGGCCTCCGCGCAGGGCCGGCACGCGCCGCGGGCGCTGCATTTCCCGACCCGGGACGACGTGAGCACTGAGCGCGAGATGAGGACGGAACGATGAGAGGGGTGCTGATCGCGACCGTGGCCTGTGCCGTGCTGGCCGCAGACCTTTCCGCGGCAACGCAGGCGCAAGCGCAGATGGGCGGAGCCCCGACGGGCTTCGGCCGCGGCAACCGCCGTCCCGGCGGCGAGGACGAGAAGAAGCCCCAGTACGTGCCGGGTGCCAAGGCCAGCGAGAAGATCTTCCCGCTGGATTCGACCTGGACAGCCGTCAGCCTCAACGGCAAGCCGTTCGCCGGCGGCGACCGCCCCAGCTTCATCATCGACAAGCAGTACCGGGCCCGCGGCTACGGCGGCTGCAACACCTTTGCGGCGACTGCGTTCCCGCTCAAGGAGCAGCACATCGCGGTGGGCCCGCTCGCCCTGACCAAGAAGAGCTGCGACAAGGGGCTGGCCGCGACCGAGCAGGCCTTCTTCATCGCCCTGCGCACCTCGGCCGTGTGGGACATGGTGGGCTCGCAGCTCGTCCTGAAGAGCCCGAACGGCGAACTCAAGTTCGACCGCGCCCTTTAAGGACCGGTTCACCACGCCGCGCGAAGGCAGCCCGCGATTCAGACAGCCTTGACGGGCCGCAGGCCTCACTCGTCCCGTGGCGAGGAGGCGGCGGATGCCAGTCGGGATCGGAAGCGGGCACAGGCAGACGGTGCGCCCCGGAGTCGCGCGGGCCCTCCGCTTTTCCGGGCCGGAGGGCTTCCATCCCGGAGCCCTGTGGCTCGCGGCCGCCGTTCCGGCAGCAGCGACGCTGCTCCTGATCGTTCGCCTCGCCGTCTGACGCCGGGACCTGCGTCGCGAGACGTCGGACTCCAGTCTCAGTCCGAGCCGGCGGCTTCGCGACGATCCGGGGAATCGTCCGCATCATCCGCGTCGCGGAGGGCGCGGACGTGCAGGGACACGGGCGGGAACAGGCTCTCCAGCCCCGCCGCCACGCCGTACAGGACGGGATCCGAACCCGGACCGGCCCGCGGCGGGTGGAGGTCACTCGTCAATGTCGTTGCTGCGCGCACCTCGCGCCCATTCGCGAGCATTCGTCCGCGCCCCCGTCTCTGGTGTGTCATCGTCCAGAGAGTTCAATGCCGCCTGCCGCGTTTCGTTGCCGCAGGCGAAACCTATTTTTCACCAATACGGAACGGCCGGGAGCCTTAACCTCGGCTGCGCAGGACGACCGGCCCCGGTCGGCGACAGGCTGCCGGCACGACGCTGAGGATCGCGGCGCTCGGGCATCGAGCCCGGCAGTTCTGGGCGGCGTCGATCTGGTCACCCCCGCAGGTCTCGGCGAAACAGAAGGTGCCGAGATCCTCGCAGGTCGCGCGAAATCCGCCGCGGGGGGGCTGCGCGCTGCCCAGGTCGGCCGCCGCCGCCGGTGCGAGCAGAAGGCCGAGGACGCCCAGAAACGTCAGGGGGCCGACCGGTACCGAGAACCGTCTCATCCGCCTCATCCCGGTTTCCGGAGCCGCAACGGGCCGTGCCGCCTTCAGGTCGACACGCGAATCCCTGTAGCATTGGCAGGCTGCCGACGCCTGTGCCATTCCGGCGACACGATCCGATCCTGCACCGCGGGGTTCCGGATCGACCGGATGACCGCGCGCTCAAGCCTACGGAAGCCAGCGATGCCGCTCTACGCCCTCGACGAACACGTCCCGCAGCTCGCCGATCCCGACCGCGTCTGGATCGCGCCCGACGCGCAGGTGATCGGCCGGATCCACCTCGGCCTCGATGTGGGCATCTGGTTCGGCTCGGCCCTGCGCGGCGACAACGAGCCGATCCGCATCGGTGACCGGACCAACGTACAGGAGGGCGTGATCATGCACGTCGATCCCGGCTTCCCGCTCACCATCGGGGCGGACGTCACCGTCGGCCATGGGGCGATCGTCCACGGCTGCACGATCGGCGACGGCAGCCTGATCGGGATGGGCGCCACGGTGCTCAACGGCGCGGTGATCGGCCGGGGCTGCCTCGTCGGCGCCAACGCGCTGGTGACGGAGGGCAAGACCTTCCCGGACCACAGCCTGATCGTGGGGGCGCCCGCCAAGGCCGTGCGCATCCTCGAGGAGGCCGATATCGAGGGCCTGCGGCAGGCCGCCCAGCGCTACGTCGAGAACGCCCGGCGCTACAGGGCCGGGCTGCGCCGCATCGACGCCTGAAGGAGGAGGCCGCCCCTGTCGGGGCGGCCGCACCCGTTACTTCTTGGCCTTGCCGCGCTCGATCGCCTCTTCGATCAGCCGGTGGGCCTCCTCCTTGTCACCCCAGCGGACGAACTTGACCCACTTGCCGGGCTCCAGATCCTTGTAGTGCTCGAAGAAGTGCTGGATCTGCTGGATCGTGATCTCGGGCAGGTCGGTGTAGTTCTCGACCCGGTCGTAGCGCTTGGTCAGGTGGCGGGAGGGCACCGCGATGACCTTCTCGTCCTCGCCGCCCTCGTCCTGCATCACCATCACGCCCACGGGGCGCGCGCTGATGATGGCGCCCGGCACCACAGCGCGAGTGTTGGCCACCAGCACGTCGCAGGGATCGCCGTCGCCCGACAGGGTGTGGGGGATGAAGCCGTAATTGCCCGGATAGAACATCGGCGTGTAGAGAAACCGGTCGACGACGAGCGCGCCGGACTCCTTGTCCATCTCGTACTTGATCGGTTCGCCGCCGAGCGGCACCTCCACGATCACGTTGACGTCGTGCGGCGGCTTCTTGCCGAGCGGGATGGCGTCGATCTTCATGGCGTATTGGTCCCGGAACGCGGTCAGCTCCGCTTCCAGGCCCTCTTAGAGGCGCCGCCCGGCAAAGCAAATCTGGCGACGTCGCGCGCCGGCAACGAGCGCTGGAAAACGTCAGCCGAAGAGGTAGCCCACCTTGGGCAGGGCGAGGCCGGCCATGCGGTCGAGGGTCCGCGGTCCGGGACGGCCGCCGAGACCTTCGTAGAAGGCTCCGGCGCGGTGGTTGTCCTCCAGGCTCCAGACGCCGAGCTGGGTCAGGCCGTGATCCGAGAGGTCGTTGCGCACGGCCCGGAACAGGCGGCGGCCGAGGCCCACGCCCTGGTATTCCGGAAGGAGGTAGAGTTCGTCGATCTCGCCCTCGGTGCCGAGGGTGCGGCTGCGGGTCCGGCCGTAGGAGGCGTAGCCGACCAGCAGATCCCCCGTCTCCACCACCGCCACGGGCCGCCCGCGGCGCAGGGCGCCGCGCCACCACGCCCGGTCGCGGCTGGCGATCAGGCGCTCCAGGGCCACGCCCGGGATGATCCCGCGATAGGCCTCGCGCCACGACGCATCGAACACCCTGGACAAGCCGCCGATATCGGCCTCGCGGGCCCGGCGGATGCTCGTGGTGCGCGTGCTCATGGGCTTCGGGTCTCCCATCGTCCGACCGGCGGATAACCCGCGCGGCCCGCCCAGGTTCGATCCCGATCCGGGCGGAGTGAAGGCAAGAACGGCGCCGATTGCCGCGCGGATGCCTCGGCACAGCGCGGCGCAGCGATTTGCCGGGCTCTCGGGCGGCTGATAGAGCCCACGCTCGTCCCACGGGCAGCACGGCCTTGTTCAACCGCTTCCTCAAGCCCGAGACGCGCTACGCGCGGCGCATGGCGCGGATCGCCCGCTTCGAGCGGCCGATCGCCGGCCCCGGCGACCGGCTCAAGGCCTGGGCCAACATGCTGCTGATGGACCACGGGGTGTTCCGCCTCGCCTACCTGAACCGCCATCGGGTCGGCTCGGGCGGCCTCTGGCGCTCGGCCCAGCCCGGCCCGCACCAGCTCGCCCGGTTCCGCGCCGAGGGCGTGCGGACGATCATCTCCCTGCGGGGCGGGCGCGAGCACGGCTCCTGGCCGCTCCAGCGGGAGGCCTGCGAGCGCCACGGCCTGATCCTGCGCGAGTTCGTGCTGCGCTCCCGGGAGGCGCCGGACCGGGAGACCATCCTGGGCGCCAGGGCGTTCTTCGCGAGCGTCGCGTATCCGGCGGTGATGCATTGCAAATCGGGCGCCGACCGGGCCGGCCTCGCCTCGGCGCTCTACCTGATCCTGCACGAGGGCCGCCCCGTCGCCGAAGCCGCGCGGCAGCTCTCGGTGCGGTACGGCCACCTGCGCTTCGCCAAGACCGGCATCCTCGACGCGTTCTTCGCCCGGTACCGCGTGGAGGGCGAGGCGAACGGGATCGATTTTCTCACCTGGGTCGAGACGATCTACGACCCGGAGGCGCTCAAGCGCGACTTCCGGCCGGGTTTCTGGTCGGATCTGGCGGTGGACCGGCTGCTGCGGCGGGAGTGAGGACGCGTCTACTCCGCCGCCGGCCGCGCGGCCTCCCGGAACGGGTGGGCCGGGTAGGTGCCGATCACTCGCAGCTCCCGGGAGAAGAAGCCGAGCTCGTCGAGCGCCCGGGCGAGGCCCGGATCCTCAGGGTGGCCGTCCACCTCGGCGTAGAACTGCGTGGCGGTGAACTCGCCGTCCATCATGTAGCTCTCGAGCTTCGACATGTTGACGCCGTTGGTCGCGAAGCCGCCGAGTGCCTTGTAGAGGGCGGCGGGGATGTTGCGCACGCGGAACACGAAGCTCGTCACGCAGGCCTGCGTCCCCGGCGCGACCGGCTCGGCCTCGGGGGAGAACACCACGAAGCGGGTGGTGTTGTGCACCTCGTCCTCGACGTCGCGCTCCACGATGTCGAGGCCGTAGACCTCGGCGGCGAGCGCGGGGGCGAGCGCCGCCCGGGTCGAGTCGCCGATCTCGGCGATCTCGCGGGCCGCGCCGGCGGTGTCGCCGGCCACCACGGCCTTCAGGCCCAGGCGGCGGATGATCCGACGGCACTGGCCGAGCGCGTGGACGTGACTGTGGACGCTCTTCAGCGCCTCGACCTTCGTCCCCGGCAGCACCATCAGCTGGAAGTGAATTGGCAGGAAGTGCTCGGCCACGATGTGCAGCGGCGAGAGCGGGATCAGGTGGTGGATGTCGGCGACCCGGCCCGCGATCGAGTTCTCGATCGGGATCATCGCCCGCTGGGCCCGGCCCTCCGTGACGGCCGCGAAGGCGTCCTCGAAGGTGTTGCAGGGCAGCGGCGTCCAGTCCGGGTAGGCCTCCGCGCAGATGATGTGCGAGTTGGCCCCGGGCTCACCCTGGTAGGCGATGGTGCGGTCTGTCATCTCGGTCAGGATCGGTTGGCGGGTTCAGTTCAGCCGGCGGCCCCGGAGCAGGGCTCGGGCGCGCTCCAGGTCGGCTGGCGTGTCGACGCCCAGCGGCAGGTCGTCGACGATGGCCGCGTCGATGCGCATGCCGGCCTCCAGCGCGCGGAGCTGCTCCAGCTTCTCGCGGACCTCCAGCTCCCCCGGCGGCAGGGCGACGAATCGGCTCAGCGCGGTGCGCTTGTAGGCGTAGAGGCCGATATGGTGCCAGAGCGGGCCCTCGCCCCAGGGGGCGCGCCCGCGGGTGAAATAGAGCGCGCGCAGCCGTCCGGGGCCGACCGTGTGGCCCACGAGCTTGACCACGTTGGGGTTGTCGGCCTCGTGCGGGTCGGTGATCGGCGCGCAGAGGGTGACGATGTCCACCGTGCGGTCGGCGAGCGGCAGGACGGACGCGCCGATGATCGCCGGATCGATCGTCGGCAGGTCGCCCTGCACGTTGACGACCACGTCGTGCCGGCCTTCCGGATCGACGATCTCCAGCGCCTCGGCGAGCCGGTCGGAGCCGGAGGGATGGTCGGTGCGTGTCATCACGGCGAGCCCGCCCGCTGCCTCGACGGTCCGGGCGATCTCTGCGGTGTCGGTGGCCACCACCACGGGGCCGATGCCGGCCTCCACGGCCCGGCGCCAGACATGGACGATCATGGCCTCGCCGGCGATGTCGGCCAGCGGCTTGTTCGGCAGGCGCGTCGCGGCGAGGCGGGCCGGGATCAGGACCAGGGGATCGGACATGGGAGTTCAGGCCTGGGCGCTCGAACCTGGCGTCCACGCCAGGAGGCGGGCGGGTGCTTAACAGGCCTGTCCCCGGTTGTCGTCCCCGATCCGGACCGGCAGATGTGGGGGGAGCGAAGATGCTGATCGGTGACAAGCTAAACAATTCGGTGGAACAATCCTGCGCCTGAGCGACGCGGACGGCGCGTGCGGCATTGTCAGGGACGGTCCGGAACGGCTAAGGCAACCTCGAAATCCTCCAATGTCCGGTGTCCGAGTCTGCTGGCCCGTCTCAGGCGCGCGACTGGCCCGGCCAAGTCGCGAGAAGAGCATGAACTCGTTCGAGGTGAACAAGGTCCTGGGTGCCGTCCTCGGTGCCCTGCTGTTCGCGGCCGGATCGGGTTTCGTAGCCGAGCTGATCTATCATCCGAAGCCCGCGGGCAAAGCCGGCTACGACCTGCCCGAGCCGGAGCCGGAGGCCGCCGCGGCGGCGCCGGAGGCCAAGGTCGAGCCGATCGCGGTCCGCCTCGCCAGCGCCAACGCCGAGAAGGGCGAGGCCGGCACCAAGGCCTGCCATGCCTGCCACGCCTTCGAGAAGGGCGGCCCCAACAAGGTCGGGCCGGATCTCTACGGCGTCGTGGAGCGTCCGAAGGGCGGCCATGCGGGCTTCGAGTACTCGGCGGCCATGAAGGAGAAGGGCGGCGCCTGGACGTATGCCGACCTCGACGAGTTCCTCACCAACCCGAAAGGGTACGTGAAGGGCACCAAGATGGCGTTCGCCGGCATCGCCTCGCCGCAGGAGCGCGCCAACGTCATCGCCTACCTGCGCAAGAATGCGGACGATCCCAAGCCGCTGCCCGCCGTCGAGAAGAGCGATGCGGCGCCTGCGGCCGCGCCCGCGGCGGCAAAGCCCGAGGACAAGCCCGCGGCATCGCCCGAGAAGCCGTCCGCCGACAAGCCGGCGGCCTCGAAGCCCTCTGAGGGCAAGGACAGCCCGGCGAAGCCAGCCGATACCAGCACCGCCAAGCCCGTGGAGGAGAAATCTCCTGGCAGCCCGCGCACGACCGGCGAGTCAAGCGACCGGAACGCGCCGTCGCCGCCGGCCAACGCCCATGATGGCGACCAGCAGGGCACGCCGTCGAGCCTCATCCCCGCCGAGCCGACCGCGCCGTCGGCCCCGGCCGCCAAGGAGCCGCCCGCACAGGCCAATCCGGAGGCGGTGGACCGGGCGAAGGACCTCGAGGTCGGCGGCCCGACCAAGGATCTGAACGCGCCGCTGCCGACGCCGCAACCGCTTCCGAAGCAGTAGCGGAGCGTCCTGCCTCGCGTCTGGCACGTTCCTCGGGCATGGCTCCGGGCCTGGCCTTTGCCTAGGAGCGGCCGCGGCCCGGCGATCCGATCGGGTCGATGAACCGCGAAGGAACGGCCTTGCCAGAGCGAAGCCCCGAAGCGGAGGAGCGCCGGGCGCCCCTGCCGCTGCTGGTTGCCGTGACCATGACGGGCACGGTCGCCCTGCACATCTTCGTGCCGGCGCTCGCTGCCGCGGCCGCGGATCTGGGAACCAACGCGGCCGGCGCGCAGCTCACCATCACGGTCTACCTGATCGGGCTCGCGGGCGGTCAGCTCCTCTATGGCCCGCTCTCGGATCGCTACGGGCGGCGGCCGATCCTGATCGGGGGCCTCGGCCTCTACCTTGCCGGCCTGCTGCTCGCGATCCCCGCGCCGAACATCGGCGTCCTGCTCGTCGCCCGCGTCCTGCAGTCACTCGGCGCCTGCGGCTCGCTGGTGATCGGCCGGGCGATGGTGCGTGACGTCTCGACCCGCGAGGACGCGGCGCGCAAGCTCGCGATTCTCACCACCGCCATGACCCTCACGCCGGCGCTGGCACCCGCGATCGGCGGTGTGGTGAACGAAGCCTTCGGGTGGCGCGCCGTGTTCGTGGTGCTGGCCGCCCTCGTCGCCGTGCTGGGATCGCTGGTTGTGTTCACCCTGCCGGAGACCAACCGCCACAAGGTGGCGCTGCCGGGCTTCGTCGCGGTGCTCGCCGGCTATCTCCGGCTGGTGCGGATCCCGGTGTTCCGCGCCTACCTCGTGGCGGGGGCCTGCGGCGGCACCAGCCTCTACGCCTTCCTGGCGGTGGCGCCGTTCCTCCTCGTCGACCGGCTCGGACGCTCCTCGCAGGAAGTCGGGTTCGATTGCCTCATCGTGGTCTTCGGCATGGTCGGCGGCGCCGTTCTGGCGAGCCGGCTCGCCGCGCGGGTGCCGATCCGGAAGGCCGCCCGGAGCGGCAACCTCCTCTGCATCGCGGCGGCGCTGGCGCTGCTGGCCGTGGACCGGACCGGGATGCTCGGCGTCGTCAGCCTGATCGTGCCGCTCTTCGCCTACGCGGTGGGCGTCGGCCTGCTCAGCCCCAACGCGGTGGCCGGCCTGATGAACGTCGATCCGCACGCAGCGGGCTCCGCCTCCAGCCTGTACGGTTTCACCCAGATGACCTTCGGGGCGGTGTTCACGGCCGCCGCCTCGGCCTGGCCCGCGACCTCGGCGACGCCGGTCGCGCTGGCGCTTCTCGCGGCCGGGCTGATCGCTGGTCTGGCGCTGCGGCGGGCGTGAGGCGCGACGCGCGGCGCACCCGCGTCGGGACGGGTATTTCGGAACGGTCTTGGCGGGGACGGCATTGAGAGGCCCCAACCCACTGGAGACACGCCATGCAGCGCTTGCCGATCATCGTCCTCGCTACGCTCGCCCTCGGCGGTACCGCCTTCGCGGCCGAGCAGGGCGCCTCGTCCCGCACGCCGGGTCATGAAATGCAGGAGCATGGGAGCAAGGCGGGCAGCCCCGGCGCGTCCGGCTACGCCCCCGGCCACGAGATGAAGTCCGGCACCTCGGAATCGACCGGCTCGACGTCGCGGACAGGCGGCTCGGCCACCGGGACGTCCGGGACGTCCGGCACCAGCGGTTCCGGCACCCGCCGCTAACACGCCGTTCTCCGCCCCGCCCGATCGGCCGATCGGGCGGGGCGATCTTCTATGGTGGCCCGGATCGCACGGCTTCGACGAGACCGGCGACGCGATCCTGGAAGCCCGCCGCAAGTTCCAGCCACAGGAGGCGCGCCGGATCGACTGGTCCGGGGAGGCTCAGGCGCCCGGCTGCCACGGGGACGAAGCCGAAACGGCCGTAATAGGGCGCGTCGCCCACCAGGATGACCAGCCCTTCGCCCGCCTGACGGGCCGCCTCGATCGCCGCGCGGGTCAGGGCACCGCCGATGCCGCGGCCCTCGAAGCTCGGATCCACTGCCAGCGGACCGAGCATCACGAACGGCGTCGATCCGGTCCGCACCGGCCCCATCCGCACCGAGCCGACGAGGAAGCTTCCCACGGAGGCGGTGACGCCGAGGTCGAGCCGCTCGGCCGCGCCCTCGCGCAGGCGATAGGCCGTGCGGGCGAACCGGCCGGGTCCGAAGGCGCGGGCCTGTAGCCGCTCGATGGCGAGGGTATCCTCCGGCCGCTCCGGCCGGATGACGAGGGACAAGGGAGTCACGGCAGGGTCACGGCAGGATTACGGTGGAGCTACGGGAAGCGCGCGGGTCGGATGGCCGCCGCGTAGCAGCGTCGGCCCCGGCTCGCAAACGGCCCTTCTACTCCGCCGCCGCGAGGCCCGGCCGCGCGCCACCCTGCGTCAGCTTCAGGAAGCCGAACGCCGACAGCCAGATCACCGCGCCGCAGGCGGAGGCGACGCCCAGCACCAGCCCGAAGCCGCCGCGGTCGTGCAGCAGCGCGATCGCCGGCACCACGAAGCCGCTCGCCGTGAAGCCCACGAAGTAGCGCACGCTGTAGGCCCGGGCCCGGTAGGCAGGGGGCACGTAGCGGGCGATCATCGCGTCGTTGATGACCACCTGCCCGTAGATCGCCGTCATGGCCAGCACCAGGCCGAGGAGGAGCGGCACGCCGGTCGAGAGCGCCGCGATCCCGAGTCCAAGCGGCTGCAGAACCGAGAGGGCCACGAACAGGGACGGCAGGCTGTAGCGGTCGATCAGCCGGCCCATGGCGAGCTGCATAAGCGCGCCGAACAGGAACACCCCGGTGGCCAGCGAGCCGGTGAGCGCCAGGGGCAGCGCGTGGCCGACACCCTCGTCGATCACCTTGGGCAGGCTGATCGTCGTGAGGTTGAAGGTCAGGCCGCCGGCGAAGATCGACAGGGCGAACATCGCCATGAGGGCCCAGGGCCGGGTCACCGGGATCACCGCCGCGCCGCCGGCCTTCCGGCCCGCGGCCTCGCCGTCCCCCGGCACCATCGCCACGAAGGCGGCCCCGCAGGCGAGGCAGACGAGGCCCGGCACCACGAAGGCCGCGCGCCAGCTCACAGTGGCGGCGAGCAGCGCCGTGATGCCGGAGGCCGAGGCCGCGCCGAAATTGCCCCAGACGCCGTTGATGCCGAGGTCGCGCCCGAGCCGGCGGGCGTGGGTCACCAGCATGGCCGAGCCGACCGGGTGGTAGATCGCCGAGGCGAGGCCGAGCACGCAGAGCCACACGGCGAAGGCGAGGGGCGTCGAGGCGCTCGCCACGCCGAGGCACGACAGGCCGTAGCCGAAGAAGAAGATCGCCAGCATGTTGCGGCGCCCGAACCGGTCGGCCAGCGACCCCATCGGCAGGGAGCACAGGCCGAAGGCCACGAAGGCGCCGGTGGCCAGCCCGATCAGCTCGCCGTAGCCGAGGCCGGTCTGGCTCGCGATGGCGATGACCGCGGTCGGGTAGATCAGCAGGACGAAGTGATCGAGGGCGTGCGCGACGTTCACGAAGCGCAGGGTGCGGCGGGACAGCGTGTCCGGTTCCATCGCGGCATATCCTCCGGGATGACTCCCTGATAGCCTGACCCGATGGAGGTGTCGGGCCGAGTATGTATGCGAACGGGCCATTCTCGCTGCCCGAGGCGTCGCGCCCTGCGCGATCCACGAACGCAGCCGACTATCAGGACGTGCCGCGCGCCGTCGCGGTGATGCCCAAATCCTACGCGGCCGGGATGGTGCTGGACCGGCATTTTCACCCGCGGGCGCAACTCCTCTATGCCACGGCCGGCCTGATGATGGCGTCGGCCGAGGACGGGACCTGGGTCGTGCCCGAGGGTCACGCCCTCTGGATCCCGCCGCGTCTGCCCCACGCGGTGGCGACCCACGGCGCGGTGGCGATGTGCTCGGCCTATCTCGACCCGATCGCCGTC
The DNA here is from genome assembly GCF_053346215.1 of Methylobacterium sp. A49B. Taxonomy (NCBI): domain Bacteria; kingdom Pseudomonadati; phylum Pseudomonadota; class Alphaproteobacteria; order Hyphomicrobiales; family Methylobacteriaceae; genus Methylobacterium; species Methylobacterium sp. A49B. Next base: position 88,629 of record NZ_JBKFBO010000095.1, read on the forward strand.
GCGGACTTCCCGGAGAGTTGCCGGGTGATCGCAGTCTCGTCCCTCCTCGCCGCGGCTCTGATCGCGCTGGCGGAGGAGCCGGTGTTGTACGACCAGGATGGCCGCGGCGGCCACCTCGCCGCCCTCGTGCTCGACGAGATCGGCCGCGCTCCCGCGACGCCCCTCGCCCTGCCGCTGCCCCGCGACCCGCGCCTGCGCCGGGTCTGTTTCGGGCTGATCGAGGATCCGGCCTCGGAGGCCGATCTCGATGTCTGGGCCGACCGCGCCGGAGCGAGCCGGCGCACGTTGACCCGGGGCTTCCGCACGGAGACGGGCTTGAGCTTCGGCGACTGGCGGGCTCGGGCCCGGGTGATCCGCGCCCTGGCGCTGGCGGCGGAGGGACGCTCGCCCCGGGCGGTGGCGGAGGCGGTGGGCTACCGGAGCGCCCAGGCGCTGCGCCTGACGGTGACGCGGGTGCTGGGTCCGGCTGTCGCGGGGCAGGCGCCTGCGTGATCCTGGCCCGGGAGCCGGAGTGATCTAGCTTCAAGGGGATGGCGCGATCGGCGGAGGCGTCATGCCGCCGCCGGTCGAGGGCCACGGCCCTATATTCCGTGCGCGTGGAGCGAAGCCATTCAGGGATGCCAGGCTTGCCGATGGCGCGCTGCCCTGGGTCACTTCGCGCCACTCGTGAAGACGGTGACGGCCGCTTCGTTCAACCGCATACCGGATGGGCCATGCTCTACGAGTTCACGACACTGTCCTCTCCGCTCCTCGCCGTCGGTCAGGTCTGCGAGCGGGCGCGGGCCTGGGCCGCCGAGGCCGAGACCGGGACCCTGCTCGGCTGCTGGCGGACCGAGATCGGGACCCTCGGGCGGGTGCTCCTCCTGCGCGGCTTCGAGACGCCCGAGGGCATGACGTCGGAGCGGCGGCGCGCCCTGATGAGCGCCGCGCCGTTCAACGCGGGCGATCTCCTCACGGCCCTGACGATGGACAGTTACGCGCCGTTCCCGTTTCTGCCGCCGCTGCGCACCGGAGCCCGCGGCGGTGTCTACGAGTTTCGCACCTATCGCCTGAAGCCCGGCGGCTTGCCTCCGACACTGGCTGCCTGGGAGGCGGCGATCGGGCCGGCCAGTCCCTACACGTCGCACCTCGTGACCAACCTCTACGCCCTCGACGGCCCGCCCCGGATCACGCACATCTGGGCCTTCTCCAGCCTGGAGGAGCGCGCGACGCTGCGCGGGAACGCCTACGCCTCCGGACTCTGGCCGCCGAAGGGCGGGCCGGATCAGATCCTCGAGGCGACCTCGACCGTCGCACTGCCGGATCCGGGCTTACCCTTGTCCTGAGATCGCGCCTCAGGTCGCCCGCGCCGAGAAATCGATCCGCGGGTCGATCCAGACGTAGATCAGATCCGACAGCAGGTTCACCGCGAGCCCGAGCAGGGAGAAGATGTAGAGGGTCGCGAACACCACCGGGTAGTCCCGTCCGACGATCGCCCGGAACGACAACTCGCCGAGCCCGTCGAGGGAGAAGATCGTCTCGATCAGCAGAGAGCCGGTGAAGAAGGCCGAGATGAAGGCCCCGGGGAAGCCCGCGATCACGATCAGCATGGCGTTGCGGAAGACGTGGCCGTAGAGCACCCGCCGCTGGGACAGGCCCTTCATCCGCGCGGTCAGCACGTACTGCTTGCGGATCTCGTCGAGGAACGAGTTCTTGGTCAGCAGGGTCGAGGTCGCGAAGGCGCCGATCACCAGGGCGGTCAACGGCAGCACCATGTGCCACGCGTAGTCGGTGACCTTGTGCCAAGTCGAAAACCCGTCCCAGCCTTCGCTGGTCAGGCCCCGGAGCGGGAACCACTGGTAGAACGAGCCGCCCGCGAACAGGATGATCAGCATCAGCCCGAACATGAAGCCCGGGATCGCGTAGCCGATGATCACCACGAAGGAGGTCCAGCGGTCGAAGCGCTCGCCGTCCTTCACGGCCTTGCGGATGCCGAGCGGGATCGAGATCGCGTAGGACAGGAGCGTCATCCACAGGCCGAGCGAGATCGAGACCGGCAGGCGTTCCTTGATGAGCTGGATCACGGTGACGTCGCGGAAGTAGCTGCGGCCGAAATCGAACCGGACGTAGTCCCAGAGCATCTTGGCGAAGCGTTCCGGCGCCGGCTTGTCGAAGCCGAACTGCTTCTCCAGCTTGGCGATGAATTCCGGGCTCAGCCCTTGCGCGCCGCGATAGCGCGAACTCGCCTCGCCGCCTCCGCCCGAGGGCCGGCTAGCCCCGCCGAGATCGCCGGAACCGCCGGTGACGCGGGACATGGCTCCGTCGCGCTGGCCCTGAAGCTGCGACAGCACCCGCTCCACCGGGCCGCCGGGGGCGAACTGCACGATGGTGAAGGTGATCAGCATGATCCCGAACAGGGTCGGGATCATCAGGCCGATGCGGCGCAGGATGTAGGCGAGCATCGCGTCAGTCCCGCCCGATCCGCTTGGCCTTGTCGGCGTCGAACCACCACGTGGCCGGCGCGGCGAGGTCGTATTTCGGCGGGTTCGCCGGGCGGCCGTAGACGTCCCAGAGGGCGAGACGATGGGTCGAGGCGTACCACATCGGCACCCAGTAGCGTCCGGCCCGCAGCACCCGGTCGAGGGCCCGGCAGGCGGTGGTGAGATCGGCGCGCGACTTCGCGTCGGCGATGGCGGTGAGCAGGGCGTCGATGGCCGGGCTCGCGATCCCCGACAGGTTGTTGGACCCCGCGGTGGCGGCCGCCCGCGCGCCGTAGGTCTCGCGCAGCTCCGCGCCCGGCGTCAGTCCGCTGCTGTAGCGGCGCGGCGTGACGTCGAAGTCGAACTCCTTGAGCCGGGATTGGTACTGGGACGGATCGACCGTGCGCAGGCTCGCCTTGATCCCGAGCAGGCCCAGGTTGCGGATGAAGGGCTGGGTCACCGCCTGGAACACCGGATCCTCGTCGAGGAACTCCAGGCTCAGCGGCTGCCCGCCCGGCAGCACGAGGTTGCCGCCCTGGCGGGTGCAGCCCGCCTCGCGCAGCAGCGCGTCGGCGCGCTTGAGCAGGGCCCGATCCTGGCCGGACCCGTCCGAGACCGGCGGCGACCACGCCTCGCCGAACACCTCCGGGGGCAAATCCTTCAGCGGCTCAAGCAGGGCGAGTTCCTCGGCGGAGGGCTTCCCCGTGGCCTTGAGGTCCGAGTTCTCGAAGAACGAGGCCGTGCGCGTGTAGGCGCCGTACATCAGGTTCCGGTTCGACCACTCGAAGTCGAAGCACAAGCCGATCGCCTCGCGCACCCGGGGATCGCGGAAGGCCTCCCGGCGGGTGTTGATCCACCAGCCCTGCGTGCCGCTCGGACGTGCGTCCGGCACCATCTCGCGGACGACGCGCCCCTCGGCCAGGGCCGGGAAGTCGTAGCCGGTGGCCCAGACCCGGGCGGTGAACTCTTCTCTGAACGTGAAGGCGCCGCTCTTGAACGCCTCGAACGCCACGGTCCGGTCGCGGAAGTACTCGTAGCGGATCGTGTCGAAGTTGTTCTGGCCGACGTTCACCGGCAGGTCGGCCGCCCAGTAATCCGGCACGCGCTCCAGACCGATGGAGCGGCCGGGATCGACCGTGCCGACCCGGTAGGGACCGGAGCCCAGCGGCGCCTCCAGGGTCGAGGCCTCGAAGTCGCGGCCGCCGTAATAGGTCGCCGAGAAGATTGGCAGTTGCGCCACGAACAGCGGCAGGTCCCGGGCGCGGCCGGCTTCGAAGGTGACGACCAGCCGCTCGTCGCCCTCGGCGCGGGCGTCGGTCATGGCACGGATCACCTCGGCGATCTCCGGGTGTCCCTTCTCGCGCAGGAGCTTGAGGCTGAAGGCCGCGTCCCGCGCGGTGAGCCGCGAGCCGTCGTGGAACCGCGCCTGCGGACGCAGGGCGAAGGTGTAGGTGAGACCGTCCGGGCTCACCGTGACCGACCGCGCCACCAGCCCGTAGAGCGCGTCCGGCTCGTCGAGGGCGCGGACCATCAGGCTGTCGAAGGTCAGGTTCAGGCCCGCGGCCCCCTCGCCGCGCAGCACGTAGATGTTGAGCGTGTTGAAGGTGTTGAACGCCTGATTGCCGATCGTGCCGGAAAGCTGCGCCGAGAAGCGCCCGCCGCGGGGCGCCATCGGATTCACGTAGTCGAAGCGCTCGAAGCCGGGCGGATATTTCAGCTCGCCGAAACTCGACAGCCCGTGACGCTCCCCCTCATCCGCCCATCCCGGCCGGACCGTCGCCAGGGCGGCGGCGCCGAGGACAACCCCCCGTCGGGTCGGCGTCCAGAGGCGGCCCGTCAACGGGGTGCCCCGGTCTTGGCGGCGAACTTCTCGTCGTACCACCACGTCGTCGGGAAGCCGGAACTGGCGTAGAGCGGCAGGATGGAGGGGTGGCCGAACCGGTTCCAGCGCAGGGTCCGCTGCTGGTTCGAGGACCATTGCGGGACGACGTAGTCGTGGGCCAGCAGCACCCGGTCGAGCGCCCGCGTCGCGGCGATCACGCCGGGGCGGTCCTTGGCGAAAATCACCTTTTCGACCAGCGCGTCGATGCCGGGATCCTTGATGCCGATGAGGTTGCGCGAGCCGGGCTTGTCGGCCGCCGCCGACCCCCAGTACTCGCGCTGCTCGTTGCCTGGCGAGAGGGACTCGCCCCACGACGTCGTCGTGACGTCGAAATCGAAGTTGCGGATGCGGTTCTGGTACTGCGCCTGGTCGATCACCCGCAGGGTGGCGTCGATGCCGATGAGCTTGAGCTGCGCGGAGAACGGCAGGATCACGCGCTCGAAGGTGTTCTGGAACTCCAGGAACTCGACGATGAGCGGCTCAGCCGTCGCCTTGTTGACCATCTTGCCGCCGCGCAGCTCGTAGCCGGCCTCGCGCAGCAGGCCGACCGCCTCGCGCAGGTTCTTGCGCACGGCCTCGGGGTTGTCGTTGACAGGGTTCGCGTAGGGCGTGGTGAACACGGAGGGCGGGACCTTGTCCTTGACGCTCTCGAGGATCGCCTTCTCGTCGCCCTCCGGCAGCCCCGAGGACGCCAGCTCCGAGCCGAAGAAGTAGGAGTTGATCCGGTTGTAGAGGCCGTAGAACAGGGCCTTGTTCATCTCCTCGTAGTTCATCGCGAGGTTGAAGGCCCGGCGCACCCGCGGATCCTTGAACTTGTCCTTGCGGGTGTTGAACGCGAAGGCCTGCATGATGCCCATGCCGCGGTCGGGGAAGGCCTCCTTGATGAGGCGCCCCTCCTTCACGGCCGGGAAATCGTCGTAGGCCGTGGCCCAGTTGCGGGCGATGTTCTCGACGCGGAAGTCGTAGAGGTCGCCCTTCAGCGCCTCGACCAGGACGGTGCCGTCGCGGAAATACTCGTAGCGCTCGGTGTCGAAGTTGTAGCGGCCGGCATTCACCGGCAGGTCCTTGCCCCAGTAATCCGGCACCCGGGTGTAGGTCGCGGTGCGGCCGGGCTCGAACTTCGCCAGCCGATAGGGACCGGAGCCCAGCGGCGGCTCCAGGGTCGTCTCGGTGACGCTGCGCTGCTTGCCGTTGGCGTCCTTGGCGGTCCACCAATGCTTCGGCAGGATGCGGAGCTGCCCGATCACCTGCGGCAACTCGCGGTTGCCGGTCTCCGTGAAGGTGAAGGTCACCTCGCGCGGCCCGGTCGCCTCGGCCTTGGCGACGGTGTGATAGTAGGCGGCGTAGAACGGACTGTTGGCCTTCAGCACGTCGAAGGACCAGACCACGTCCTCTGGGGTGATCGGCTTGCCGTCATGCCAGCGAGCGTTCTCGCGCAGCCGGTACGAGACCGAGCCGAGGTCGGGGGCGATCCGCACCGCCTCTGCGAGCAGGCCGTAGGAGGTGAACGGCTCGTCCGAAGACTCGGTCATCAGCGAGTCGTAGATCTGCTGGACGCCGCCTTCGAGATCACCCTTCAGGCCGGCCACGACGATGTTGAAGTTGTCGAACCCGCCTTGCGCACCCAGGCGCACGACACCGCCCTTGGGCGCGGCCGGATCGGCGTAGTCGAAGTGCTTGAAGTCGGGACCATATTTCGGCTGGCCCATCAGCGTGATCGCGTGCGTCCACTGGCCGTTGGCGGCTGGCAGCGTCGGCGGCGTCGACGGCATCGCGGACGGTTCCTGCGCGCGGGCCGGGGCGAGCTGGAGGCAGGCGACGAGGAGCGTCGCGGCGAGGAGGCGTCCGGTCACGGTCTGCGCTGTCACGGGCAGGCTGTCTCCGTTGGTTTGGGCCGCGCCGGGCGCGGATGGGCATCGAGGCTCATAGGCCGGGGAAGCCCAAGCCGTCGAGCGCGCAGGCGCACGGCGTGCCGAGGCGCAGGTCTTCCCTCCCCCGCCGAGAGGTGAGGGGGACACCGTTCGAAAAAACCCCTCACGCAGCCCGGCCCCGGCGGCCCTCCACCAGCCACATGGCCAGCACGGCGGCGGCGAGGGCGGCGAGTGCCGCGAGGCCCAGCGCCAGCGGGTAGACCTCGACGCCGCGGATGTTGGCGCTGTCGCTCGGCCGGAAGCCGATCCAGTCGCCGCCCGCGAGGCGCCCGCTGCGCACCGTGGCGAGGCGCGGTACCTGAACGGCGCCGCCGGTCTCGGCGACCCGCCGGACCGAGCCGCCCGAGGCCTCGGCCACCGCCTTCAGGTGCCCGGTATCGCTGAACACGTCGGCGAGTTCGCGGGGATTGGCCGGGCCGACGCTGACGAAGGCCACGAGGTTTCCCGAGCGCAGGGTGTGAAGCCCCAGCGTCTCGGCGTCGAAGGTGGCGGTGAACAGGCCGGGCTCACTGGGCTTCAGCGTCAGCGTCGTCACCTTGCCGGTGGGACCGGTGACGGTGACGGGATCGGCCTGATCCGCCATGGTCTGGCGCTCGACCCGGACCTCCCGGCCGCGGCCGGTGGTCTGGGCGCGCAGGGCCTCTTCCTCCAGGGCCGGCTCCTTCATCAGCCAGTGGCCGAGGCGGCGCAGCAGGTCGAGATAGGGGCCGCCCTCCTGGTAGCCCCGCGCCCAGAGCCAGGCGTGGTCCGACAGGAGCAGGGCGACGCGGCCCTTGTCCTCGCGCGAGAGCGCCAGCAGCGGCAGCCCCTCGGCGCCCGACAGGATCGGCTGGATCCCGGCGCGGGTGCGCGCCTCGACGATCCGCAGCCAGTCGCCCCAGGCGGGCGGGTTCGCGTCCGATCCCGGCAGGGCGCGCGTGACCGGGTGGCGCTGCCCGGTCTGGGTCGGCGTCGCCTTGTAGGGCTTCTCGACCACCCGTCCGTCGGGATCGCCCGGCAGGATGCCGGCGAGCCGGGTGCGGGCGAGGCTCGCCGGGCCGGCGAATTCGGGGCCGGCCGCGATCAGCAGGGCGCCGCCCTCGCGGACGTAGCGGACGATGTTGTCGAAATAGGCCTGCGGCAGCACGCTCTGGTTGGCGTAGCGGTCGAAGATGATCAGGTCGAAGTCCTTGATCTTCTGGACGAACAGCTCGCGCGTCGGGAACGCGATCAGGGAGAGTTCGGAGATCGGCGTGCCGTCCTGCTTCTCCGGCGGGCGCAGGATGGTGAAGTGGACGAGGTCGACGTTGGCGTCGGACTTCAGCAGGTTGCGCCACGTCCGCTCGCCCTGGTGCGGCTCGCCCGAGACCAGCAGGACCCGCAGCTTCTCGCGGATGCCCTCGATCGGCAGGACCGCGCGATTGTTGACCGTGGTGAGCTCGCCCGGCAGCGGCTCGACCTCGATCTCGACGACGTTCGGGCCGCCGTGCTCGATCCGGGTGGTCAGCGAGAACGGCTTGTCGGTGGCCACGTCCCGCCGGCCGATCTCCTCGCCGTCGCGGCGGATCGTGACGACCGCGTGGCCGGTGCCGCCGCGCTCCATCACCTCGGCGCGGATCGTCAGGTCCTTGCCGACGATGCCGAAGCGGGGTGCCTCCAGCAGCTTGATCTGCCGGTCGCGCTCGTCCGGATGGCCGGTGACGAGGACGTGCAGCGGCGCCTTGATGCCGAGCTGGGCGAGCGAGGCCGGGATGTCGTGGACCACGCCATCGGTGAGCATCACGATGCCGGCGAGGCGCTCCGGCGGCACGTCGGCCAGCGCCTGGCCCAGCGCGGTGAAAAGCTTGGTGCCGTCGTCGCCGTCCTTGGCGTCGGGAACGTCGATGAAGCGCGGCTCGATGTTGGTCAGCGCCCCGAAGCGACGCTGCAACTCGGCGCGGACCGCGTCGGTCATCTGAGGCCGGTCGCCGAGCTGCTGGGAGCCGGACCGGTCGACCACGATGGCCGCCACATCCTTCACGGGCTCGCGATCCTCGCGCACGAGGGCCGGGTTGGTCAGCGCCGCCAGAACGAGCGCAAGGACGAGGACGCGCAGGAGTGCGGTCCGGCCCCGGGCCAGCACGGCGAACACCGCCAGGACCGCGACGATCACGCCGAGGACGGCGATGGCCGGCCAGGGGAGGAGGGGGGTGAAGCTGAGGCTCAGCATGGGGCGGAGCGCTCCGGATCCGTGATGCGGCGTCTCCCTCCCCCCTCTGCGGGGGAGGGTGGGCCGGCCGTCAGGCCGGGTCGGGAGAGGGGAGCCTGGCTTCCGGACATGACGCGACCGTCAAGAAGGCCTTCGCTCAGTCCGGCACCGTCGCACCCCTCTCCCCCCCTGCTCCGCAGGGTACCCTCCCCCGCAGAGGGGGGAGGGGGAGCGGCGGCGCGTGTCGTGGCGTTCAAAAAAATCACTGCCCCAGCCGCTCCAGCAGCGCGGGCACGTGCACCTGATCCGCCTTGTAGTTGCCGGTCAGCGTGTACATCACGATGTTGACGCCGCCGCGGAATGCCATCTCGCGCTGGCGCTGGTCGCCGCCCACCACCGGGTAGAGCGGCTCGCCACGGCGGCCCACCGCCCAGGCGGCGGCGAGGTCGTTGCCGGTGATGATGATCGGGCTGACGCCGTCGCCGGCCCGGGCCGGTCGGCGCTCGGCGCCCTCGGCGGCCGGCGGCAGCGCCTCGACCCAGGTCTGGCCGGTGGCGTAGCGGCCGGGGAAGCTGTCCACGAGGTAGAACGCCTTGGTCAGCACGTGGTCCAGGGGCACCGGCTCCAGCTCCGGCACCTCCAGGGTCGCCAGCATCGTGCGCAGGTAGGCGGCCTCCGGCGAAGGCGGCCCGCCGGGTCGAGCGGTGAGGGCGTCACGGGTATCGAACAGGACGGTGCCGCCGTTGCGCATGAACGCGTCGATCTTGCGGATCGCGGTCTCGGAGGGCTGCGGCCGCGCGGGTGCGATCGGCCAGTAGATCAGCGGGTAGAAGGCCAATTCGTCCTTGGCCGGATCGATGCCGGCGGGCTCGCCGGGCTCCAGGGCGGTGCGCGACGACAGCATCTGAGTCAGGCCGGTCAGGCCGGTGCGGCTTGCCTCGTCGATGGCGGCATCGCCCGTGATCACGTAGGCGAGGCGCGTGACCAGCGCCGATTCGATGCCGTTCGGCCGGTTGGCTGGAGGCTCCTCGGCGCGAAGCGGTGACGCAGGCAGGCTGGCGAACAGGATCAAGCCCGCGAGTGCCAGGGCCGCCGGGCGCCCGCGCAGGCGGCCCACGAGCCCGCCGCGGCGCAGGAAGCCGCCGAGCCACAGGCCCGCCAGGGTGTCGAGGGCGAGCAGAAGCAGCGCCAGGGTGAACAGGCTCGGGCGCAGGTCCACGGTCTCGGCGCCGGCGAGCGAGCCGAACCGGGCGCCGTCGAGCGCCGCGGCGTCGAGGGGCTTCAACCGGTCGTCCGATTTCAGGGCATTCACGCTGATGCCTCCGTCCGGCGGGCCGTAGAAGCCCGGCGGATGGTCCGAGTTGGCCCGGTCGGCGTAGTCGGCCGCCACCGCGGTGGCCGAGGCCGGGGGCGAGCCGAGCGCCCCGAACCCGTCCAGGGTCACCCGCGGGGCGAGCACCGGGGCGGCGGCTCGCGGCGTCTCGCCCTGCACCGGGGCCGAGGCGCCGGCCAGCGCCACGACGCGCCGGAGCATGTCGATGAACAACCCGGAGAGCGGCAGGTTCGACCACGTCGTGTCGGCAGTGACGTGGAACAGCACGATCGTGCCCTGGCCGCGCTTCTGCGCGGTGACGATTGGGGTGCCGTCCTGCAGCGACGCCCAGGTCCGGTTCGGCAGGTCGCCGTCCGGTTCGGCCAGGATCTGGCGGCGGACGCCGATATCGGCCGGGGGCTTCAGCCCCGCGAACGGGCTCTCGGGCGGGAACGGCGCCAGCGTCTTCGGGCTGTCCCAGGAGAGCGTGCCGCCGAGCGTCCGGCCGCCCCGCCGCAGGCGGACCGGCACCAGCGGATCATTTCCGGCGGCGAGACGGGGCCCGGCGAAGCGCAGCAGCATCCCGCCCTCCTTCACGAAGGCCTCGATCCGGGCGGTGGTCTTCTCGTCCAGCGCGCCGACATCGGCGAGCACGAGGACCGAGACCTGATTGTCGAGGAGCTGGTTGATCGACTCCGCCGTGCCCTTGGCGCCCCTTGCCTCCTGCACGTCCGCGAAGGGCTGGAGCGCCCGCGACAGGTAGTAGGTCGGCGCCAGCAGCGGCTGGGCCTGATCGAGGGTGCCGCCGAAGACGAGGCCGACCCGGCGCCGCTTGCCGCGCTCGTCCTGCAGCACCACGGCGCCGGCCGAGCGCTCGCCCGCGATCTCCAGGCGGCTGATGCTGTTGCGCAATTCCACGGGCATCTCGAAGGTCGCGTCCGCCTCCGTGGCGTCCGCCGCGAAGGCGAAGTCGCGCTCGGCCAGCGGCAGGCCCTTCTGGTCGAGCGCCCGGATGACGCCGACGTTGCGCCCGTTCGGAGCCGCCCGCAGGGCATGGGTGACGAGCTTGCCGGCATTCTCGGTGGCGGTGAGGGCCAGCGCGGGCGGGCTCTCGGCGCGCAGCACCGTGAGCGCGGCGCCCTTGTCGCCGACGAGGTCGGCGAGGCCCTTCGCGAAGCGATCGTCGTTGGCGCCGGCGACCCCGTCGCTGATCCAGACGAGGCCGGCACCCCGGTTCTTGTCGAGGAAGGTCTCGATCGACCCGAGATGGGCGTCGCGCGCCGGCAGGATCGGGCGCGGCGCGATGGCGCGCAGGCGCTCCAGGGCGGCGGCGGGCGTCTTCGCCTCGAAGGCCGCGGGGGTGTCGGCAAGACCGATCACCGCTACCGGCCGGCCGTCGCGGGCCGCACCCTCGACGGCGTCGGTGGCGACCCGCACCCGGTCGCGCCAGTCGTGGGCGGCCGGGAAGCCGTTGTCGAGCAGCACGAGGAGAGCGCTGCGCCCGCCGCCGGCCCCGACGCCCCCGGCGTTCCACACGGGACCCGCCACGGCCAGGATCAGGGCGGCGGCGATCAGCAGCCGCAGGATCAGCAGCCAGGGCGGCGTGCGCGCGGGTGTCTGCCGCTGCGGGATCAGGTCGGCCACGAGTTTGAGCGGCGGGAAGTTGATCCGCCGCGGGCGCGGCGGGGTCACCCGCAGCAGGAGCCACAGGGCCGGCAGGCCGATCAGGGCGGCGAGCGCCAGCGGCGCGGCGAAGGTCAGACCCAGCATGGCGGCCTCACTCCGTGCCGCGGGCGGCGATCAGCGTGGCGAGCCGCAGGGCCGCCTCGCTCGCCGGCCGGTCCGTGCGGTGGATCGTGAGCGTCCAGCCCTGGCCGCGGGCGATGGACGCCAGCGCGCCGCGGTGCTCGGCGATCCGGGCGCGGTAGCGGGCGCCCCAGGCATCGGCGTCGCCGATGTCGAGACTGAGGTTGCCTTCGAGATCGTGCAGCACGGCCTGCCCGGTGAACGGGAAGGTCTCCTCGATCGGATCGACGATCATCAGCAGGTGGCCGCGGCTGCCGCGGCCGGCGAGGCTCTGCACGGAGGCGGCGATCCGGTCCGGCTCGGCGAGGAAATCGCCGATCAGCACCACCTCGTCGAACCGGGCCGGGCTCGCCCGCGGCGGCAGATCCTGCGCGAGGCCCGCCTTGTCGGCGACGAGGGCCTGCGCGAGCCGCTCGACGATGCCGCGGGAGGCCGTCGCGCGGGTGAGGCCGAGCAGGCCGACCCGCTCGCCGCCCTCCACGAAGGCATCGGCCAGGGCGAGCCCGAGGATCAGCGCGCGCTCGATCTTGGGCGCCGAGGCCAGATCCGATGAGAAGCCCATGGAGGCCGAGCGGTCGATCCAGAGCCAGATGTTGTGGGCCGCCTCCCATTCACGCTCGCGCACGTAGAGCCGGTCGTCCCGGGCCGAGCGGCGCCAGTCCACGCGCGCCGCGGCCTCGCCGGTGACGAAGGGGCGGAACTGCCAGAAACTCTCGCCCGGCCCGGCCCGACGCCGGCCGTGGAGGCCGTGGGCCAGCAGGCTCGACACGCGCCGCGCCTCCAGGACGAGGCGGGGCATCTTGTCGGAGAGGGCGGTCGCGCCCTCGCTCTCGCGCCGGCCGGGGGTGCGCCTGCCCGAGTCGAGGGCGTGGGTTCCAACCAAAGTCAGATCTTCTCCGCGAGCTTGGCGATCAGGCCCTCGATGGTCTCGCCGTCGGCGCGGGCGGTATAGCTCAGCGCCATGCGGTGCTTGAGTACCGGCTCGGCCAGCGCCTTCACGTCGGCCACGGAGGGCGCGACCCGGCCCTCGATCAGCGCCCGGGCGCGGGCGGCGAGCGTCAGCGCCTGGCTGGCGCGGGGGCCGGGACCCCAGAGGAGCTTGTCCTTCACGATCGCGTCGCCGCCGTCGGGCCGGGCGGCGCGCACGAGGTCGAGGATCGCCTCGACCACGGCCTCGCCCACCGGCAGCCGGCGCACGAGGCGCTGGGCGGTGAGCAGCTGCTCGGTGGTCATCACCGCGCGCGGCCGCGCCTCCTCGACGCCTGTGGTCTCGATCAGGATCCGGCGCTCGGCGGCGCGGTCGGGATAGCCGACGTCGATTTCCAGGAGGAAGCGGTCGAGCTGGGCCTCGGGCAGGGGATAGGTGCCCTCCTGCTCGATCGGGTTCTGGGTCGCCAGCACGTGGAACGGGCGCGGCAGGTCGTGGCGGGCGCCGGCCACCGAGACGTGGCCCTCCTGCATCGCCTGGAGCAGGGCCGACTGCGTGCGCGGGCTCGCGCGGTTGATCTCGTCGGCCATCAGGAGCTGGGTGAAGACCGGTCCCTGCACGAACCGGAAGGCCCGGCGGCGCTCGGCATCCTCCTCCAGGATCTCGGTGCCGAGGATGTCGGAGGGCATCAGGTCCGGGGTGAACTGCACGCGGCGCGCGTCGAGGCCCAGCACCGTGCCCAGCGTCTCCACCAGCTTGGTCTTGGCGAGGCCTGGAAGGCCGACCAGCAGGCCGTGGCCGCCCGACAGGATGGTCACGAGGGCGAGATCGACGACCTTCTCCTGCCCGAAGATCACCCCGTGGATCGCCTCGCGCGCGCCGCCGACGGCGGCGAGGCAGCTCTCCGCGGTCGCCACGATGCCGTCATCGAGGGTCGTGGCCGGGTTGATCCCCTGCGTCATGCCGATGTCCATCTCCTGCCCGGGGTTGGAGACCCCGTCGGTCATCCCCGGAGTGTGGGGCTTATGACACGTGGCTGGCAAGGTCGGGATCGCCGCACGCCGATCTGCGGTCCTGAACGGTCCGTGTGCCGGCCCGCTCGGATCCCCAAAAACGGATCAACGTTCTTGCGAGCGGAGCGAAGCAATCCAGACGGTGCGACGAAGGCTGATATCGCGCTTCCCTGGGTCACTTCGCTTCGCTCGTGATGACGGAGCCATCACGTCGTTCACGGGCTTCGACTGAAAGCCGTCCGACCCCCAATCCCGCCCCGCTCCCAAATGGGCGCGGAGGTGCGCACCGGGGCCGCAAGCGCGCGTCGCGCCTTGCGACAGGATCAGGGGTCGGTCCGGGCAATCCGGATCAGATCTTACCTTCGAGACCCATCGTGTAATACTTGTGTACGATCTTGTCCTGGTTCTCCAGGAGCCAGTCGATCGAGGGCTCGTTGGTCATGGCCTTGCGGATCGCCTCGGTCATGCCCTTCCGCTGGATCTCGAAGAGCGCCTTGTGGTCGACCGTCTCGGCCTGGATCACGCCGGGGCTCAGCCAGACCGAGCAGATGATGCCGAGGTCGTTGGCCTTCTCCTTCGGGATGTAGCCCGCCCGCACGGCGTCGAGCACGCCGTTGGCGATGGCGAACTGCACCGTACCCATCAGGATCGACGTGTACTTGCTCTCGGTCACGCTGACCTTCGACACGCACAGCGTGACCGGGCGGACCATGATGTCGGTGTTGAGCAGGGCGAAGACGCGGCTGTGGCCGACCACCTGGTCGCCCGTGAGCGTCGCCAGCGCCGTCCCGACCGGCCCGTCGAGCTCGCCGATGATGACCTCGGGCTCGGAGGCCGTGTTGGGCGGGCCGCCCGCCACGAGCGCCTCGCCGGCGCGGAGGATGATGCGTTCACTCATGAGGGTCGTCTCCATAGCTTACGGCAGGTGAAACTGTGTCGTGGTCCGCGCCCGTGGTACCGGCGGGACCGGGGCGTCGCGCCCGATCTGCACCCTGGAGCTCCCCGGGGATGGACCGGGCCGCCCGCCGTCCGGGCGCTCGCCACCGCGCCTCGTAGACGAACGGGACGGCCGTCGGACAGGCGGTCCGCAGATTTCGCGACGGCGGATCAACCGGGCGCCGCCGAGCATCGCTGCGCCGCCTCATTCCTCCGCCGGTGCGGCCCGGCTCTTGGCGTCGGCGACCCGGACCATTAGGAAGGCGCCCAAGCCGGGACGGTTCCACCCGCGACCCGTCGGCCGGCCGAACCCCCTGATGTCTCTCGCGGATCGCGGCGTGGGCAGCTTTGCGGGCTTCCCGCGTATCCGGACCAAGCCATGCGCCTTCGAGATGTGTTCGTCGCCGGATCGTCGGACAAAGCCGGTCTCGCCGGGGCGGCGCAATCCCTCGCGCGCCCGCTGACCCGGCGGCTCAAGCGCCGCCGTCGCACGGAGCCGCGGCAGGCCGATCTCATCCGGGCGGTCAAGGAATCGGGCCTGTTCGATCCGGCCTGGTACGCGCGGCGCTATCCCGACGTGGTCGGGGAGGGCCTCGATCCGGCCCTCCACTACGCGGTCCATGGCGGTCGCGAGGGGCGCTGGCCGCATCCTCTGTTCCACGGCGACCTCTACCTCGATTCCGTGCCCGGGCTGCGCGCCGAGGGCATCAACCCGCTGCTCCACTATGTCGACCGCGGTGCCGCCGCGGGGGTCCGCCCGAACCCGCTGTTCGATCCGGACTGGTACGCGGCGCGCTATCTCGGCGGCGCGGAGCACCGGGACCGGGCGTTCTTCCATTTCCTGGCCCAGGCCGACACCGACCCGTCGGCACTCTTCGACACGGCCTGGTACCTGTCCCGCTACCCGGATGCCCGCGCGGCCGGCGTCAACGCCCTCAGTCACTTCTACGAGACCGGCCGGAAGCAGGGCTATCTGCGCAACCCGGAGGAGTTCGCCGGCCTGTCGCGCCACGTCGACCTCATCCGCCGGTCGGGCCTGTTCGACGCCGCGTTCTACCGGAGCCGCTGCCCGGAGGCCGAGACCAGCGGGCTCGAGCCGCTGGAGCACTACGTGATGGCCGGCGGCTACCGCCGCTACGCACCCCATCCGCTGTTCGACCCCGACTGGTACGCCGCGCAATCCGCCGCGGTCCGGGCCGACAGCCTCAACCCGCTCGTTCACTACCTGGAGCACGGCGCCGAAGAGGGCCTCGATCCGGGGCCGTGGTTCGACACCCGCTGGTACACCAAGACGTATCTCGCCGACGACGCGGCGGTCGCGCCGAACCCGCTGGCGCACTTCCTGGCGGATGGCGGGCGCGCCACCAGCCCGTCGCCGCGCTTCGACGCGCCCTGGCATCTCGCCCGCTACCCCAAGGTCGCCGCGCTGGGCCTCAACCCGCTGGTCGACTACGTCACCGCCGGCCTGGAGGCGGGCCGCCTGACCCGCCGCGTCCCCGGTGCCGCGGTGCCGGAAGCCTCCGACGCCCGCCTCTCCTGCCTGAAGCGGACGGCCCGCCGGCACGGCCGCACGGCCCTGTTCATCACCCACTGTCCCGAGGGCCGGATCCGCGGCCATGTCGAGCCCTACCTGAGGGCGTTTGCGGAGAACGGGGCCGACATCGTCCTCATCATCGCGGCCGACCAGCACAAGAACGCGGTGCCGCAGGCGATCCTGGATCTCTGCGCGTCCGTCTACCTGCGCGAGAACAGCGGCTTCGACTTCGCCGCCTGGGCGCATGTCCTCCTGGAGGACACCGACCTCCTCGATTCCGAGACGCTCTACCTCGCCAACGACAGCCTCGTCGGTCCCCTCGACCGCGACGACTTTTCCGGCCTGCTCGCCAAGATCGACGCGTTTCCCGAGGCGGTGATCGGGCTCGCCGACAACTTCTACTACAGTCACCATCTGCAGAGCTTCTTCCTGGCCCTGAAGCGGCGGTGCCTGTCGTCCTACGCCTTCAGCGGGTTCCTCCAGTCGGTGGCGAACTGGCCGGACAAGAATGCGGTGATCACCGAGTACGAACTGACATTCTCGGGACGGATGCGGGCGGCCGGCCTCGGGATGCGCAGCCTGTTCTCGGCGCAGAACAAGCACATGTCGCTGGTCAACGACCCGCGCAACAACCGCACCCTGTTCGACTGGGAGAACATGCTCAGCCAGGGCTTCCCGTTCGTGAAGCGCTCCCTGCTCGGCGAGCATGCCGCGATCGGCGGGGAGGCGGTGCGCGAGGCGATCGCCGAGCGCGGCTTCGACATGTCCCGCCTCGACGTGACCTACACGTATCCGGGCGACAGGATCTGGGCGGACCTGCGCGCTCCGCAGGCGCCGGAGCGGCCGCTGCGCGTCGCCTACGTCTCGCCGATGAACTACGCCAACGGCCTCGGCGTCGCCGCCCGCAGCTACGCCCGCGCCCTCCACCGGGCACCCGTCGCGCTGAACATCCACCCGATGGAGCGTCCGTTCCACGTCCACGCCCGGGTGGCGCCGTCCTGGCAGGCCCGGACCTTCTCGGGCCCGGCGGACGTCGCCCTGGTGCATTTCAACGGCGACAGCTGGCACTCGCTGATGAGCGAGCATCAGCAGGCCATCGCCGCGCAGGCCCGGTTGAAGATCGGGCTGTTCGTCTGGGAGACGTCCCACGTGCCCGGCGGCTGGCTCCCCACCGTCGACGGCCTCGACGCGATCTGGGCGCCCACCGAGTTCTGTGCGGCGATCTTCCGGCAGATCACCGACATCCCGGTCGACGTCGTGCCCTACGTGGTCGAGAACGAGGTGGGCGAACCCGTGAGCGCCGCCGCGAAGGCCAACCTGCGCAAGGCCTTCGCGATCGACCCGTCCAGGCGGGTGATCCTCTACGCCTTCGACGGTTCGAGCTATCTCGCCCGCAAGAACCCGCACGCGCTGATCCGGGCGTTCCGAACCGCCGGCCTGGGGCAGTCCGGCTGGCAGCTCGTGCTCAAGACCAAGCACGTCTTCGACCTGCCCGAGGAGGGCAAGAAACTCCTCGACCTCGTGGGCACGTCGGGCGACGTGGTGGTGATCGACCAGCCGCTCTCGCAGAACGAGCTCGGCGCCCTCTTCGACCTCTGCGCGGTCTACGCCTCGTCGCACTCGTCGGAAGGCTTCGGCCTGACGATCGCCGAGGCGATGGAGATGGGTAAGGTCGTGGTCGCCACCGATTACGGCGGCTGCCGCGATTTCCTCGACGCGACCTGCGGCTTCCCCGTGAAGGCCGAGGTCACCGCCCTCGACCGGACCTACGGCCCGTACCTGCGCGGCGCCGAATGGGGGCAGGTGGACGAGGACGACCTGGCCCGTGCCCTGAAGGACGCGGCCCGGGCGGTGACGGGCGGCGATGCGGCCCGGATCGGTGCCGCGGCCCGGGCGCGCATCCGCGAGCGCCTGTCCATCGGCGCGGTGGCAGCGGCCATGGAGGCGAGCCTGACGCGTCTCCTCGCCGCCGAACGATCCTGACGCCCCGGAGACGCCCCCGTGTTGAAGAAGAAGCCGGTTCCGGTCCCGTCGGCCTCCTGGGGGACGCTCGCGTGGCCGGACGCGATCCTACCGCTGCCCCTCGACCTGCAGTTCCGCCCCGTGGATGAGCGCCGGCTCGGGCAGGTCGCGGCCGGCCAGCTGCCGGCCTGCCGGGCTCTGTTCGTGGCCCCGGCGGCCTCGGAGCTGCGTCCCGACCTCGTGGCGCAGCTGACGCGCGCCATGGCCGAGCGGCCCGATATCGGCATCTTCTACGGCGACGACGCCGTGGTGGACGCCGCCGGCCAAGTCCGGAGCGTCCATTGCAAGCCGGCTTTCAACCTCGGCCTGCTGATGGCCGACGACTACATAGGCTTTCCGCTCCTCGTCCGAGTCTCCGCCCTCACGGGCCTGAGCCCGGATTTCGGGATGCGTCACGGCAATGCGGTCTGGTTCCGGTTCCTCCTCGGCGCGCTTTCCGCGGGCATCGGCATCGACCGGATCCCGCAGACCCTGATCGCCTCGCCCCTGGAGCGCCCGAAGGCCAAGCGGGCGGCCCGCGCCCCCGTCCTCGACCGCTGGTTCGAAACCACGGGCGTCCCCCTGCGCACGGGCTCGGGCCTGACGCCCGACACGCTCGAGATCCGCCGCAGCCTCGACCCGCGCCCGCCCGTCACGCTTGTCATTCCGACCAACCAGAGCCGCCCGAAGGATGATGAGGGCCGCGCCGTCGACGGCGCGAAGCCGCACGTGATCAACCTCCTCGACAGCCTCGGCCGCAGCACCTACCCGGCCGACAGGATCCGCGTGCTGATCGGCGACGACGTGGCCGACGATGCAATCTACCGCGGCCGCTCCGACCGCTTCACCGTGACCCGCCTGCTGACGTCCCGGGCGCCGGGTGAGCGGTTCAACTACGCGGCCAAGATGAACACCCTCTGGCGCTCCGCCGAGACCGACCTCGTCATCCTGATGAACGACGACCTCGTGGTGCGCCGACCCGGCTGGATCGAGGCGCTGCTCACCTTCGCGCTCGACCGCGGCGTGGGCGGTGTCGGCGGCCGGCTGCTGTTCCCGACGGGCAAGATCCAGCATGCCGGCATGACCGGCGGGATCTTCGATGTCTTTGCCCATCCCTGGTACAACCGCGATGCGGCCGAGCCGACCTACGGCGACTGGGCACTGACGCAGCGCGACTGCTCGGCGGTGACCGGCGCACTCTTCGCTACCCGCAAGGCGGTGCTGGCAGCCGTGAACGGCTTCGACGAGAGCTTCGCCCTGGACTTCAACGATGTCGACCTGTGCCTGAAGATGCGCCAGCTCGGCTACCGCATCGTGTACACGCCGTTCGCCGAGCTGGCGCACCACGAGAGCGCGTCGCGGCAGACCAGCTTCGCCCCCGGCTCGCAGACCGCGCGCTTCCTGCGCCGATGGCACGACGTGCTGGCGGAGGATCCCGCCTTCAGCCCGCAGCTGCGGACCGACACCGACGTGGTCGCCCCGCGGGCCGACGCGACGCGCTGGATCACGCAGCGAAACGTGGAGGTGGTGGCCTGAGGCGGCCCGTCTTCGGCCGATCGCGTGGGGCGCGAGAGACCATCCTGGATCCCCGGATGCCGCTCGCGCGGCTTGAGCCTTCGGGCGGAATCGGCTGCCCCGGCTTGGATGACGTTCTGGAAAAGCCGTGCCGCGATGTCGGGTTCGCGGCGTCAGCGATTCTGCGTTGAGGCGATTCCGGCGGTCGGCACGCGCCGATGACGTACAGCGACGCGCATCACCCGTCAGCCGCGACGATCATTGATGACGATCGGGCGGATCGGGAAAAGAGGGGCACCGCGTCTGCGAAGCCCGCCGCTGTTTCCACGACAGATGCGGCTCAGTGTGAACCCTGGCGCATCGCGTCGGCATGGACTTCTGTCAATTTCCCGACAATGCGGATCCTCATGAGGGCGTGGCGTCCAATCGGCGCAAGGGTCTACACGCAAGGGTCTACACGTTGTGAAGAACGGCGCCGGTGACGGCCGCGCCCGCATTCCTCAAGGTTTTCACGGCCTCCAAGACTTCGTCGGCGGTGGTGCGTGTCGCCTCGACGATTATAACGACCGCATCCGCTTGCCGCGCGGCCGCCAGAGTGTCTGCAGAGTCAGACAGCGATGGTAGATCGAGGACAACATGGCTCGTCGCTCGCCACCGGTTGACGACCTTTTGAAATGCCGGCGAGCCGAGATAGATGCCGGTGCCGATCTCGCGGGACGGCATCCGTGCCGGAAGTATCGAAGCGCCCTGGAATTCCAACAGCTTCGCCGACGACACTTTTTCGGGCTCGAGGAGAAGCCCGGCTAAAGTGTCATAATCTTCGACCTCCGAATCCAGCCCGAGATACTCGGGCTTGGTTCCGTAGATATCGGCGTCTATCAGGACTGCCAGTTCGCCGCTCTCGCGGATGATCTTGACCAGGCTCAGCCCGATCAGCGGTGAGGCTGATCGCGTGCCACAGCTCACGAACGCCACGATGCCCGCCTCGTCGAGGCCACGCGTCGACAACTCCATCATGATCGACGTCCTGAGATTGCGAATCCCAAGCACGGTCTTCGTGTCGTTGAGCCATTGGGCACTTGTCCGACGAAGATCGAACGCGTCGCGTCGCCCCCGTGCGTTCGGGCGAGGAACGGAGGGGAGCGTCGCGAGGCAGGACAGGCCGACGCGCTGAGCGAGGTCCTGGGGCGTGCGGATCCGGCGATCGAGCGCCTGGCGAATGGCGACGACGAGCAAGCCTCCGACGATTCCCACGGTCGCGCCGAGACCGAGAATGAGCGGCTTGCGTGGGGCCGACGGTTTGAGCGGCTGGAGTGCCGCGCCGATGATCCGGGCATCGGCATCGGGAGTCGGCGCGTCAGGCAGGCTGCCGTTGGACACGGCCGTGGCCGCCGAGCGCGCCTGAGAGTTCAGCGCATTCACTCGGCCCTGCAGAAACTCGGCGCCGTTCTTCGCCGCGTCGGCCTTCGCCGCAATCGATTGCCATAGGTAGGCGGATGCGGCCGCATTGGCGATACGCCGTGCCAGGGTCGGATCTCCCGACGTGTAGGAGACCTCGACGACGTAGGACTGGCCGACGCGTCGAACGCTGAATTGTTGTACGAAATTCTCGAACTTGATCTGAAGCACCGTGTCAGGGCTGGGCGGCGCATTGGACAGGCCGAGCATTCCTCTGAGGCTGAAGCCCGAGGATCCGCGCTTGTCGGGCGCTTCGAAGGCAAATGCCGGATTGTTCGCGAGATCAAGACTGTTGAAGACATTCGCCAACAGCCGCTCCGATCGCAGGACTTGAAGCTCACTCTCGGCTCTGCTGGTGTCAAGGCTGTTCGCGCTTGACGAGTCGGAGTTGGCCGAACCGACTGGCCGGCGAGGATCGAGCAGAAGGGTCGCGGTCGCCGTGTAGGTGGGTTTGGCCGTTATCGCGTAGAACGCCGCCAAGCCGACACAGATCACGACCCAGGAGAGCACCACGTATTTCTGGCGTATCGCCGCTTTCAGGGCAGCGGAGAGGACAGCCAGAGGGCCATCTGGCAGTTCGGCGGAGGGAACACCCGGGAGGGGACGGATGGGCTGAAGGCGATCAGGCGGGATCCGATTATGAGTGTTCACGCTCACCTCAAGCCTTGTGTCTGATCTGCAGCGCCCGCTCCGGCTCGACGCGGCCCCGTAAAGCGTCCATGGCGCCCTTCACATTGCCGCGCAGACGTCCGCGCCGATCGATGAATGATTCCGGGACAGGCCATCGGGCTAAATTGCTGACAACGTTGCGGAATATTTGGCCAGTGACCTGAGAGAACGTCATCGTGCCCTTTCGCAGCATATACAAAGGGTTGACGACCTGCGAGTAGCCGAGCCGATCACCGGAAACCCGGCCGCTTTTCACACCGAGATGGACGCCGCGGGCTTCCATGCATTGCACGAGCCTGCCTCCCTTGGCCGCGAGCGCGGCTCCGAAGTCGCGATCCTCAAGCCAACCGTACAGGACCAGACGTTCGTCAAAGCGCAGCGTGCCGATCGCCGAGCGGCGAAACGCCATGTTGCAGCCATAGGGACTGTAACCGTCGATCAGGGCCGTCGGCTCGACCGCCTGCAAGGCGTTGAGCAGGCGGTCGACTTCGTCGAACTGAAGCCCCGGGCCCTTGATCCCATCGGCGATGACCTGGCCTGTGAAGCCGACGAGATCGGGCTCATCTCGAAACTGCCGCGTCGCGATCGACAACCAATCGGCTGCGGGCACGAAGTCGTCGTCGAAGAATGCGACCACGTCGATGGAATCCGGCAGCGCGGCCAGTGCAGCGTTGCGCTGGGCGGCGAGACCTGGACGCCCGGTCACGATGGTGACGTCAGGATTGGCGGCCGCCTCGCCCGCATCGGCAACAGCGGTACAGGAAACGATCACCGCGGCGGGCTTGTGCGTTTGGCGATCAAGGATCCGTTGAAGCGTCTGCGTGACGATGCCGGGCCGGCCCAGGGTCGCGATGACCACCGCGACGTTGGGCAGGGGCTTGGCGGTCGGGGTCGGCGCGCTGGGTCGACGCTTCGGGCTGCGCATGCAGTCGAAATATCCTTGCGCAGTGTCATTCCAGGTGAAGAGTGACGCTTGAGCACGCCCGCGATCGATGAGTTCGGCGCGCAGACTGCGATTCGTTGCCAGTTCGCGAATATGTGCCATCCAGCGGTGGGGTTGATCCGGCGGCGCGAACAACGCTGCGTCTCCGCAAATCTCCGGCAAGCTGGCGCGATCGGTCGAGACGACCGGGCAACCGAGGGCCATCGCTTCAAGGGCCGGTAGGCCGAAACCTTCGGTGAGCGACGGGAAGGCGAGGCACAGAGCGTGCTCCATGAGGAAGGCGAGGTCGTGGTCGGTGACGAAGCCGATGCTCTGCACGTTATCGCTGTGCTGCAAATCCTCCTGGGCGTAGATTCCGGCGTGACCACCGGCGACGACGAGATCGATCCCGAGAGCGGCGAGTTCAGGAGCAAGCTGGAGCAGCAGTCGTAAGTTCTTGTGGCGGGCTCGGGAACCGAGCGCCAAGACGAACGGGCGCGCTACGCCGTCCGGATCGCGGCGCAGCGCCGATCTTGCGCGAGTCGCCTGCCCGGGATCCCACTGCCGGACATGTTCGTGCCCGTTGGGAAGCACGACGATGTCCGATACTTTCAATCCCAGATGCTGAGCGATCTGTGTCGCCGAAAATCTGGACACCGTCACGATCCGAGCCGCGCGCTTGGCGAGCACCGGCTGAAGGGTCTTGTAGAACGTGCGGAACGCGAAACCGTAGCTTTCCGGGGCCACGAAGACGTTCGCGTCGTGGATGCACACGACTTGATCTTTCTTCAGAACCGGTGCCGTATTGCAGAAGTTGAGCAGAGCATCGGGCCATGCGCGCGGCAGGGCGAATTGTTCCCAGCGTTGACCGCCCCGACCGCCGATCCTGAGGAGCGGCAACCCGTCGAGATCAGGATCCTGAGCGTCCCGCGGTGAGAGGAGGGGGACCGTTTCTCCTCGAGCGACGAGGACCGCACTCATGGCACGGCTCACATTCATGGCGTATCTCTGGACGCCGGTCATCGGCTGCGTCAGAAATCGTCCGTTGATTCCGAATGATCCGAGCGTGCTCATGCTAAATTGCGTCCATCCGGAATCTGACTTCGTTGCTTGTCCGACGAAACACTCGCGTTGCGATGGACCGCGTTGAGGAATGCAAGCTCCGACAACGGCGTACCCGGCGCAGTTGCCAACAGCGCGTATCGTTCGGTTGAGTGGAATGGCGCCAAAGAAGAGTCTTGCGGACTATCAGCACACAACAAATTCCATGAAATAAACGCTCATCTTGTATAAGCGCCGCGTTCGGGGCAAAGCCGGAAAGGCGTCTCTCCATCGAGTCCTGGCGTATGACGGCCGGCCGCCGTCCACGATTGAACCGGCCAGGTGCTGTGGGAAACTTTCACCATCATTGGACGCTCAACACGTTCGCTCAGACTGCCGCAAGTCGGTTCGTCAGCGAAATGCTATCGCTTAACGTCAAGTTATGCATATCAGGCAACGGTTTCGCAAAGATCTGCCTCGGGGCGGAGTCCACTGAAATTGCCGAGAAATGCCGAAATAAAGTTAAACCTGCCGGTCGCCCGTGGATACCCGGGCGGGTGCTAGCCGCCAATTCCTCTCTGTACAAGGGCCGCAATCTACGCTGTGGCGGGATCAGCACTCGAGGACGAGGACAGCGGCCCCTGCGGCAGGGGGCCGACATCTCAGGGACGCTCGGCGCTCGGCGCGGTGATCCGGCATGCCACGGTCGAACAGACGCGCGCGTGAGACGTGATGTCATCGGATGGGAAGGGGCGGAGGCCCATACCAAGCGACGATCTGTGGGTCATGGTCGTGCCGACGGCGGCCATCCCATCGTGCGATGAGGCAGCGTGGACGTCCTTGATCGGCATGTTCAGAATCGAGCGGGACCGCGAATGGAGCGAGCCAAAATTTTCACGACGCTCGTGGAGCCGTCGTCCGCTCCAGATTGGCCTCGGCAGTCAGCGTAGAAACGCGTGCCGTCGGCTGATAGTCGAAGCCGCCCTGCCGGCCGAACGACTCGACGCCGAAGCTGCGCAGTCGCCGGCCGGCCGCCTCGGCCTTCTCCTGCGCGTTGTCCGTGTAGACCGGGTAGGCACAGTGCACAAACTGCCCGCCCTCGAACTGCAGATTGCCGGCGAAAAGTTTGTTGTGCGAGACGTGATCGCGGAAGTTTTGCTCGGCCAGGGAAATGCTGTTGCCGGCGTGCGATGCGATCACTTCGACACCAAAATACTCCCGGCCGTTGACCCTGCCGTAGAAATCTGAATAGACGGTCAGCCTCTTCCAAGATCCGTCATTCGAAAAATTATAGAGTATGGAGCAATCAAAGCCACGTTCTCCGCAGAAGCTGAAGTATAGGCTTATCAGTGATACCGAAGACAGGCCGGGGTCCGGTTCCATTCCGCAGGCGGCGAGTGCCAGATTGATCGGTATTGTCGAGATTATCCGCCGCGCGATCACCTCGCGATCGCCGAGTTTCAGGAGGAAGCCATTATTGATCTTGCAGATCCGGTCTACCCTCTGACCAAGCTCGAAAACCGTGCCGCGTTCACGGAGCGTTGATGCTGCCACCGAATACAAGGCGTCGAAGCCTGCCTGCGGACGCGCCAATTGTCGGTTGGTCGGTGCCGATTGCGGATGCGGCCTCAGATAGCGGAACAACTTGCCCAGTCGAGCATGATCCTTGATCCAAAGCATCCTCTTCTCCGCGAATTCCAAATCTACGGCTTGCGCCGGGATCCCGAAGAAGCGCTTCATATAACTTTCGAGGCCTGATCGGTTCAAAAAGTAGTCGCCGATCCAATATCGAGCAAAGTCGCGCGCATTTTTTATTTCACGGTGAAACAACCTCGCGTATAAAACGGAAAATGCGATGCGCAGACATCCGCCTATTCCTGATTCGAGTATGTCCTTCTTTATCGAAAGCGGATATTGCGCGATCTTGCCCTGAGGCGTCAACTTGCCCCATTCCGGTTCGATCGGAACGTAATGTTCCAGAAGTTCGGGGAAATGCCGCAGAAGCGGTGAGTCGTCTTGAAAGATCAAGCTGCCAATGTCGAAAGTGTAGCCGTTGAGCTCGCGATCGATATGGTTGCCGCCGAGCTTATCGAATTGGTCGATGACGAGAATTTTTTGACAGCCCTGATCGTGCAGTATCGAAGCCGAAACAAGCCCGCTGATCCCAGCTCCCAGCACGACCGCATCGTGGATCTCATTTGCCACAGTAACTCTGTTCCATTCGCTGGTTTGCGCGGGCGTCATCGAACCGTGATTATGCTCGGGAGATGCCCAACTTCCTCAAATGTAGGCATATTTCTCGAAATTACTTATTCGAATGAGCTATGGGATGCATTATATCAGGATTCGATGCTTGTCAAACGGTCGAATAGTAATGCGTCTTGGACTTTATCGACTTTGCGGATTTGATCTCAGGAATCGAGAGCATACACCTGTTGGAACGGGCCGGCGCACTTGCACGGCACAACCACAGGATATTTCCCGAGGGCGCCACCATAAACGGTGGCGAAGCAGAGTGAAGATAAAATAGGAACGCTATTTTAATATGTAGAATACGCAAAAAATTTGACTCAATTTGTCCGGAAATCGGAGGCGCTCGGTCGATCTGACGAAGATATGTCAAACTATCGACGTCAACCCGGAAAAATCCAGGTGCGCGATCCATGAGGCGTCGTTGAAGCAAAGCGACGCCTGCGTCCGAACGGCATGAGGCGGGGCTGCGGCTCGCGCGCCGGAGGCCACGACGGAGAACGTGTCCCGGCTCGAGGATCTGCAGGACGGCGACCGCCGGGTCGAACGTGTCGAGGGGATAATCTCCGCCGGATGGATGGCCGGTCGGGCCATCTCACCTTGCCGCCTGTGTCGACGTCGGAGTGCCGCTCGCGATGTCGTGGATCTCCCTCGCGAGCGGGAATGCGGAACCGTCGGCGATAAACACCGCGCGATCGGCGCGCGACCACGTCATGGGTAGAACGTGATCGCCGCTAGAGCTTCCTGCTGCCGGATTCGCAGGATCAGTATTTCCGGATGATGGGTGCGGGTGCTGGGGCTTGGGGTGCGCCGAAGACGTAGCGGAACCCGACGGAGACGACGTCGGCGCTGGAATCGACCACGCCCGCGAAGGCGATGTTGCCGACGTTGTAGTCGCGCCCGATGCCGGCCAGGATCCGCGAGCGGTCGAGGAAGAAGTGCGAGTAGGCGAGGTTGAGGGTCAGCTGCTGGTTCCAGCGGTAGCTGGCGCCCACGGAGGCGATGTAGCGGTCGCCGTCGGGCAGGCGCACCGAGCGGTTGGAGAAGTCGATCGGCGAGGTCTCGTAGGCAAAGCCCGTGCGCAGGGTCAGGTTGGCGGAGGCGTCGTACTCGGCGCCGATCGCGTAGGTGTAGCCGTCCTTGTAGTTGAGCGGCAGGTTGTTGACCGGCAGGCCGAGCGTCTTCGACACGATGCCGATCGAGCCCAGCCTCGACCAGTTGTCCCACTCGAAGCCGAGGTTGACCCGCGCCACCGGGGTGATCGCCTGGGTGAGGCCGACGCTCAGCTTGTCGGGCGTGTTCAGCTTGGCGCGGACCTGGCCGGCCAGCGGCGCCAGCGCGAGCAGCGGCACGCCGATCGAGCCGTCGATGTCGTGGTGGACCGAGGAGCGGTAGCCGATGCCCAGCACGGTGCCGTCGCGCGGCGTGATCGTGGCGCCGGCGGTGAAGCCCACGCCCCAGGACTCGCCCTTGAGGAAGCCGCTCGGGTAGGCGACCGGCGAGATCCCGGGGATCGGCAGCGCCTGGCGCAGGGTCAGGCGGAAGTACTCGATGTTGGGCCCGGCCGCGAGCGCGAGCCACTCGTTGACCTTGAAGCCGATGACCGGGTTGAACGCCAGCGAGAAGATCCGGGACGAGCGGCCGTAGACCTCGCCGGCCCACACGTCGCGCGGCTTGGTCACGAGGCCGAAGGGGGCGCCGGTGGACAGGCCGAGCCAGAGGCGGTCGCTGAGCTGGTAGGAGGTGGCGCCCGCCGGCACGACGGCGCCCTGGCCGATGTCGCCGGAGCCGCCCAGGCCGGCGAAGGCCGGGTTGGTGCCGGGCGCGGGCCGGATCTCGGAGGACAGGCCGATGAAGGTGAGGTTCTGCTCCGAGACGAAGCCCGGGTTCATGGTGATCGTGGCCGGGTTCCAGAAAATCGACGACACGCCGCCCGAGCCCGACGCCGCCCCCGCGTACGACAGACCCTGGGCCTGCGTGCTCTGCTCCCGGATCCCAAACGCACCCGCATGCGCC
>NZ_JBKFBO010000096.1:0-74276 GCF_053346215.1 Methylobacterium sp. A49B
GTCTCGTCGGCGATGCTGGTGAACGCCATGACGAGTTCCATGACCTGCGGGTCCTCGAAGAACGTCCGCGTCCCCGTCTCCTCGGAGTCCGACCCCGCCTGCCCGACGAAGAACGTCTCCACCGGCACGTGGAGCACGTCGGCGATCGCCTGCAGCCGGCCGACCCCGATCCGGTTGCGGCCTTTCTCGTACTTCTGGACCTGCTGGAAGCTGACGCCCAGCGCCTGACCCAGCGCGGACTGGCTGAGACCCTGAGCCTTGCGCAGCGCGGCGACCAGGCCGCCGATCGTGCGGTCGGCCTCGGTGGTGAGCTTCGGGCTATTAGTCGTCGTCATGTCGGGTGAGGCTTCCTGCAAGAAGGCTCGTCTCGCGGTCGAGAAAGGCCACGCTCAATAACATGCGATTGTGCTGTGCACCACACAACAATCCTAAGATGCGCCAGCAAGGTAGCTTAAGTATCCTCTACCCACAATCCGTCCGTGCCTGTCGGTCTCCGATCCGCCATTTCGTAGGCTCACCGCAGGCACGACCGACGCCGGGCCTCTCCCAAATCTGTCAGCCCATCGGCAGGCCGGCTGCGGAGTTGGTGATTTCCAACCAGAATGAGGCTCCGGGCGCATGTGCACCATTCGGGTAAAGGAACGGTATGTCCGGGCCGCGTCCGGGCGCGGCGAAGATCCGTCGCACGCGTACGCTCAGGGCTGAATCGTTGCAGACGTGGCTGACCGGCAGGCCGACGCGGGACGGGGGTCTCCCACTCAGCGGCATCGCTGCGAGCAGGTATTGGTGCTGTCCAACCGATGTTTCCAAGTGGTCGGGTAATCGATCGGGATAGAGATGTCGAGTATATGAATCATCACGCCCGGGTTTAGGTGCGTCGGAATTTCAAAGACAACTGCGCAAGAAAATCTTCGGTTTGAGCACCTCGATCCTTAAGCGAGCAGCATGCCGTGAAGGCAATTTCAAGTCGAAACGTCGTCGTTATTAGGCGACCCTGCCTCCAAAGTTCCGCTCGACAGTAATGTGCGCGCGGTCGCCCTGACGTTTGGTCTAGGCCTGATCGGCTGCCGCCTCTGCGAGGCGCAAAATGCGCTGACGCGTCTCAGGGTCGCCGATACGTCGAAAGGCCTCGAGCAAGGCGATGCCTTCGTTCTCGCGTTCGGCGCTCTCTGACGCATCAGGCGCCGACGACCGAACCGACGGGCGCGCGTTCGGCAAGTCGTAGAGCGCGGCCTCCGGGACTTGCAGCACCTTCGCGATGCGGCTCACGAGACGCCTTGCCGATGAGCGGGCCGGCGCGGTTTCGCTGCCCGGAAATTCGTCCTCCGGCCGATCAGCGTCCAACTCGATCGGGGGCGGAGACTTCGACATCATGGAACCCCCGTTCGGACGCGCGTGATCGCCTCCTGCGAGAGCGAACTTCGCTCGCGTCCTAATTGATCGCGCGCCACACGCCAGGACTGCAATTACTTAGGCGCACTTACCTCCAGTCGCATGATCACCCGTGCGGCGCGGCTCCGAAATGCCGGGTCGTGCGGCGGACACGCAGAGCTGACCACTCATGGCCCCATCGAAAGGGTGATCGGCCTGCAACGGCGCGGTCCAGCGCCGACGATTATTCCGCTGTCGACAACAATGAACTGTCTAGAAGGAGCATTCCGCCGCTTGTCCGGCAAGGTCACTCTATGACGGCGGTTCGGGACGGATCCCGGCCGGCGCGTCAGGGAGCACGATCATGAAACTCTATCACCATCCGCTGTCGGGCCACGCCCACCGGGCCCGGCTGTTCCTGTCGCTGCTTGGCGTGCCGCACGACGCGATCGAGGTCGATCTGAAGGCCGGCGCTCATAAGCGTCCGGAATTCCTGGCGCTCAATCCGTTCGGCCAAGTTCCGGTGCTCGACGACGACGGCACTGTCGTTTCCGACTCGAACGCGATCCTCGTCTACGTCGCCCGCAAGCTCGGCAGAACCGATTGGCTGCCGGAGGATGCGGCCGACGCGGCGGCCGTGCAGCGCTGGCTCTCCGTCGCGGCCGGCGAACTGGCCTACGGTCCGGCTGCCGCGCGACTCGTTACGGTCTTCGACGCCGATTTCCGGCCCGCGGAGGTGATCGGCCGGGCGCATACGCTGCTGGGCCGCCTGGAGAGCCATCTCGCCGGCCGTCACTGGCTGGTGGCCGAGCGGCCCACCGTCGCGGACGTCGCGCTCTACAGCTACCTGGCGCGGGCGCCCGAGGGCAACGTCGACCTCTCGCCCTACCCCAACGTGAAAGCCTTCCTTCGTCGGATCGAAGGTCTGCCGGGCTTCGTGCCCTTCGCGCAGACGCCCGCCGGGCTCACGGCAGCCGCGTGACCGAGCGAGTCCGGGTCTGCCGAACGGCCGGCCCGACCAAGCAGGATGGGAGAGCATCATGAGCGAGGGTCTGACGCTGTCGAAGCTCCCGACGTGGCACCCGGGCGAGACGGCCATCCAGGAGCAGGTCGGCGTGTCCGCGCGGATGGCAGAGGTCGGCCGGCGCGTGGTTCGGGATTACATGCCCGACCAGCATCGGGCATTCTATGAGCAGATCTCCTTCATCGTGGCCGGCAGCGTCGATCCTCAGGGCGATCCCTGGGCGACGCTGATCGCCGGCACGCCGGGCTTCATCCGCGCGCCGACCTCCAGGGAACTGGATATCGCAGTCCAGCCCGATCCAGGTGACCCGGCGCGCGCGGGGATGGCCGACGGCGATGCGCTCGGGCTTCTGGGCATCGAGCTGCACACGCGCCGCCGCAACCGCGTCAACGGCCTCATCCGCGCGTCGGACGGCGGCAACCTCCACGTCGCGGTCGATCAGAGCTTCGGCAACTGTCCGCAATACATCCAGCTGCGCGATTTCGCCTTCGTCCGCGAGCCGCATTTGCCCTGTGCGGGATCCGTCGAAGAGAGCGTCGGCCTCGACGGGACGGCACGAGCCATGATCGAGGCCGCCGACACGTTCTTCGTCGCCTCCTACGCCGAGCGCGACGATCGGCGCCAAGTCGACGTCTCCCATCGGGGCGGAAAGACCGGCTTCGTGCGCGTCGCCGCCGACGGGACGCTCACGGTCCCGGATTTCGCCGGCAACCTCTTCTTCGCCACGCTGGGCAACATCCTGTCGAACGGCCGAGCGGGTCTGGTCTTCGCCGATTTCGGCACAGGCGACCTGCTTCAAATGACGGGTGACGCGCAGGTCATCCTGTCCTCGCCTGAGATCGCTGCCTTCCAG
Source organism: Methylobacterium sp. A49B (assembly GCF_053346215.1). Classification (NCBI taxonomy): domain Bacteria; kingdom Pseudomonadati; phylum Pseudomonadota; class Alphaproteobacteria; order Hyphomicrobiales; family Methylobacteriaceae; genus Methylobacterium; species Methylobacterium sp. A49B. The sequence goes on from NZ_JBKFBO010000096.1 coordinate 3,249, forward strand.
GGGGCCGAGCGACTCTGGACGTTCAAGCCCCGCCGGGTGGTGCGGCGGCGGGACGCGCTGCCGGTGCGCTGGACTTTCCGGGCGGATGGCTGGTCGCCCAACGCCCTGATGACCGGCGACTGGCAGCAGGCAGCCGAACGCGTGCGCGCCGCCGACCTTGCCACGCAATGGCGTCCGCTCCGGGTGACCAGGATCGTGGATGAGAGCCGATCCATTCGATCCCTCTACCTCCAGCCGGCGGATGGTTCCGGTCTTATCCCGCACCGCGCCGGGCAGCATCTGCCGATCCGCGTCACGCTGCCGGGGTCCGATGCGCCGGTCATCCGGACCTACACCCTGTCGGTCGCGCCGTCCGACGCCGTGTACCGGATCAGCATCAGGCGCGACGGCGTGGTGTCCGGCCATCTGCACGACGGGGTCCGGGTCGGCGACGTGATCGAAGCGCGGGCGCCGGCCGGTGCCTTCACCATCGACGCGCGAACGGCGCGTCCGGCCGTCCTGCTCGCTGGAGGAGTCGGCATCACACCGCTGCTCGCGATGCTGCGCCACATCGTCTACGAGGGCCTCCGGACCCGGCGCGTCAGGCCGACAATCCTGATCCAGGCCGCCCGCACCGGGAAGGACATGGCCTTCCGAGATGAATTGGCTGAACGTGCGGCGGCCGCCGGCGGCGCCGTCCGGATCGTGCGCGTGCTGAGTCGACCGGGCGATGCCGTAGAGGGCGTCGACTACGACGCCGCCGGACACGTCGACATGGCGCTGCTCGCGCGCATTCTGCCCTTCGGCGATTACGACTTCTATCTCTGCGGGCCGCCGACCTTCTCGCAGGCGCTCTACGAGGGCCTGCGCGGGCTCAACATCGCGGAGGACCGGATTCACGCGGAGGCGTTCGGCCCCGCCTCCCTCGTGCGCCGGGTGGAAGCTGCCAAGACGGCACCGAAGCGACCTCCCGCGTCGGAGGAGCCGATTCCGGTCGCGTTTCTGAAGTCATCGAAGGAGGCGCGCTGGACATCGGACGCCGGAACGCTGCTGGAACTCGCCGAGGCCCGCGGCCTCAGCCCGGAATTCAGCTGCCGGACCGGCAGCTGCGGGACGTGCAGGACGAAGCTTTCGGCCGGGGCGGTTGCCTACGTGCGAGAGCCCACGGCGCCGGTCGGACCGGACGACGTGCTGATCTGCAGCGCCGTTCCGGCCAAGGGCTCAGGACTTGTCCATCTCGACCTCTGACGTCCGGCATGTCGGGGAGCGAAGTGAGCTAGCCCTTTGACCCGCAGCCCGACAGAGACATGACGGCGTCATCTTCGAACCGCAGACGCCGACAGGAGCGCGATCATGGACCGCTGGCAGGCCATGCGGATCTTCGCGAAGGTGGCCGAGACGGCGAGTTTCGCCGAGGCTGCGCGCCTGATGCACATGAGTCCGCCGGCCGTGACGCGCGCGGTGGCGGCGCTTGAGGAGACCATCGGCGCACGGCTGTTCGTTCGGACCACGCGGTCCGTGAAGCTCACCGAGGCGGGCGGGCGCTATTACGAGGATTGCCGGCGTATCCTCACCGATATCGCCGAGGCCGAGGCCGCGGCCGCCGGTTCCTACACGACGCCGTCCGGAACGCTCTCCGTAACGGCGCCACTTCTGTTCGGCCGCATCCACGTGCTGCCGATCGTGATCGACTATCTGGACGCCTACCCGACCATGACAGCGCGGACGCTCTTCGTCGATCGTCAGGTCAACATCGTGGAGGAAGGCATCGATGTCGCCGTCCGCATCGGCCATCTCTTGGATTCCGGCTTCACCGCCGTACGGGTCGGCGCCGTGCGGCGCGTCATCTGCGGCGCGCCCGCCTATCTCGATCGGCTCGGAACTCCCAAACGGCCGGCGGACCTGAAGGATCACCGCATCGCGGTCTCGACCGGCGCCTTCGCGGCGTCGGAGTGGCGCTTCGCGGATGACGAGCGCGTCGCCATCCGCCCTGCCCTGCAGAGCAACACCAACGAGGCCGGCATCGCGGCCGCGCGCGCCGGCTGGGGCCTCACACGGGTCCTGCATTACCAGATCGGTTCCGATCTGCTCGACGACCGCCTGCGCATCGTGCTCGCCGACTTCGAGGAGCCGCCGCTGCCCATTCACGTGGTGTATCCGGAGGGACGGCGGGCACCCGCGAAGGTCAGGACCTTCGTCGACCTCGCCGTTGCGCGGCTTCGTGCGAGCTCTCTGCTCAACTGACCGGAGAAGCAGGAAGCGTGGCATCGCTTCGGCCTCGGACTGCGATAAGAGTGGCGGAATCCCGCCTCACCGCCGTTGGACTGACCGACCATGCCGGCCCGCCCCCTCGTTCTCTATCCCGATCCCGGTCTGTCTCGCCCCGCCGATCCCGTTGAGACGTTCGGGGCAGGCCTGAAGGCGCTCGTCGAAGATGTGTCGGATACGCTCCGTGCCGCGAGCGCCATCGGTCTTACGGCCCCGCATATCGGCGTTCCGACCCGTGTCGTGGTGATCCGGATGTCCCCTGAGGAGCGCCCGCGCTGTTACGTCAACCCGATGCTCCTCTGGACGTCCGCCGATACGGCCACGCACGAAGAGGGCAGCGTCAGCATGCCGGGCATGCGTGAACGGATCACGCGCCCCGCCGCCGTGAGGTTCGGCTACAGCGACCTCGACGGATCCGTCCACGAGGCTGAGGCGGACGGATTTCTGGCTGCGGTCGTCCAGCACGAGATCGATCAGCTCGACGGCATCTTCTGGATCGACCGCCTGTCCCGCCTGAAGCGCGAGCGACTGCTGAAGCGGTTCAGCAAGGTGCGACCGAGTATGGAACGGTGATTCGAAGCCGGAGGAGAACGGCTCAAAACCGGATCATGAGGTTTGGGTCACCATCGATGACTGCTTCCGGGCGGGCGCAGTCGAGGACGCCCCACGCGACGGGGGCGTCGATGACCGAGCGCGCCCGCACGCGTCGTCAGCGATGCGCGCAAGGTAATCGACCTTGCTCGCCTGCATGTGTTCGACGCAGAGCTGCGCGAGCGCCCAGCGGTCGCGCCCGCCAAGAAGGTCGATCATGGTCCGATGATGATCGATGGAGACGCGAAGACCCTCGGCATCCGCCAGGTTCTTGGCGCGCATCGCCAGGGTCAGGCCCATGTAGTCGATGAGCGTCCGCACGAGGTACGGGTTCCCGCACGCCTCGAACAGGGCGACGTGGAAGGCGTCGTTCGCCTCATGAATGCCGCGCAGGTCACGCTTCTCCACCGTGTCGCGGTAGGCGTGCTGGAGCGCTTCCAGCTGGGCGATCAGCGCGGGCTCGGCCGGCAGCGCGATCATCAGCATCGCCTGCCGCGTCAGCATCTCCCGGACCTCGTAGATCTGCCGCACCTCCGCGGCGGAGTAGGAACGGACCGTCGCGCCGATGTTCCGCTCCCGCCGTACGACGCCCCGACGCTCCATCTCGACCAGAGCCTGTCGGATGAAGTGGCGAGACGTCCCGAAGCGGGCCATCAGGGCGTCCTCGGTCAGGCGGGCGCCGGGGGCCAGCCGACCGAAGATGATGTCCTCCTCCAGACGCGCCAGGATGACGCCGATGCCCTCGCGCCGGAGAAGCGGTACGGGATCTCCTGTCCCATCGCCGGTCATCGCGCCTCCGCCCGGCCCGCGAGCCGGTAGCAATCCTCCACGAGCCGCAGAGTCTCGAGATTGTCGGCCGGTGCCGTCTCGAACGGCGCGCCGTCGTCCAGGCGATCGATGAAGTGGGCGATCGCGGCCGCATAGGAGTCGGTGTAGGCGGCGGCGAGGTCGAAGGTCCGCGTCCGCGGTTCCCGCCCCGTCATCGACAGTTCGGCTCCCTGAAGGCGGATCGCGCCGTCCCGGCCCAGGATCTCGAGGCGATCGGGGGACGCGGGCGGAGCGCCATGAGCCGCGAAGGTCGCGAACACCTGCACGGCGACCCCATCGGGGCCGGCAAGCTGGATCAGCGCCGTGTCCTCGCCGGCGAGGTCCGGACAAGTGCGGCTGGTCGCGCAGGCGACGACCCGCAGCGGCCCGAGCAGAAGGCGCAGCGTGTCGAGGTGGTGGATCAGGACCTCGGCGACGAGCATCCGGGCTTCGTCGCGCATGAACGGCTGACGCTCCAGGGCGGGAAACAGGCCCGCCTCATCCGGAAGGGTACCGCTCGTCACGAGCTCCAGCCGCGCCGCGAAGGGCTGCCCGATGCAGCCCGCGCGCAGCCACGCCGCGGCCTCCCGGTAGTAGGCGCGGAACCGCCAGTTCTCGTGCACCATCAGGCGCGCCCGGCCCTCCACCGCGGCGACCAGCGCCCGCGCCTCCGCGAGGGTCGGGGCCAGGGGCTTCTGGCACAGGATCGGCAAACCCCGCTCGGCCGCCAGTCGGACGAGCTCGGCATGCACCGCCCGGGGCGCCGCGACATCGATCGCGTCGAGCCCGCCCGCGTCGAGCATCGCGCCCGCGTCCGCGTAGGTGTTCGGGATGTCGAACGCCTGGGCTCGATCCATGCGCCGCTCGGCCGACGGGTCGGCGATCGCGACGACCTCGGCGCGCCCCCTCAGGGTAGCCCAGCCCGCCAGATGATGCTGCGCGACCCATCCGGCCCCGATCAGGCCGATCCGCCGGACGGCGCTCACGGCATCGCTCCGGCAGACACCGGCCCGCCCGCCGGCACGGTGCCGGCGGGCCTGACCTGCGCGGGAATGGCCGCGGTGGTCCGCGCGTCGAACAGGAAGGCGGCGTCGGGCCGGAAGAACAGGTCGACGACCGCGCCCACGTCGGCCCGCGTGTCCCGCAGCAGGCGCGCCGTGCATTCGGCTCCGCCCTCCGTCTCCACGGCGAGGAGCGTCTCCGCGCCGAGCGGTTCGACGGCGAAGACCCGTCCGCGGATGCGGCCCGCCTCCGCGCTCCCGGTGGCGGCGGCCGCGAGGTGCAGGTCCTCCGCCCGGACGCCGAGGACGACCTCCTGGCCGGCGAGCGGAGCCAGCGCGGCCGGCGTCCAGCGCGTGAGCGCGGTGTCGATCGCGGGCGTGCGGATCCGGTCCCCGGCGGGCAGCGGCACGGTGAACAGGTTCATGGGCGGCGAACCGAGGAAGCGGGCCACGAAGGTGTCGGCCGGGTTCCAGTAGACGTCGAGCGGCCTGCCGACCTGGGCGACGCGCCCGCCGTTCATGACGCAGATCCGCGTCCCCATGGTCATCGCCTCGACCTGGTCGTGGGTCACGTAGATCATCGTGGAGGCGAGCCGGTGATGCTGCTTGATCAGCTCGTTGCGCGTGTTGACGCGCAGCGCCGCGTCGAGGTTCGACAGCGGCTCGTCGAACAGGAACACCATCGGCTCGCGCACCATCGCGCGCCCCAGGGCAACGCGCTGGCGCTGCCCGCCCGACAGGGCCTGGGGCTTGCGGTCGAGGTAGGGCACGAGCCCCAGCATCGCCGCGGTCTCGCCGACCCGCCGCTTGATCTCGGCGGGTGCCGTGCTGCGGCGCTTCAGGCCGAAGGCGAGATTCTCGGCGACCGTCATGTGCGGGTAGAGGGCGTAGGACTGGAACACCATCGCGATGTCGCGGTCCTTGGCGGGCACGTCGTTCATCGTCCGGCCGTTGATCGAGAGCGTGCCGGACGAGATGGTCTCGAGGCCCGCGATCATGCGCAGGGTCGTGGACTTGCCGCAGCCGGACGGGCCGAGCAGCACCATGAACTCGCCGTCCCCGATCGTGACGTCGACGTTGTCGACCACGACAGGCCCGCCGGAGCCGTAGCGCTTGCAGATCTTCGAGAGCTGAACGACGGCCATGCCGGCCCCTTACTTGACGGCGCCCGCGGTCATGCCGCGGATCAGCTTCTCGGAGAAGAAGACGTAGGCGACGATCACCGGCACGACCGAGATCATGACCCCGGCCGCGATCATGCCGATGTCCTGGAAGTGGTCGCCCATGAAGGCCCGGATGCCGATCGGCAGGGTGCGCTTGTCCGGATCGGTGATCAGCACCACCGCGAACAGGAACTCGTTCCAGAGCTGGATGAAGTTCAGGATCAGGGTTGTGGCGATCGCCGGCATGCCGATCGGCAGGACGATGCGGCGGAAGATCTCGATGTCGCCGTAGCCGTCCATCTTGGCGGCGTCGAAGAGGTCCTGCGGGATCCGGGCGAAGAATCCCTCCAGCAGGTACACCGTCAGCGGCAGCTGGAGCGAGACGTAGACGAGGGTCAGCCCGAGGAGGCTGTTGTAGAGCCCGTAATCGACCAGGATCTGATAGAGCGAGATCAGGGTGATCTGCGGCGGGAAGATGATCGACGAGAACAGGATGCCGTAGAGAAGCCGGTTGCCGCGGAAGCGGTAGCGGGCCAGCGCGTGGGCGGCTGCGGCGCCGACCAGCGTCACCACCGCGACCGCGGCGACCACGACCACGGTCGAGTTCCAGAAATACGTGGCGAAGTCGGAATCGACCCAGGCGATCCGGAACTGCTCCCAGTGGAACGGGCGGGGCCAGGCGTAATGGTCGGCCGAGATCTCGCCCGTGGTTCGGACCGACATGGTGGCCAGCCACAGGAACGGCCCCAGCGTGTAGGCGGTGTAGGCGGCGATGGCGACCGCGAGGGCGGCCCGGCTCGCCAGGAAGCCGCCGCGCCCGGCGGCCGGGGGCAGCGTCGCGTCGGCGCTCACGTCAGTACTCCAGCCGTTCGCGGGACTTGAAGATCCGGTTGAGGACGATGACGGCGGCGCAGACCACGCCGAACCAGACCGTCGCGATCGCCGACGGGTAGCCGAGATCGAACGTGTTCCAGTTGAAGGCGCGCTTGTAGACGTAGGTCGAGACCGTCTCGGTCGCCCAGAGCGGTCCCCCGCCGGTCATGATCCAGACGAGGTCGAAGACCTTCATCTTGCCGATGAAGGCGAGGACGTAGAGGTTGAGCAGCGTGGGCCGCAGCATCGGCACGATGACGTGGCGCAGCTTCGCGGCCCAGCCGCAATTGTCGAGTTCGGCCGCCTCCAGCACCTCGGACGGCAGGGCGTGGATCGCCGCGAGGCAGACCACCATGTTGAACCCGGCCCACTTCCAGGCATGCGTCACGATCAGGGATGCCAGCGCCGTGTTCGGGTCGCCGAGCCAGGAGCGGGCCAGGGCGCCGAGCCCGACGGCCCGGAGGCCCTCGTTCACCACCCCCCAGTCGTAGTTGTAGATCCACATCCAGAGGATCGCGACGACAACGTAGGAGAGCAGGACGGGCGTGAACCACGCGACCCGGAGGAACCGCGCGAAGGGGACCCCGGCATAGAGGGCGAGCGCCAGGAGGAGCCCCGTCGCCACGTCCAGGATCGGGGCGACGAAGGCCCACACGAAGGTATTGCGGACCGCGATCCAGAAGGTCTCGTCGCTGAGGAGGTCGCGGTAGTTGGCGAGCCCGACAAAGCTGCGCTCCGCCCCCTCGATCGTGAACAGGCTGTCGTAGATCGTCCGGAAGGCCGGATAAGCCGTCAGGCCGAGATAGACGACGAGCGCGGGGGCGAGGAAGACCAGCAGGACCGGCCAGGAGGCCCGCCGCGGATCCGACACGCGACCGGAGGCCGGCACGCTCTCCGGCAACCCCGTCTTCGCCGCGAGGGCCGACGTGCCGGCCACACTGCCCGCCACCGCGTCAGCTCCCCTTGCGGCAGGCCGCATCCATCTTGTCAGCGGCCTCGTTCACGCCGATCAGGCCGGCCGGGAAGGCGTTGTTCATGACCTGCGTGTAGGTCTCGGCACACTTGGAGCGATAGTACATGAGCGGCGTGCCGAAGAAGTACGTGGCGTCCTTGTTGCGGGCATTCAGCTCGGCGAAATACTCCGCATGACTTGATCTGATCTTCGTCGGATCGGATCTGAGGCCGGTCTGCAGGGAGACCTGCTCGACCCACTTGTCGCCGTTGCCGGCCGTGGCCATAGAGTCGAGCAGCGCGCCCGCACAGGCCTTGTTCTTCCCGCGCGCGTACATCACGAAACTGCCGGCCACCGCCAGCGTCTTGCAGGTGGGGCACTGGCCCTGGTCCATGGCCGGGAATTGCATGATCCCGAGCGGGAAGTCAGCCGGCATGCCCCCGCTCTCGGGCGACGCGAAGGCGCGGCCCGTGAACCAGCTCGGATCCGGGAATGTCAAAGCTCCCGGCTTCTGGTAGAAATAGTAGTGGGACTCGCCGAGCTTCAGCGTCGCGAAGCTCTTCGGATAGGCGCCGGCATCTACCAGTCCCTTGAACCAGGTCATCACTTCGAGGACACGCGGGTCCTTGAAAGGCAGCGTCCCATTCAGGAGCTTGCCGTAATCCTCCGTGCCGAGCTTACGCAGGAGGGACTCGAAGAGCAGCAACCCGCCGGGGAATGGCCGGTCGCCGACGCCCTGTGATATAGGCGTAATGCCGGCGGCGGCACCCTTCCTGACCAAGTCCGCGAAGTCGGACTGCGTGAGCTGGAACGAGGGCGGGACCTCGACCCCGACTTTCTTGACCAGATCCTTGTTGTAGTACAACTCGACCGTGTAAGCCTCGACTGGCAGGCCGTAGATCTTGCCTTTCGAAGTCCAGGCCGGCTTGGCCCAGTCCTCGAATTTTGCCAGATCGACATAGTTGTCGAGCGGTTCGAGGAAGCCGCCCGCCAGGAATTCGGGCTGGTCGGGCTCCAGATAGAAAACGTCGGGTGCCTGGCCGGTGCGGACGGCGGATTTGGCCTGCGTGTAGATGTCGGCCTTCGGGATGAAGCTCAGCTTGACCGCGCACTGCTTGTTCGCGGCCTCGAAGTCTCGGACGCGTGCGCTCACCCACTCCTTCTTGGCCGGCTCGTCGGGCCAGTTCGACCACATCGTGATCTGAACGGGCTCCGCCGCCGCGACAGACCCGGCCGCCATGAGGTTCAGGCCGAACAGGGCCGCGATCCCGGTGCCCGCTCTGCGCATCACACCTTCCTCCCGTGTCGTTGTTGTGCCGGATGGTCCGCGACCGGTTGAAGGTTGTCAATAAAAATGCGGACTCGCGGGCTGGACTCACCGATGCAGGCCCCTGTTTCCCGCATTTTATCGATAATCGGGCCACGGGCCGAGATCCGCGGCTGCCAGCCACTCTTGAGCCAGGGCTCCGGCCTGATCGGACGCGGAGCCCCGTTGGGCATCATCGAGCCATTGCGGACAAACGCCGTGGGCGACCATCGACGGATGCTGCGATCATCCGCGCCGCTTCATGAGGCCGTGAGCCCTAGGGCTTCGTCCGCACCTCAGGGTGTGTCCCGCGTGAAGACATATCCCGGCTCCCGACGCGCGCCTCATGGCAGGCGAAGCAGGTTCGGTGCTGCGCTTCGTCTACCGCTACACCGTTGCCGATACGGCAGAAGCCCCCGCGACCGGTCGCGACAACCATCGGGACTGGTGATGCCGAAGATCGGCGCGACCGATTTCCCGTCTCCCCCGCCGCCCAGGCGGCCGCGACGGGAAGGCGTGGGGCGGCGCATGACAGGAGAAAACCGCGACGCCTGCGGAGGCGTCAGTGAAAGGGCATCGACAACCACCATGGCCTGCGAAGGCCTGCGGGGGCCTCCTGCGGAAGGTTGTGACCGATGCCAATGGAAATCATGCGGTGCTGAGCCCGCCCGGGGAACATCTTGGCGGCCGGAAGTGAAAGCCTTCGCGGATCGCCTGTGCAAGGAGATCGTCACGGCGCTCGCGCGCCTGACCGGCCTGTTCGTGATCGCGCGCGACTCCGCGTTCACAGACGAAGGCTTGGCGATTGACGTGCGCCGCGTCGGCGCGAGGCTCGGCGTCGGCGACGTGCTTGAGGGCGATGCACGCCGCAGCGGCGACCGGTTGCGCATCGTCGGGCAGTGCGTCGACGCGGTTACGGGCGCCCACCTCTGATCCGGCCGGTTCGACGGTGACGTTCAGGACGCCTCCGCATCAGCCCATCCCGATCGCGGGGACGTAGGGCGCGTCTGCATCGCGGCGCTCCGCACGCACCGTGCTGCAGCCTTCAATGACTATGCGCGACAGCGACAGCAGCAGGTTGCGCGATGGTGGTTTCAGAGCCGATCGACGCGCCGCCATGTTGCTTCAGCGGCCGGTTGCCCGAAAGGCGGCGCAGCAGCACGTAGAAAACCGGGGTGAGGAACAGGCCGAAGGCAGTCACGCCGATCATGCCGGAGAAGACCGCGACACCCATGGCCCTGCGCATCTCCGAGCCGGCCCCGGTGGCGGTGATTAGCGGCAGCACGCCCATGATGAAGGCCATCGAGGTCATCAGGATCGGCCGCAGCCGCAGCCGGCTCGCCTCGATGGCCGCCTGAATCGGGCTCCGGCCGGCGAATTCCAGCTCGCGGGCGAATATCCACGATCAGGATGGCGTTCTTGGCCGAGAGGCCGACCAGCACGGACAGGCCGATCTGGGTGGCAGGCGTGCAGCCGAAGGACGATCGATGCTTTGAGTTCCGCTCTTGGTTCAACGGCGCAGCGACGATCGAACCAGCATCGGCCTCGCACCCATGGGCCGAGCTGAAATCGAAGGGCCGGTCGCAAACGGCTCGCGAGGGCCCGGCGGCAGAACCTTCCTCTCGGCCTGCTCGCTGGCTACCCACCCGATACGGCGCGCCGGCTGTCAATTATATCACAGCCGGACACTTTACTGATCTTCGTTAAAGCTGCGATTTCTTATTGTGTAGACTTAGTTCACAAACAAACCCATATATGTCGCCTTCCAGATCTCTGGCCAAATTCAATCGACGACGGGATTGTAACAAATTATTCTGCGGGGCGCGCTATGGATGACACAAGATTCTTTAATGATTCTCCCGTCGATATCTACATACAGATAAGTCGGGGCGACGAAATTATAGACCGGACCAAGCTCATGCCGGGGGGCGTTTTGGCTTTCCGCGCACCCGAGAGTGCCAATTTCTATCCGCCATCGACGGAATTCCGGGCGGAGTTCTCCACGTCCCCGCTGAGCCAGAACGACCCGAACACGATCGGCATCGCTTTTTTGCCGAGATCCAACGACATTTTCACGGTCTCCCAGACCTTCAATCGAGAACTTACGGTCAAGGAAACAAGAGCGGCGTCGGACGCTGCCGGGATCGATCCTGTTGGCAGAGTTCCTTGCTTTGTCGCGGGGACATCGATCTCGACGCATGGCGGACCGTTCGCCGTAGAGCGCATGGCAGTCGGAGACATGGTCGTCACGCAAGCCGGCGAGTTTCGTCCCATCCGTTGGATCGGCTCGAGGCACTATGGGGGGCTTTCTGCGCCGGCCGCTGACCGACCCGTGCGTGTCCGGGCGAACGCCATTGCCGATGGCGTGCCCTGTCGCGATCTGCTGGTCTCGCCCGATCACGCGCTGTTCGTCGACGGTCTGCTCGCGGCCGCCGGGCACCTGGTCAACGGCACGAGTATCACGCGCGGCGAGGCGATGGCGGACCTGACCTACTGGCACATCGAGTTGGACAGCCACGACCTCCTTCTGGCCGAGAACATGCCGGCCGAGAGCTTCCTAGCATCCCCGGGCGTGCGAGCGGGCTTCGACGCGGTGCAGACCTCGGATGCGGGCTCGGCGCCCAAGGCTTATGCCATGCGGGCAGGGCTCGGTCCTGAACTCGCGGCTCTACGCGGACGGCTCGCCCGTCGCGCCACCGCCGTGCAGGAGGCCAGCGACCTCGGCCCCGTACGGGCATGGTTGGACCGGTGCGTGATCGGAGCCGACGACGTGCTGCACGTGGGCGGTTGGGCGCAGGATGTGACCCGACCCAATGTCCCGGTGTGCCTGGATCTCGTGGTCGACGGGGCAATCGTCGCGTTCACCGTGGCAAACGAGCTTCGGGCCGACCTCGCCGCCGCCGGGATGGGCGATGGCAGCCACGGCTTCGACCTCGGCGTGGATGTCAGGCTGTCTCCCGGGATGTCGCACGTCGTCGAGGTGCGACGGTCCGCCGACGGAGCCCTGGTCTGCGCCAAGCAGATCGATGCGGCGGGCGCATGGACGCCGTTACTGGCGGCCTGAGTCACACCTGCCGCGGTCGTCAGCGTCGATGGGGGCCGCGTCAGCTTCCAGACCCACGCTTACGACGTGATCGGGCCCGTCGTCCGCGAGCGTTGCAGGGAGGCGGTTTTGACGAGCAACGGCGCGGTCCACCTTCGGGCTGACTGATCACGGCTGGGGGTTGGCGTCGACCCGTTCGAGAGGACTACCCGCTTTGAGCAACCGCCGCAGGGGATGCCCCCCTGGCGCTGGATCGAGGTCACGCCAAGCGACCAGCCGCCTCTGAACGGCCCCGTGGCGCCCGCGCAGAGATCTCGATGAGAGCCGAGCAGGCTCGGCGACCCGAACGGAAGGGTCGAAGCAGCGCTTCGCGTGGCTCTCGAAAGCCGAGTCTCTCTGACCGTGGACTATCCCGGTGGCTCCGAGAGCGTGTCACCGGCTCGGAACGTCCATGGCCTGCCTCGTCGTTTCGGGGAGTTGCTCGATGCTGAAGTTCGCCGCCGCTGGCAGGAAAAAATTTCGCGAGACCTGGCGCGACACCGCCCGGCCGGCGGATCATGCACGGTACCCGGAAAGCCCCCTGGGTTTCGCTCCGCGACCGTCACGTGGCCTGTGGCGCGGACGAGGACACGGAACCGGGCGTTGGTGACGGGCGCTCGGTCGATCCAGAAACCGTCGTCGGTTACGCGGTGTGCGGGCGCCGCTTCCGGGTCGTAGCGGTCCGAGCCCGTGCGGGAGGTACTGCCCGGGACGAAGACCATGTCGTCGCCCGGAGCAGGACAGGTGGATCGGTCGAGGCCGGCTGCGCGACCCATGCGGCTCATTCCGCTGGCGTCGGCGGCGCCATGCCGGTGACTTGAACCGACGGCTGCTCGCTCAGCCAGCGATAGAGGACGCCTCCGAGCACGCCGCCGACGAGCGGGGCAACCCAGAACAGCCAGAGCTGGGCGACGGCCCAGCCGCCCACGAACAGGGCGGGCCCGGTGCTGCGCGCCGGATTGACCGACAGGTTCGTGACCGGGATGCCGACGAGGTGGACGAGGGTGAGGCAGAGCCCGATGGCCAGCGGCGCGAAGCCGACGGGCGCCTTGCCGTGGGTCGCGCCCATGATGACGAACAGAAACATCATCGTGAGCACCGCCTCCGATAGGAAGCAGGCGATCAGGGAGTAATGCCCCGGGGAGTGATCGCCGTAGCCGTTGGCGGCGAAGCCCTTCGCGAGATCGAAATCGGGCGCGCCGCTCGCGATGGCGTAGAGCAGGATCGCGCCGACGACGCCGCCCACGACCTGGGCGAGCACGTACGGCACGATGTCGTGGATCGGAAACCGGCCCCCTGCCGCGAGGCCGCAGGTGACTGCCGGATTGAGATGGCATCCCGAGATGTGGCCGACCGCGTAGGCCATGGTGACGACCGTCAGTCCGAAGGCCAGCGCCACGCCCAGGAGGCCGATGCCGACCTGTGGAAAAGCTGCTGCGATCACGGCGCTGCCGCAGCCGGCGAAGGCGAGCCAGAAGGTGCCGATGGCCTCGGCAGCGCACTTGCGGATGTCCATGGAAACCTCCAGCGGTGGGACCGGCCGAACATTCCGCGACTTCCGCCAGCGTCGACGGGCGTTCGCGCGCGGGACCGTTCTCGAAGGTCGGCACGCCGCGGTATCGGCGTGTCGGGAGCGTCACGTGCCGGGTATGGACGGCCCTCGGCAGCCGGCGCGGCGCCCTCAGCCTCGGGGCGGTCCGGCGACTGTAATCGCGCTCTGACGCGGCCGGGTTGAGATAGGTCAAGGCACAGCCGTGCGATCTGGGGATCGAACCAGGCCAGGCCTCAGAACTTCGGCGTCGCCCGGCGCCAGTGGCTGTTTTGATTCACATCAATCCGTTGGGCAGTCCTTCGCGCTGAATAAGCGAGTCAGTTGTGTGTTCGTCTTTGACCAACATTCGTCAAACATGATGGAGGTCTCGCATGGCCAGCATCGCGACCTTTGATGGCACGACCGATGAGTCGGGGCGCGGCCGATGGTGGTTCGTCGGGATCGGCACCCTGCTGCTCGTTCTCGGAATTGCCGGCCTGTTCATGGTGATCACGCTCACGATCGCCAGCACGCTCTGGTACGGGGCGCTCCTGCTCACGGCCGGGATCGTCGAGATCGTCGAGGCCCTGGTCAAACCGAGAGAGGCCGAGGCCTGGGGCTCGCGCGCCGTCCGGTTCCTGGCGGGCTTGCTCTACCTGCTGGGCGGGCTCTACGCGGTCTTCCGGCCGCTCGAAGCCTCGCTCGCGCTCACGCTCGTTCTCGGCGCGATCCTGATCGCCTCGGGCCTCGCCCGTGCGATCTGGGCGATCGCGCACGAGGTACAGGCCTCCCGCGCCGCGGTGATCCTGTTCGCTCTGCTGTCGGTGCTCCTGGGCGGGGCCATCATCGCGCAATGGCCGTATTCCGGTCTCTGGGCGATCGGGCTGTTCGTTTCGTGCGACCTGCTGGCCGCGGGCCTGTCATGGCTCTGGGTCGGCCTGTTCGGAAAGCCCCAGATCGCACCGGTCGCCGCACCGTATCGGATCGGCATGGGCGCGCGGTGAGGATCGCCAGGGGACGAGAAGGACACGAGCCATGAGTTCGATGATCGAATCTATGAACCGGCGTGCCGTCCTCGTCGGCGCTTCGTCCGCCGCACCGGCGACGGTCGGCGCGGCCCCGCTGACGGGTGCGGCCCGGATACGGGCCGGCGATGCCGATCCGGCCCGGCGAAGCAGCGATCGCGACCTCCGGTGCCGCGGGGGCAAGCCGATGATCGGCTGAGCGTCCGTCGGCGAAGATCACGCGCCGATGTGCAGCTGGGCATGGAAGCTGAACGCGACCGCACCGGCGAGCAGGCACTGTTTGAGCGGCTCACGCACGAGGGCGGCGTTCCAGGAAGCGGCCCGCGCGTCTTTCGCCCGGCCGATGCGGTCCGCCCCGGTCGCTACGGCCGGGGCGTGTGCAGGGCCGAGCGGCATGAGCCTAGTCGTACCGCTCGAGCGGCCCCTCCTGTCTCGTTCGGTCAAGCGGCGCGCGGCGTCGCCGGCTAGGTTGGCCGCCATCCATCCGTCCCGCGGCTGCCCCGGAGGCCGTCATGACACGCTGTCGGGTCTTCATCGCCGCCCTGATACTGTCCTTCCCCGCCGGGTCACGGGGCGGGTCTGTCGGCGTGGAGGCGCGTGACCGCCCCGCACAGGGCACCGTCACCATCCCCAGCGATGCGGACCTCAACCGGCTCGAACGCGAGGCCATCACCACGCCGCCGCTCGACGTGAGCGATACGCCGCCGCGTGGTGGAACCGGGGCACCGGACAGGCGGCAGCGCCACATCGAGCGGCCATCGCCGGCACGCGGCAGCGCCTGCGACGATTGCTGACCGGACCCGGGCGCGAGATCGCCATGCAGGACGCCGAGCCCGTATCCGCCGGTCACGACCGGATGTGGTCGCGAAGTCCTGCACGTCGTGCACCTCGGAACCGGCGGTGGAGCCGCGCCCTCCTGGCCGCGGGTGTCCTGCTCGTGGCCGCGGCCGGCTTCGCGCTCGCGCATGTCTGGTCGCCGCACGCCAACCTGCGCGTCACGATCGGACCGCCCGGCAGCACGGCCGAGCGTTTCATCACGGCATTCGCGGCCGTCTCCAAGGCGCAGCATCCCCGCGTCAACCTGGATCTCGTCCGGGTCGATGACCTCACCGGCAGCGCCAGGGCGCTCGAGGAACGCAGGACCGACCTGGCCATCGTCCGCAGCGACGCCGCGGTGCCCGCCAACGCCCAGACCATCGTGATCCTGCGCCGGGACGTCGTCGCCTTCATCCTGCCGCCGCACAGCGCCGTGACATCGGTCGCCGGCTTGGCGGGCAAGACCGTCGGCATCGTGGCCGGGCCCCTGCAAACCGCCAACGCGCGCCTCCTCGACACGGTGCTGAGCTATTTCAACATCCCGGCCAAAGATGTCGGCAGGACGGTTCTGCCGGTCGACGCGCTGGCCCAATCCGTCCGAGAGAAGAAGCTGGCGGCCGTTCTGGCGGTTGGTCCCATGGCGCCCGGCGAGGTCGTGGACGTCGTCGGCGCGATCGCGCGCGCCACCAGAGGGACTCCGAGAGTCCTCGCCCTCGACGAGGCGGAGGCGATCGGCAAGCGGTTCCCGGGCTTCGAATCGATCGACGTGCCCATGGGCGCGTTCCGGGCGCGTCCCGCGACGCCGAGCGAGACCGTCACGACGCTGGCGGTCACCTTCCGCTTCGCCGCTTCGGAACTGATGCCCAACGTGGTCGCGGCGGCGATCGCCCGCTCGATCCTGACGACCAAGACGAAGCTCATCGCGATCACGCCGCTGGCCGCGCAGATCGAGGCACCCGATCCGGACGACAAGAGCCCGATTCTGCCTGTCCACCCGGGCGTGGCCGCTTACCTGAGCAATGGAGACCAGACCTTCTTCGATCAGGTCCAGCAGTATTTCTATCTCGGCGGCCTCGTGGTCAGCCTCGCCGGATCGCTCCTCGCCGCCGCCTCGGCGGGCTGGAACAGGCGCCGGTCGGAGGCGGGGTGGCGTCCGGTCCGGCGCCTGGTCGAGATCGCCGACGCGGCGGCAGGGGTCGACCGCGCCGGGCTCGCCGCGCTGGAGGACGAGTACCGGGCGATCGTCGCGGCGATGCTGAGCTGTTCGTCCGGGCTCGTCGGCACCGATTGCCTGTCGGCTTTTTCCACGGCCCTGGCGCATGCGCGTCACGCCCTCGATCACCGCCGCGCGAGTCTTGAGCCGGAGACGGCGGTTCCGTCCGGGCCGACGCTGGTCGTCGCGCGGTGACGGCGCGCCCGGCCGGAGCGCCTCCGAGGGGCCTCACTCGGTCGCCGGCACACGCAGCAGCAGGTCGCGCAGGCGTCCGGCGCCCAGCACGCGGTCGATCTCTTGGAATGCGAAGTACGGGAGCAGCACCACGAACATCACCCAGGCGAAGGTGAGAACACCCCGCGGGCCGCCGGCCATCTCCGGGAGCACGGCGCTCGGTGCCCGTCCGTGCCACGCCCCCACCAGAACCTCCTCCAGCCCGTAGGCGGCTACGAGGACGACCGTGAACAGGAGCGCGCGGTACAGAACCACGTAGACCAGGGGCCTGCGTACGAGCCGCCGGCCGAGGCTCAGGGATCCGAGCTTCGTCGCCTCGGCGATCAGCATGAACTTGGCCAAGACCAGGGCATTGATCAGCCCGAGCGCGTAGAAATGGTAGCCGGGATAGTGCGGGATATCCTGATCGATCCGGGCGTAGATGTTGATGCTGAACAGGATCAGGGTGCCGAAGACCACGATCAGATAGGTGGCAAAGGCAAGGTAGCGCTTGGCTTCGGCGGTTGCTCTCTGCCACAGGGATCCGGCTCCTTCGCGCGCGTCGGCGCGCGGAAGACCTTGCGGGCCGGTACCGGCAGCCTCCCGGGACGTGGCAGGGGGCATGGCGCAACCTCCGTGGGTCCGGTCCGCGCACCGTCCGGCGCAGGTCCGGATCGCTTGAGCGATCCGGCGCCGTCCCGGCTGTAGTCACGCCGCCAGCTTGACCGCGTGCTTGCTCTCGATCGTGCGGCGGATCAGGCGGCGGGTCCGCTCCGTGAACGCGAGCTTGTCCGCCAGGCAGCTTTCCAGCAGGACCCCGACCCCGAAATGCCCGCTCACGTCGGCCATGGCGACAAGGGCCACGTACTCGGCGATGCGCAGATGCATCAGGTGATTGGCCTTGATCAGGATGAACAGGGCCTTGGCGGCGGGCGCCTGGATCTCGGCCAGCTCGCGCCGGAAATCTTCAAGGAAGACTTCTTGGAGCCGGCCGTTCGCGGTGATCGGTTTCTCGCCGATCAGCTGAAAGCAGCGGTCGAGCGACTTGATCGTCTTGTCCTGGATGAAGGCGCGCGACTGGAGCGCCTCCTGGATCGCCGGATCCTGCGCGACCTGTCCCAATTCCTCGTAGATCTTCGTCGCGCGTTCCGCATGGTGCCGCGCATCGCTCAGCATGCGCACGAAAAGCTCCTTCGGCGTCTTAACCGGCATGGCAACCTCCTCACCTTTCTTGGCTGTCGATCGAGGCATCTCTCGAATGCCGACTTCGCTTCGCGCGCCCTTGGCGCGACCGAAAGCAGCATCCTGCCGGTCGCCGGGACGAGCCGTTCGCTCACCGCGCTGAAGCGTGGGGCATTATGCGTCCGCGCCGAGTGCCTGCTTGATCGGGCGAGACACCGGCCGGGCCGGGCATCCGCCATGCCCGGCGGCTCAAGCGCAGCAGGGAAGGGGCACGCTCCGCGAGCCGGGCGCGTCCCCGCGGATCAAGCGGCGTCGCCGGCTCGGCCTTACTGTTCGGTCGGTGCGTATCCGAGGGGCTGAAGGCTTGATGCCGCACTCAGCCCATCTCGGCAGGTCCTTCTGCAGAGCGGAGATCATCCCATGAGGATTCTACGGATTGCGTCCTTGGCCGGTGCCGCCCTCGTCCTGAGCGGTCTGACCGTCGAGGCGCGTGGCTTCCACGGCGGGGGCGGCTTCCGCGGCGGCGGAGTCCGTGCCGGCGGCTTCCATGGCGTAAGGGCCGGCAGGGTCGGCGGCTATCGCGGGGCGGTGGGGTATCGCGGCCGCTACGGCGCCGTCGGACGTTACGGCGGGGTCGGGCGCTACGGCGCCGTCGGCCGCTACGGCAGGGTCGGGCGCTACGGTTACGGCTACGGCCGCTACGGTTACGGCGCCCGTCCCTACGGCTACGGTCTGGGGGCGGCTGCCGTCGGAGCCGCGGCCGCGGGCTACGGCGCCACCTACGGCCGCTGCGGTCCCTACGCCTATTACGATGCCTATGCGGGCGTCTGCCGTCCGTACTGAGCCCGCTGAACATGGCCGAGGCCGTCAGGCCCCGGCTCCCTCATCCGGCCTGAACCGATCGTCCGCTCCGGCACAGGGTCTGAAAACAGGATTGGTCGAACACCATGACCTTCCGTTCTGTCGCCCCGCTCCTGGTGATCTGTTCAGGCGCGCCCGCGCTGGCACAACCGTACGGCCTGCAGCAGCCGGCCGCCCTGTTCCACGGCAATTACTGCGGCTTCGGCAACAACGGCCCCTTGCCGCCCATCGATGCGCTGGATGCCGCCTGCGCCCGCCACGACGCCTGTTCCCCCTTGGGCCGATTGCCATCCCTGGCGTGCAATGCTCGGCTCTCTTGGGAAACCGGCCGCATATCGCGCGATCCGCGGCAACCGGACGATCTCCGGGCGCTGGCGGGCTTCGTTGCCGCGGGCGCCGCCCTTTTGCCGTTCGACCCAACTGCGCCAGTGGTCGCCGTCGGGATCCCCGCCACCGCGCGACCGGCTCGGTCCGACCGGGCCGTCTATCACGCTTATTAGCGCACGCTGCCGGATCCGACCGCGAGGAAGCCGGGTCCGGCGTCCGGTAAAGGCGTTCAAAACCGGTCAGCGGCGGAATCCGCCGCGGTACCCGCCGACGCGGCGTCCGTAGACCGCCCGGCCACCGTAGGCACGGCCACCCCGATAGACTGCTCCGCCCCGATAGACCGCACCGCCCCGATAACCGTACCGGACGGCGCCCGGATGACCGTAGATCGCCCTGCCCCGGTATCCGTAATAGCCGGGCGCCCCGTAGACGTTGGGTCGGCAGCCTCCGTAGGGGCCGCGGTGTAAGCCAGGGCCGCATCCGCCGGCGGCTTGAGCCGGCGCGATCCCAAGGACACCCGGCCCGGGAGCGTTCAGGCCCAGCATGACACCGAGCACGAGAGTAGCGAGCGAAATAATCCGTATCGATGGCATTGTTTCCTCCTTTAAGTCCTTTTGGCAAAAGTCAAAGTGAGTTTGTCGATATATTTTACAATGAATTTTTAATACTGATCGTTGGCGCTAAATTCGATACGATTATTCTCGAGAATGCTGGAAACCATATGCTCGATCGGGACCCGTTGCAGGTCGAGAGAGGCTCGGGAGCATCGCTTCGGCTGCCGTTTCCAGAGGCCGGCACCGGTGCCTCCAGATGCTCGGTGACAGGCCGGACCAGCGTCGGAACGCGTGCGTGAATGCGGCCGCTTCGGAGAAGCCCAGACAGGCGGAGATTTGCGCCAAGGTCATGTTGGTCTCGGCCAGGAGCTGCTTCGCCGTCTCGAACCGGATCTGTGTGGTCACCGACCGGAAGCTCGTGCCTTCGGCCCTCAGGCGACGGCTGAGCGTGCGCCGATGGACCGCCAGATGGCGCGCCACGGCTTGGCCTGACCACGGACTCTGGATGAACTCCATGCGGAGAAGGCACCGCAGCTGGTCGGATATCTGGATCGGCGCCGCCTCGCCGATCTGGCGGATGCGACGTTCCGCGGTCGCGAGCGAATCTCGGTCGGCGCCCGCGATCGGTTGTTCGAGGATACTTGATGGAAACGCGATGGCTGCCCATTCCTGATCAAAACGGAGGGGTGCGCGGAAGAAATGCCGATAGGGATCCGTCTGACGCGGTGGCGCACGCGGCAACAGGACTTCCGATGGCGACCATTGGGCACCTGACAGGGCGCGCACGATATTGACGATCGTGGCGAGTGCCCCCTCCGACTGGAGGCCCACCGCTGTCGCCCCGGCTTCGTAGGGAAAGTAGTGAAGCAGAGCCAGATCGGTCTCGACGCTGAGCCTGACCGCAGAGCCGCACGTCCAGGCCCAGGGACGATTCTCCAGAACACGCAGGGCGGCGCCGACGGTCCCAGCGTTCCGCACCAGCGTGCCGCTTGGTCCGAGCTTGGCGAGAGCGATACGCCGTCCCACGAGCAGGCCGAGATGGCCGCACCGCGTGCGATTCGCACCCAGCTGAAGCAGCCGGCCGAGCGCGGCATTCGAGACCGGCGTATCGCCGTCCCGGGATGCCCGCGGGTCGCAGCCCGCGTTCCGGAGGATTTCGACAGGATCTGAACCGAGTTCCGAGATAACGGCGCAGGCTGCGCTCGCAACGTCGCCATGGAAGTCGTCGGCGCCGGGGGTGCGTTCCGCATCCAGCCGCCGATCGGGCTCAAGTCGATCGCAAGTGTCTTCGCGCGCCAGCGCCAGGCGGTTGGCCATCGCAGGACTCCGTTCCTTCCCGATGCGCGAAGAATTCACAGCCGTCGCAGGATCCGCACATTGCGCTGGATCAATCTGCCTATCGTCGACTGCACGCGCCGCGGACCTGCTCGATCAATACAAGATTGGAATTAGAGGGATCGGTCCAAGCTGCCGTCTCGTGTTGCGGATCCGGGATTCGAGGGCGTGGCCAGTTGTCCTCAAGATCCGCGAAGCTCGGGTGCGATCGAGGGCGGTTCGCGCCGGACGTCGGGGCGTGTCGATCCTGGTCGAACCGATCGTTCGTCTGACGATTTCATACGGCAGACGGGGTGCGGGTCGCGGCGTTGGCCGATCCCTGCACCGCTTCAGAACATCCATCGGAACGCGCGCCGGACGCGCGCGCGCCCGATCCGGCCATCGCGCAAATGGGGCCGGAAGAGCTTCTGCAGGGCGTAGGCCGCGAGGTCGTACTCGGCCCGACAATTCGCGGCGCGTGCCTTAGGCAGGGCACCCGCTTCGACGAGATAGCCGAAGGCCCTGCGGTCGGCGCCGTAGGCGAGGCAGAGCAGGTTGTAGAGGCGCTGCCCGGCGAGGCTGTGATCATCGGCCAGAACCGCTTGATCGGGCGTCTCCTCGGCGGCTTGGGTGCGCAGGAGATAGGCCGCGCCGTCGATCGCGTGCCGTGCCTGAGCGGGCGGCAGTTCGAGCAGGACGAGCGCGGCGAACTGGTCGGCCGCGTCCTCCTCGCGGCCGAGTACGGGCACGTCGAGGAGATCGTACAGGGCATGGCCGAGTTCGTGCAGGAAGATCTGTGCGACGGGGCCGAAGATCGCGTCGCGTTGGGTGACACCGGTCTCGGGGTGGTTCCTGGACGCACGATCCCGCACCTCCCGGACGTACTCGTAGCAGACCGTGACCGTCCGGCTTCTGGGTGCATACCAGGCGTTGGCCTCGCCGCAGGCAGCCAGTCGCAGCGTCAGCGAGCGCGGCGGACGCATGGCTTTGACGATCGCCTGAAGGCCTTCCAGGACCCGGCGCGCCTTGAGCTCCCGGTGGAGCGCGCGTGTCTCCTCGTCAATGGGACGCTGATAGGCGATCCGGATCGCCGCGCCCGTCGAGCGGGCCGCATGGGTCGGCGGAGCGCCGATCACGAGCGCCAGGCTCGCCGCGAGTCCGACGGCACGCCACATCCGGCACCCTCTGGGCCACGGGTTTCACTGCGTCAGGACGCGCACGATCCGGTGTGATCCAAGATCGACGATGACGGCCTTTCCATCCGGCGAGATGAAGTAGCCGTAATGACCCATTGGCGTGAGGCCGGGGATCGACTGGTTGCGGAAGGATCCCATCTCGATCCAGTCGGGGATGCTGCTGCCGATCCCGACCCGCCGGCCGATCCCGTTCTCCGCGGTGTATCGGGGTCCCGTCTCGAACAGGGCGGCGATCGTGACCGGGACGCCGCCGAGTTCGATCTCCCCGGTCAAGCCGCCGCGCGGATTGACCTGCAGGGTGAGCGGCTGCGCGTGAAGCGGCGCACAGATCGCCACGGCAAGGATGCCGACAGTGACCTGCGGTAAAATTCGTCGCTTGCTTTGTGTCTCCATTGACATGGCAACCTCCAAAACATGCCCACTGAGGAGCGGGTGTCGTTAAATCCTCCAGATTATTAGATCATCCCAAAGCACGTGCTTGATCGCCTGCGACAGGATCCCCGCTCCGCCGCTCCGATGCTCGCCGACCGCGGCCTGCACCGTCCTGCTGGATGAGGGTCGCGATCATCTGCGCGGCGCCGGAGCCCTCACGTCCGAGAGCCGAAGCCTGATGACGAGCGGCCGGCCCTGCGCTGAATCAAGGCTGGAGCTTCAGCGGCGGGTACGATCGGCGGGCAGCAGGAGGCGAAGCCATCATGAAGCGCGAGCTCCCCGCGAGCCTGAGCGAGGACGACGTGAACTCCACCCATCTGGATCGGGATTACGCCGCAACGGACTCGTTCAACGGGGTGATCGCGCACAGTCTGTGAAGCGGATCGCTGATCTCGGCGGTAGTCGGCACGGAGCTGCCCGAGCGCGCTCCGCCGAAAGGGGTGCCGGTTCGGCGGAGAGCGCGCGGCGGCGCGAGGGCGCGAGGGCGCGAGGGCGTTCTCCGAATTTGAGCCTGACGCGGCGAGCGACAAGCCTCTCACCAACTGAGAGATGCGCACCTGACGGTGGACCTCGCTCGGACCCCCACCAAGCCTGGAGCCGTTCCCGATCGGGAACGGCTCCAACGTCCTGACTCGACGGACTCCTTAGCATCGAGCCGATGCTCCCGGTGGCCGAACGCGCTCTAGCTGCCCGCGAGCGTCTCGGGCTCCGTCTCGCTCGCTTTCCCGAGACCCAACCACGCCTTCATGGCTGCAGGTAACGAGCGGATATGCTTCTTCGTGAGCTGGTCCAGCGCGCGCGCCGCGTCCAGCCGGGACGCCGCCACGTCCATGCCGAGCGGGTCCGCCTGTCGGCCGATCGCCAGGACGCCTTCGAGGATGGCGAGCCCCCTGTCGAAGGAAGATGGGTCCCAATGCATCCGGTCGTTGCCGACGCGCCTGTCGATAAACCGGGCGCGCTCCAGCTCCACTTGGCGCGAATCCGCGCAGGCCAGGCGGGTCACGAACGGCAGCAGCCGCTGCCGGTCCGCATCGGTCGCCTCGTCGTTCAGGCGCAGGGCCAGTTGGCAGATCGGACGCGAGAAGCAGTTCGGCATGCGGCTGACCGAGGCGACCGGTTGGTATGGGAAGCCGCAGGCGACGATGGCCGCCTCGTTGATGCAAGTGCCGCCGTCGGGGCCGGGAAACCGGTGCGAGCCTCGCAGGAGCTTCCAGTTCAGGAGATGATCGAAGCCGTCCATGGCGAAGAACTCCTTCGGCTGCATTCCAACATCACATCCGCTCGGGCCGGACGGGGTCTCAGATCTCCCGCCGGGTCCAAGCTACCCGTTCGCTGCCGTGGCTCATCCGGCGCGCGCCGTCGTCGGTCCGATGCCAGTGCTGGCTGAAAATCAGCCAAACCGAAGCCGACGCCACCGGCCGCGCACAACGCCGTCAGCGCGGCCGGATCCCGGCCGTTGTCCATGCGGCGGCTCGACGGGCGCTCGTGCTGTCTCGACAGCATCGCCTGCCGCAGGGCGTTGGGATTCCTCACAAGGTCCTGCAGGCCCCGTCCGGCAGGGTCGGAGATCCGGCCGGCCAGCTGGTCGTCCCCGGGGTGATGCGGGCCGCGTCTGCCGTCAGGCTTTCCGACCTCGCGGGAATGGCCGTTCGTCATAGTGCGTCTTCGTGGCTGTCTGCGGATAAGGCGACGGCCGGTCGGGTCTCGGCCTGTCGGAACGCTCGCGTCAGGCAAGGGCGACGATACGGTCCTCGACGGCGCGCACGCCCGGCACCGACCAAGCCGCGCGTTCCGCCGAGTCCCGCTCCGCCCAGGCCGAGACGGCCCCCTCTAGGATGACCCGGTCACCCGAGACGCTGACCTTGATCGCGTCGGCCTCGAACATCGCGCTGCGCCGGAACGCCTGAAGGATCTTGTCCTTGACCGCCGTCGGCGGAATCCGCGGCCTGACCTCGATCAGGTTCGTCACCCCGTGCACGCCCGACAGCTTCCGAACCGCCGCCTCGGCGCCGGCCATCTGGTACTGCCAGTCGACCGTCCCGGTCAGCGTCACCCAGCCACCCGAGACCTTCACCTGGATGCAGTCTTTGGGCAGATGCACCGACCAGTCGATGATGGCCAGCGCCCGCCCGGCGATCTGGTCGTCGGCGACCTTCCTGTCATCTGCGTAACGGACCGCGATGTCCTGGGCGATGGCGCGCACGCCCCGCACCCGGCGCACGGCGCGCTCGGCCGCCACCTTCTCGGCATAGCTTCCGACGTGGCCCGTAAGGGTGACGACACCGTCAGCCACCGCCACACCGATGTCGCCTGCCTGGAGGCTCGGTTCGAAGTCGAGCTCGTCGAGCACGTCGCGGCGAAGATCCTTGTCGATCATCGCGTCCCTCCTGGCATTCCTCCGGGAGGTTTCTCGCGGAGTATGCCGCGGACTCTGCCCGCCCCGCGCCGATGGGCGTTGATCTAGCGCAACGTCGACGCCTTCAGCCTGAGCGGACACGCACCATCCGCCAGCGCCCCCTGCGCGGCAGCGCAGTGCCACCAGTCCGGGCCCTGACTTGACGGAGATCAAGGCTGCCGGATCGCGCCTCAGCTTCAAGCCATCCTGTCAGGAGGACGCCAAGAGGACAAACGCAATGTCGCCAACCGATATTCGTCTCGCGGTCGAAGCGCACAGAGAGGCGGTCGACGCATTGGCCGGATACTGCGCCGATTATCCCATGATCCCGCGGTACATCATCGCGAACCACATCGCCTTCGAGGTGGCTCATCGGATCCGCTCGGGCATCAGATCGCGGGAGCGGCTGGTGCGCTACGGGATCGAGGCGGTTCTGATGGACAAGTATTGAGCGATTGCGTCCAGCCGCTGCTCTGCGCGTAGGGGGTATGCGCCGGTGCCGCGTCAGGTCAGTGGCGGTTCGGATTCGCCGCGTAGGGCCGCCACCGTCCCGGCGAAGCCGTCGAGCAGGGCGGCGCGGCGCAACCTCAGGGTGGAGGTGAGCGGGCCGGCCTCGACGGTCCAGGGCGTGTACAGAGCCGTACGGCTTGCACCCTGGGGGCTGCTCGCGCAGTCCCGCTTTCGCCACCGGGTCGCGGTCACGCGGTGCGGGGACCGGCATCGGCCGCCACCGCCGCGATGCCGGCCGACGCCGCCCAGGCCTCAAGGTCCGCCTTTCGGATCGCGGCCGCCATGAGGTCCGGGAAGAGATCGGGCGTGCACGCGAAGGCGGGCACGCCGAGGGCGGCGAGGCGGGCCGCCAGCGACCGGTCGTAGGCGGGCGCGCCCTCGTCGGAGAGCGCCAGCAGCGCCACCACCTGCACGCCCGACGCCACGAGGCGCTGGGCCTGCGCCAGCAGGCCGGCCTCCACCCCACCCTCGTAAAGGTCGGAGATCAGCACCAGCACCGTGTCCTCCGGCCGCGTGATCCGCGACGCGCAGTAGCCGACGGCCCGGTTGATGTCGGTGCCGCCGCCGAGCTGCACCGAGAACAGCACCTCCACGGGATCGTCGAGGTCGTCGGTCAGATCGACGACTTCCGTGTCGAAGACCACCAGCCGGGTCGCGACGGCGGGCAGCGATGCCATCACGGCGCCGAAGATACTGGAATAGACCACCGAGTTGGCCATCGAGCCGGACTGGTCGATGCAGAGGATCACGTCCTTGAGCGAGCCGCGGCTCTTGCGGCCGTGGCCGAGGCGCGTCTCGGGGATGATCGTGCGGTACTCGGCCTGATAGTGGCGCAGGTTCGCGCGGATCGTCCGGTTCCAGTCGATCTCGGCGTGGCGGGGACGGCGGTTGACGCTGGCGCGGTCGATGGCGCCGTTGACCGCCTGCCGCAGCGGCTCCTCCAGCTTGGCGAGGAGCGCGTCCACGACCTTGCGGACCACGAGGCGGGCCGTCTCCTTGGTGCGGCCGGACAGCACCCCGCGCATCGAGATCAGTGTCGAGACGAGGGCGACGTCGGGGACCACCGCCTCCAGCATCTCGGGCTCGGTGAGCATGCGCTTCAGGTCGAGCCGGTCGAGGGCGTCGCGCTGCATCACCTGCACGACGGCCGCGGGGAAATAGTCGCGGATGTCGCCGAGCCAGCGCGGTACGGAGGGGGCCGAGGAGCCCAGTCCGCCCTGGCGGTCGGAATCGTAGAGGGCGCCGAGCGCCCGATCGAGGCGCAGGTCGCGCTCCGCGAGGGCGTGGCCCGTCCCCTCCGCCGGGCCGCCGCCCAGGACGAGGCGCCAGCGGCGCAGGCGTTCGGTCTCGCTCATGGGGCCGCCTCCGGCGTCTCCAGGCCGGACTCCGCCGGCACGGGCGCGAACAGCAGGCGCAGGATCGGCATGACCGTCGCGGCCCGCGCGGCATCGTGGAAGCGACCGGGCAGCGCCTCTCCCGCGCCCGCGCGTCCCGGATTGCCCAGGACGGCCCCGATCGCGCGTCGCTCCGCGGGCAGGATCGTCGCGAAAGTGCGGCGCAGCAGGGGGAGGAGCTCGGTGAAATGCTCCTCGTCCAGGGCGCAGAGCCAGTTGTCGAGGACGGCGAGCAGGTCCTGCCCGTGGAGCAGCGCCGTGCCGCTGTCCTCGAGAAAGCCCTCGATCCAGGCGGCGGCCGCGGCGGCACTGGCCGCGCGCGACAGGGCACGGCCGAGGCGCGCACCGGCCTGCGCGGCGTCGAGGACCCGCGCGTCGAAGAGCAGGCGCACGGCCCGGCCGACGACGCGGCCATGCACGTGCTCCTGGTCGGCGAGCGCCCCGAGCGCCTCGCGCCAGGGATCCGTGAGCTCCGGATCGTCGAGGAGGGCGAGCGCGCCGGTGACGGCGGCGATGCGCGCCTTGGCGGCGGCGGCCGCGTCGTCGTCGAGGCTCTGGCAGGCGGCGACCAGTCCCGCAGCGGCGCGCGGCACCAGACCGCGCACGGCCGCGCGCACGGGGGCGGTGTCGGCACTGCGCACGGACCCGTAGCGGGCGAGCTCGGCGAGCGGCGGCAGGGCCTCCATCAGGTCGAACACGTCGGCCGACAGGGCGGCGCGGTCCTCGATCGCCCCGATCACCGCGGCGGTGGCCTCCGCCAGATCGGCGTCGAGGAGGGTTCCGATAAGCGCCGCGAGGTCGGCGACCCGGGTCGCCTCCTTGGCCCGGCGGGTCACCTGCGCGGCGGCGGCCTCGGCCACCGTCCCGCCATCCGCCGAAGCCGCCACGAGGTCCACCACCCATTCGGGCTGCCAGCTGAGGAACCACGCCTCCTTGAAGGTGCCCCGCCCGCGCGCCGTCCGCCGGGTGCCCCAGGGTATGCCGAGCAGCGCGAGCCGGTTGAGGAAGTGGCTGCGGGCGAGATCGGTCTCCTTGCGCAGGTCGAGGACGATCTCGCCCGCATCCGAGCCGGGCTTCAGGCGCAGGCTCTTGCAAGCCCGCGCGAAGTCCATCTCGACGGGGGTACCGGGGCTGTCCGGCGGCGTGGCGCCGAGGCGCTCGCCGATCACCAGCTTGCGCCGGATCAGCGCCATCGGCGCGGGGTCGGCGAAGCACAGCGTCGCCTGCGCGGCCTCGTCGAGATCCTCCAGGGAGGGGCGGGCCCGACCGCGGAGGCCGGCGAGCGCGTCGGCAAGGCGCGCGGCCTCGATCACCGAGGCCGGCGAGGCGTCGAGATCCTCCGCGCGCAGCAGCGCGGCGGCGCGCGCCAGCCAGCGGGACGCGATCTGCTCCCCGTGGTTCCAGAGCGTGTCGTACCATTCGGGGGAGAGCACGCCCGCGCGGTAGCCGCTCGCGGTGGCCAGCCGCTCGTAGGACCAGGGCGCCCAGGCGCTCGCGACCTTGGTCTTCGGCAGTCCCTTGAGGGTCGCGGCATCGGCGGCGGATTGCCCCCGCGCATCGTGGCGCGCCAGGGCCGGCACGTGCCATGCGCCGCACACGACGGCGATCCGCGCGAAGCCGTCTCGCCCGGCCCGGCGGATGGCGCCGCGCATATGCGCCTCGCGCGCCTCCTCGCGGGCATCCGGCTCCGATCCGGTCTCCCGCGGCTCCGGCCCGGTCGTCGCCCGCAGGGCCGCCATCGCCTCTCCGATGGCGGCAAACACGTCCGCGTCGGTGCCTGAACGGCTCTCCACGAAGGCGTCCCACCAGCGCTCGCCGTCGGGGTAGCCCGCGGCCTGCGCGAGTTCGCCCAGCGGGTCGCGCCGCAGCGCGGCCGAAGCCGCCTCCGCCGACGCGACGGCCGCGCCGGGCGGCCCGGCCCCGTCGGGCGCCTCACCCGGCACCGCCTCCGCGGAGTCTTCTTCCGCCGGCTTGCCGAACCCGTCCGCGAGCTGGATCGCGTGCGGCAGGTCGATGAAGCGCACTGCCGCGCCCGCCGCGATCCCGTGGCGCAGCGCGACCCATTCGGGGGAGAATCCCGCGAAGGGGAAGAACGCGCAGTCGCGGGGCCGGTCCGGACGGTAGACGAGGATCGCCACCGGCGGCGCCATGCCGGCCTGCGCGGCGAGCGGGATCAGACTGTCCGCGTCCGGCGGCCCCTCGATCAGGACGCAGTCCGGGACGAAGGCGTCGAGGGCCGCCGCCAACGAGCGCGCGGAGCCCGGCCCGTGATGGCGGATCCCGAAGAGGCGGATGTCGGGCATCGACCCCCGCTCACGCGCTCGCGCGGGCGGCGCGGTAGAAGTCGCGCCAGCCCTCGCGCTCCTTGACCACGGTCTCGAGATACTCCCGCCAGACAACCGCATCCTGCACGGGATCCTTCACCACGGCGCCCGCGATGCCCGACACGAGGTCTTCCGCCGAGAGCCGGCCGTCGCCGAAATGGGCGGCGAGCGCGAGGCCGTTGCCGACGACGCTGATCGCCTCGGCCGTCGAGAGCGTGCCGGAAGGCTGCTTCACCTTGGACTTGCCGTCCTCGGTGACACCCTCGCGCAGCTCGCGGAAGATCGTGACGACGCGGCGGATCTCGTCGGCGCCCGGCGGCTCGGCCGGGATCTCAAAGGCGCGGCCGAGCGAGGCCACGCGGGTCTCCACGATCGCGATCTCCGCCTCGATCGTGGCGGGCGGCGGCAGCACCACGGTGTTGAAGCGGCGCTTCAGGGCGCTGGACAGCTCGTTGACACCGCGGTCGCGGTTGTTGGCCGTGGCAATAAGGTTGAAGCCCTTCCGGGCCGACACCTCCGCGTTGAGTTCGGGAATCGGCAGGGTCTTCTCCGAGAGGACCGTGATGAAGCTGTCCTGCGTCTCGGACGGGATCCGGGTCAGCTCCTCGACGCGGGCGATCGTCCCCGCCTCCATGGCCCGCATGATCGGCGACGCGACGACCGCCTCCCGGCTCGGCCCCTTGGCCAGCAGCAGCGCGTAGTTCCAGCCATAGCGGATCGCCTCCTCGCTCGTGCCCGCCGTGCCCTGCACGATCAGCCGCGATGTGCCGCAGATCGCGGCGGCGAGGTGCTCGCTGACCCAGCTCTTGGCCGTGCCGGGCACGCCGAGGAGCAGGAGCGCCCGGTCGGTGGCGAGCGTCGCCACCGCCACCTCCATCAGGCGCCGCTCGCCGATGTATTTCGGCGTCACCTCGAATCCGGAGCGGAGACGGCCGCCGAGCAGATAGGTGACGACCGCCTGGGGGGAGAGCAGCCAGTTCGGCGGGCGCGGCCGGTCGTCCGCGGCCTTGAGCGCCGCGATCTCCTCGGCGAAGGCATCCTCGGCAGCCTGGCGCAGCCGCGCCCCACCCTGCTGCGTCTGCGTCACGTCCGTCGTCATGTCCGAAGCGCCCTCCCCTCCGCGATCTGGTTACCGAACTCGCGCCGCATGGCGGCGCGCAGTTC
This sequence comes from Methylobacterium sp. A49B, assembly GCF_053346215.1. NCBI lineage: Bacteria > Pseudomonadati > Pseudomonadota > Alphaproteobacteria > Hyphomicrobiales > Methylobacteriaceae > Methylobacterium > Methylobacterium sp. A49B. The sequence continues at coordinate 33,722 of NZ_JBKFBO010000096.1, forward strand.
CAGGGTCTCGGCCAAGCTGGCGAGTTGCCCGCGCAGGCGACTGCCCTCCCCTTCCGGCAGCCCGGCGAGGATCGACGCGGCCGCCGCAGCGGCCCGCTCGGTCGGGGCCGCGCTGTTGCCGAAGCGCCCGATGATCCAGGCGCGTGTGAGGGCCTCCTGCGCCGCGCCGGTGCCGCGGCTGACGGCGGCGATCCACGACATCAGCGCGTCGGTGAACGTGGGTGAGAAGTGCGGCGGTGCCTTGGCGAGCAGCGGGAGCGCGCCGACCCCGTGGCTGTGCAGCAGGGACGCGACGGCCTCCTCCCACGCCGGGGCCGGCATCAAGCCCACGCTCCTTGCCCACAGGTCGGTGAGCGCGTCGGCCCGCTTCACGCCCGGCAGGCGCCCGTTCCAGGCCATGAACAGGCCTTCGGCCATGGCGTGGATCCACACCGGGTCGCGCTCCCGGCTGACGCAGCGGAGAAAGCCTTCGAGAAGCGGGATCGACCACTCGCTCTGCAGGGCGAGATCGACCCAGAGCCGCGGCGGGTGGTCGGCGAAGGCGCCGAGCGGCGCCGCCGCCAGGATGTCGCGGAGCAGCCCGGCCCGCCGGCCGCCGTCGTCGCGCGCGTAGGCGTTCGGCTCGATCCCGTCGCGGACCAGGTCCGGCGCCTCCTCTGGCAAGGTGACGACGAGCGCGTGCCGCGTGCGGATGAGGAGGTGGCGCCGGCTCTCGATGGCGAGGGCCGTCCGGGCCCGCTCGGCCATGCGAGCCCCCAGCCGTGAGCCTGGCAAACGCGTGAGCAGCCTTTGCGCGCAGGCGCGCACCTCGGCCGCACGGTCGTCGAGGCAGCCTTCGAGGAACGGCTCATCCGCGGGGTTCAGGCCCTCGTCGAGGGCCGACAGGAGTTGGGCGCGCAGCTTCGCCTTCTCGGCCTTGAAGCCGGAGACCAGGGCGTCGCGAGCACCGTCCGGATCGCGTTGGCGGAGGGCGATCAGGGCCCGATAGCGATCGGCGGGTGAGTCATCGACCCTGTTCTCAGCCTCGCCTTCGGCCGCAGCCGCGGCCGCGTCCGGCGCGGCGATCTCCGCGCCGCAGGCTCGCGCGAGCCAGTCGAGTTCCGCACCGGCGATGGATCGGGCCAGCGCGGCCTCGCCGCCGCGCACGCCCGCGAGTTCCGCATGCAACCAGGACGGGGCGCGAAGGCCGGCCTCCGCGGCGAGCGCGAACCACTCCCGCCGCCGCGGTTCCGCGGACGATCCGGCAGCCAAGAGGGCCTGAAGGCGTCGCGCCGCGGCCGGCGGGCATTCCGGGCCGTCCACCGGCCGCTCCGGTGCGGCCCGCAGGGCCTCCGGTCCGAGGCCGGCGGCGGCACGGTGGACAAGGCCTTGCACGGCGATCTGCGCCAGGAGGGCGCCTCCCGGCGCGCCGACGGGATCGAGGCCGGGCAGCGGGGCGTTCGACGCGGCGGATGGAACGCGGTCGGCGCCAAGCAGTGCAGCGGCCAGGGCTGCATCCCAATCCGGATCCGACGCGGCGACGGCCTCCATCAGGCCGCCTGAAGCAGGATCGGACGCATCTCCTGGGGCGGCACCGTGTAGAGCCGCCCGTGCGCGACCAGCGCCAGGGGCGCGAGTCCGATCCCGTCGTACAGGCCGAACAGGTCCACCGGATGTCCTGCCGCGACGGCGAGGAGTGCCGGCAGGTGCGGTGATGCGCGCAGGGGCAGGCAGCCGGTGGCGTCCCCGACCGCGAAGGCCGAATCGTCCGCGAGGCGCCCGAGGCGAACGCCGCAGAGGCGCAGGGGCCACCGCTCAGTCCAGGGCGCCCGTGCCAGCACCGCGGCGAAGACGTCGCGGGCTACTTCGACCGTGCCGCCCCCCGGCAGCGCGACCGACGCCGCCGCGACGGGCCTCCCGTCGCGCAGGACCGCGCGCAGGGCCGGATCGCCGGGATGGAAGGCGAGCGTACCGGAAAAGTCCTGGCCGGCAGCGGGGGTCTCGGGAAGCGGCGTCCCCGGCGGCCCGTACGCGATCACCTGCGCGACGGCGCCCGTGCGGCGGCCCGCGAGCCAGACCGAGCGGGCGACGAGCCGATCCTCCTCCTCGACCGAATGGGCGAGCACCGCCCAGTCATCGTCGTGTCCCGGGCGGGTCGCCAGGGTCTCCGCCGTCACGGGCAGGCCGAGCGCAGCGCGGACGCCGGCAGCCTGCTCGGGGTCCAGAAGGCTGAGGCGACGCGCGGCACGGACGAGGAGGGCGATCTGGCCGACGGCCAGCGCCAGCGCCGCCTCGGGTTTGGGCGCGCCGGGTACCGGGCCCGCGGCTGCGAGCCCTGGCAGGGCCCGCACCCGCCGCGCGAGGCCGGGCACCTGTCCATCCACGAGCCGACCGGCCATCCGGTCGAATACCGCGTAGGGCTCGGCACGCGCTGCCGCGAGCCCCCGGCGCATCAGGTCGGAGAGCCAGAGATCGAGCTCGTCCAACGCTGCGGCGACGCGGTCGGCGCGCGCCTGCCGCCGCTTGGCCTGTGCCTTGAGATCCACCGGCCGATCCGGCTCGCGAGCCCGGCTCTCTGCGGCCGCGGCGCGGTTCTCGCGCCCGGCCATCCAGGCGCTCACCCAGTCCGGCGGCGGGACCTCCGGGAGCGGCGTCGCGGCGTCGATCAGCATCAGCCCGAGGGCATGCTTGCAGGGGAACTTGCGGCTCGGGCAGGTGCATTTCGAGGTCGCCTTCGCGGGATCGGCGACCGTGCGGTAAGGGCTCGCGCCGCTGCCCTTCACCTCGCCGAAGATCGCCGCGCCCGCCCGGCCGAGCCCGCTCCACGTCGCGGGCTTCGCCAGACCTTGGCCCGCCTTGCGGCTCGACGCGTCCGGGGCGAGCGCGAGGATCTGGTCGACGGTGAGGCTCATGCGTCGGCGGATCAACTCATGTCGGGCAGCGTCCGGCGCGACAATCTGCACAATCCGCCTCGGGCGGCAAGCGGAACCGTGAGCAACGTGCAAGATCAGCCAGACTTTGGATCGCTTCCAATAAGGATGTTCGACACGCACATGCGCTGATGGCGCTGACGATGTGGCTCGCTTTGCCGGCAAGCTTGTGAGGCGCGGCGGCCTCAAGCTGCCGATACAAATCTGTTCCGGACCCCGCGACTTTCAGGGCAGCGAGGAGGCGGGTCGAGCGAGTCCCAGGGCTGATGGATCGTCAAGCTCAGGATTTGCAGGCGACGCCGCGCGAAGCCCGGGGCAGTCAATTCGATCTTGGGTCGGCGTTCAGCCAGATCGTGACCTACGCGCCCTGCTGAGATCCAAGAAAAACGAAACGGAAATTGCAGGGTCGGCCCAGATCCAGACAACTTGCTCGAAAGCTGATGTATTCGTAGCGGGAAGGCATGATCAAGTCGGTTCGCTACTTTTAAACTTCGCCGTCTTTCATGGCTCTTTTTCCAAAGCATCTTTGACCTTAGCGCAGACGGAGCAGGTTGGCCGAGGCGCGCACGTGCCGGGTTATCCGGCCCATGCCGTCGTCGATCACAGCGGCGCGCTCATCAATCCGCGCTGCTTCAATGGGTTGTCCTCACCGTGCGCAGAGCCGGCCGGATGCATGTCCGTCCGCGAACGATCCAGAGTTCGCTGATGGGGTGCGCATTTGAGAGCGTCCCCGATCCTGAGCGGCGTCGGTGCGCCGACGGCGTTTCACCAATCCCTCCACGGGGATGCTGGCTCAACACGCGGCCGCGTCAGACTTGGCGGTCCTGTCATGCACGCAGGACCGGACCGAGATCTCGGTTGCCGAAACTCTGGGAAGCCCGGTCAACCCCGAGAACCGATCCCACTTCAGAACCAAAATGACTGATTGACAGATTGTCTGACGAAATGCTCTTTAGCGGTTGCGGATGGCACGCATCCGCGAGGGAGAGCCGAGCGAATTGGCCGCCTGAAGGAAACGCCCGCATGGACGCTGAGATCTTCGAGATCTACGCGATCAAATACGCTCATCATCACCGTATGGCCCGCGAGAACTTCATCGGCGGGGATATCCACGACGGTCCGATGCCGATCGATTATTTTGTCTGGGTCATTCGTGGAGGCGCCAGGACAGTCGTTGTCGACACGGGCTTCGACCGAGCGATGGCCATGAAACGAGGTCGCAACATCGTCAGGCCGATCGAGGAGGGCTTGGCGCGGATCGGCGTCGACCCGCGAAAGGTCGAAGACGTCGTCCTGACCCATCTGCACTACGACCACGCCGGAAACCACGACCTGTTTCCGAACGCCCGCTTCCATGTCCAGGAACGCGAGATGGCCTTCTGCACCGGCCGGTGCATGTGCCACCCGGAGGTGCGCCACCCCTTCGCCGCCGAGGACGTGAAGGCGATGGTGGACCGGCTGTTCCAGGACCGCGTCTGCTTCCGCGAGGCGACCGACACGCTCTATCCGGGGATTACCCTCCACCGGATCGGCGGCCACTCGGACGGCCTACAGATCGTCCGGGTCAGGACCGCCCGCGGCTGGGTCGTGCTGGCCTCCGACGCCGCGCACTTCTTCGCCAATATCGGCCGCCGGCTCGCCTATCCGATCGTCTACAACGTCGGCGACATGTTCGAGGGCTACCGGACGGTCCGGCGTCTGGCCGAGTCCGAGGATCACATCGTCCCGGGTCACGATCCGCAGGTTCTCGCGATCTACCCGCAGGCGTTCGAAGACGCCGCAGGCTGGATCGTGCGCGTCGACCAGCCACCGACTGCCTCACCGACCTACTGACCGGAGGATTCCATGATCGTCGAGATGCGCGTCTACTACTGCGCCCCGACACGACTGCCGGCCCTGCTGGAGCGGTTCCGCTCCACGACGCTCGGCTTTTTCCAGAAATACGGCATCGAGCAGATCGGCTTCTGGACCACGCTCGTCGGTCCCGACAACCACGCGCTCACCTACCTGCTCAAGTGGGACGACATGACCCAGCGCGAGGCGCGCTGGAACGCTTTCCAGGCCGATCCGGACTGGATCGCCGCCCGCGCTGAGACCGAGAAGGACCGGCCGATCGTCGCCCGGATCGAGAACACCTTCCTCGCCCCCACGGACTTCTCCGCCCTGCGCTGACGGGCACACGCGACGCCAGTCGGGTGATCGCCCAGAGGGACATTTACGGCATGGAACAGAGAACCATCGGCGTCGTCGGCCTCGGCATGATGGGCGACCCCATGAGCCGGTGCCTCGCCAAGGCGGGGCACGCGCTCCGCCTGCTCGACGCGGATACGGCCCGGACCGACGCGCTCGCCCGGGACCTCGGCGCGACGGCGCTCACGCGGGAGAATGCGGCCGGGCTCGACCTGCTGATCACGATGCTGCCGAACTCGGCCATCGTGGAGGCGGTGCTGCTTGACGAGGGCTGGGCCGACGCGCTCCCGGCCGGCGCCACCGTGATCGACATGAGCTCATCGGAGCCGGTGCGGTCCCGGGCGCTTGGCGAGACGCTCGCCGGGAAGGGGCTCGGTTATCTCGACGCGCCGGTCTCGGGCGGCGTGCGGCGGGCGGTGGACGGCACGCTCGCGATCCTCGTCGGCGGCGAGGCGGATCTCCTCGCCCGCTGGCGGCCGGTGCTGGAGGCGATGGGCTCATCCGTCCTGCATATCGGCCCGGCCGGGTCGGGCCATGCCGCCAAGGCGCTGAACAATTTCGTCTCCGCCGCGGGCCTGCTCGCCACCGTCGAGGCGCTCCACGTGGCGCAGCGCTTCGGCATCGCGCCGGAGGCCATGACGGACGTGCTCAACGCCTCGTCCGGGCGCAGCAACACCTCCGAGAACAAGGTCAAGCAGTTCATGCTCAGCGGCAGCTTCGCCTCGGGCTTCTCGCTGAAGCTGATGGACAAGGATCTCGGCATCGCCGGAGCTCTGGCCCAATCGGTCGACTACCCGCTCGGGTTCGGCCGGCACTGCATCGAGACCTGGCACGCGATCGCCGGCGGGGTCGGGCCCGCGGCCGACCACACCGAGATGTACCGCCTGCTGGCCGAGGGAGCCTGACACGATGGCGCTCCCGGACCTGAGCCGCTTCTACATCGACGGCGTTTGGGTCGAGCCGGTCGCGGCCCGGCCGTTCCCGCTGATCGACCCCGCCACCGAGACGGCGTTCGGCACCCTCGCGCTCGGCAATGCCGAGGATGTCGACCGGGCCGTGCGCGCGGCCCGCGCCGCCTTCCCGGCCTTCTCGGAGACGGCGCCCGCCGAACGCGTGGCGCTGCTGCGCCGGATCCTGGCGCTCTTCGAGGAGCGGTTCGAGACCTTCGCCGAAACGATCCGGCAGGAGATGGGCTCGCCCATCGGCTTCGCCCGCAAGGGGCAGGCGGCGCGGGGACCGGCGCACCTCAACGCGCTCATCGCGGTGATGGAGCGCTTCGCCTTCGAGGAGGATCGCGGCACCACCCGGATCCGGCGCGAGCCGATCGGCGTCTGCGGCCTGATCACCCCCTGGAACTGGCCGATCAACCAGATCGTCGTGAAGATCGCCCCCGCGCTCGCGGCCGGCTGCACGATGGTGCTCAAGCCCAGCGAGTACTCGGCGGTCAGCGCGATGCTGTTCGCGCAGGTCCTGCACGACGCGGGCGTGCCGCCGGGCGTGTTCAACCTCGTGAACGGGGAAGGCCCCGGCGTCGGCGCCGCGATCGCCGCCCATCCGGGGATCGACATGGTCTCGTTCACCGGGTCGACCCGCGCCGGGATCGAGATCGCCCGGGCGGCGGCCCCGACCATCAAGCGCGTCGCGCAGGAACTCGGCGGCAAGTCCGCCAACATCCTGCTGGAGGACGTCGACTTCGATCAGGCGGTCCGGCGCGGCGTCGCGGCCTGCTGCACCAATTCCGGCCAGTCCTGCTCGATCCCGACGCGGATGCTCGTGCCCCGGGCCCGGATGGACGAGGCGGCCGCCATCGCGGCCGAGGCGGCGGCAGACTTCCGGCTCGGCCCGACCGCGGACCCCGAGACGGATCTCGGCCCGGTGGTCAACCGCACCCAGTACGAGCGCGTCGTCGGCCTGATCCGCACCGGCATCGCGGAGGGCGCGCGGCTCGTCGCCGGCGGTCCGGACCGGCCGGACCACCTCGACCGCGGCTTCTACGTCCGCCCGACAATCTTCGCCGACGTGACGCCCGACATGACCATCGCGCGGGAGGAGATCTTCGGCCCGGTCCTGTCGATCCTCGCCTACGACAGCGAGGACGAGGCGATCGCGATCGCCAACGGCTCGCGCTACGGGCTCGCCGCCTACGTCCAGGGGCGGGACCGCGACCGGGCGCGCGCCGTGGCGCGGCGGCTCATCGGCGGCCAGGTCCACATCAACTACCCGCCCCCGGACGTCCACGCGCCGTTCGGCGGCTACCGCCAGTCCGGCAACGGCCGGGAATGGGGCGAGGCCGGTCTCCAGGAATACCTCGAGACCAAGGCGATGATCGGCTTCGGCCTCGACTGAACCGCCCCGCGCGATGCGGCCGGCGCCCGCGCGCGTCGGCCCCGACCAGGAGAATCAGATGTCCGACGAGAGCGAGCTGTTCGGCCAGGGTTTCGAGAACCGCAAGACCGTCCTCGGCGCCGCCCATGTCGAGAAGTCCTGGGCCAATGCCGACGCGTTCAACCGCCCGGTCCAGCGCCTGGTGACCGAGTATTGCTGGGGCGCGGTCTGGGGCGACGAGACGCTGCCGTTCAAGACCCGCAGCATGCTCAACCTCGCGATGCTGACGGCGATGAACCAGCATCACGAGCTCGGCGTCCACGTCAAAGGCGCGCTCAACAACGGCGTGACCCGGGACGAGATCCAGGCCGTGCTGATGCAGGCGCTCGTCTATTGCGGCGCCCCGGCGGCCCTGGCCGCCTTCCGGACCGCCTCCGCGGCGATCGCCGCGTGGGACGAGGAACACGCCGGCGGGCGCTGATCCCGCGAACGCATGCGCGGGCGCGAGCCCGCACACGGACCGACGCAGTCAAAAAATGCGCGGCACGATCACAGGGAGGGAGACGCCATGACGGTCACGTCGGCAGCCTTGGCAACGGACGCAGCGGGCGCGCGCCCGGCCTCGTCCCAGTCGATCGAGGAGAAGCGCAAGAGCGCCATCCGGGGCGCGTTCTTCTCCGAATACATCGACATGTTCGACATCTACCTGCCGGTGGTCGCGCTGGCACCGGTGATGTTCATGTTCCAGCCGAAGAACCTGTCTCCCCAAGTGGAGACGGTGCTGGCCTCGCTGGTGTTCATCACCACGCTGCTCGGCCGCCCGATCGGCGCCCTCATCTTCGGCCTGATCGCCGACAAGGTCGGACGCCGGGCCGCCTCGATCTATTCGGTGGCGGGCTTCGGCGTGATCACGCTGCTGATCGGCCTGCTCCCGGGCTACGAGACGCTCGGCCTCGCCTCGTACATCCTGCTGGTGCTGCTGCGATTCCTCGACGGGATCTTCCTCGGGGGCGGCTACACGGGCGCGATGCCGCTCGCCATCGAGTATTCCAAGAAGGACAAGCGCGGCTTCGTCGGCGGCCTGATCATCGCGGGCTTCCCGGCCGCCTATGTGAGCATCAACCTCATCACGATGCTGATGTTCTACCTGTTCCCGCTCGACGGGCCCGGGTCGCCCTACACGGTCTGGGGCTGGCGCATCCCCTTCATCGTCGGCGCGGCGCTCGCCGGCCTGCTCGCCCTCTACTACGTCCACAAGGTCTCGGAATCGGAGGTCTGGAAGAAGGAGGCCGCCGCCGGGGCCGAACAGGCCGAGGCATCGCCCATGGCGGGCCTGTTCTCCGGGAAGGGCGGCCGCGACCTCCTGCAGGTCCTGCTGCTGATGACCGGCTTCTGGACGACGCAGAACATCATCACGATCTACATGCCGACCGGGTTGCTGGTGAAGACCCTGCACCTCAACGGCTTCGCGCTGACCGCGACGCTGATGATCTGCTACACGATCCTGTTCTTCAGCTACATCGGCTCCGGCCTGCTGGGGCAGGTCATCGGCCGCCGGCGCTTCTTCGTGATCGTCGGCCCGCTGATCGCGACCGTCGGCGCGTACATCCTCTACACGCTGACGGTCACGCCCGAGATGGCGTTCGGCACCCGCGTACTGCTGGTCAGCCTCCTGGCGGTGATCGTGACCTCGCCCTGGGGCGTCATCGTCACCTACATCAACGAGCGCTTCGCCACGGATGTCCGCGCCACCGGCTTCGGTATCGGCTTCAGCCTCTCGGTGGTGATCCCGTCCTTCTACGCCTTCTACATGGACTGGTTGAGCGCGCTGATGCCGCTCGCGCTGACGCCCGTGGCCCTGCTGATCGTCGGTGGCGTAATCGGCACGGTGGGCGCACTGATCGGGCCGGAGACCAGGGACGTCGATTTCGGCACCGGCCACTGAGCCGGACGCCGCGCGGAGGACGCAGCATGCACCAGAACCGGATCGGCTTCATCGGGCTCGGCAACATGGGCGGCCGCATGACGCGCCGCCTGACCGGGGCGGGGATCGATGTGGTCGGCTTCGACACCGACCGGGAGGCCGCTTCGCGCTGGGGCGCGACGGACGCGGCCTCGATCGCCGCGGTCGTCGGTGAAGCGGACGTGGTCCTGATGTCCCTGCCCGACAGCAAGGTGGTCGAGCGCGTCGTGCTCGGCGAGGGCGGTGTCCTGGCGGGCTGCCGGGACGGGCAGATCGTCGTCGACCTGAGCACGGCCTCCGCCAGCTCGACGCGCCGCATCGCCGCGGCGCTGGCCGAGCGCGGCGTCGCCTACGTGGACGCGGGCATCTCCGGCGGCGCCGCCGCGGCCGAGAAGGGCACGCTGACCCTGATGGTCGGCGGCGATCCGGCGGTGATCGACCGGCTGGACTGGGTCTTCGCGCCGATCGCCCAGAAGGTCGTCGTGATGGGTGCTTCCGGTGCCGGCCACACGACCAAGCTGCTCAACAACTTCCTGAATGCGGTCAGCCTCGCGGCCACCGCGGAGGTCATGGTCGCGGGCCGGAAGGCCGGGCTCGACCTGCACCGGCTCCTGGAGGTGCTGAACGCCTCCAGCGGCGTCAATTTCGCGACGCTGAACCGTTTCCCCAAGATCGTGGACGGCGACTACCTGGAAGGCGGCCTGACCGGCAAGCTGATGACCAAGGACGTCGTCCTCTACACCGATCTCCTGCACGAACTCGGCGTCGCCTCCCTCAACGCGTCCGGCCCGATGGCGAGCTTCGGCCTCGCCACGGCGCTCGGCTACGGCGACGTCATCTCCAACCGCGTCGTCGACGCCATCGGCGACGTCTCCGGCGGCGTCCGGCTCCACGGCAACCGACACGAGAACTGAGAGGATACGATGCAGATCTTCCACGGTCGCGAGACCAGCGCGAAGTCCGAGAGCCGCGGGCCGACCTTCACCGGGCAGGTCTGGGCCGACCCGGTGATGCCGTCGACGGGCGGCGTGATGATCAACAACGTCTTCTTCACGCCCGGTGCGCGGACCTTCTGGCACGCGCACGCGCAGGGCCAGATCCTGCAGGTGACCGCCGGCAAGGGCTGGATCTGCGTCGCGGGCCAGAAGGCGCAGCCGATCCGGGCGGGCGACACCGTCTGGATCCCGGCGGACGAGCGGCACTGGCACGGCGCGGCCGCCGACAGCTACCTGCTCCACACGGCGATCTCGCTCGGCAAGACCGACTGGCAGGACGAGGTGATCGAGGCCGACTACGCCGGAGCCACGGCATGACCGGGACCGCGCCGAACCCGGACACCCTTCGGCACACGGTAACGGAGCAGCTCGGCTACTGGGACGCCGAGCAGGCGGCCTTGGCCGAGCTGGCCCCGGGCTTCCTCGACGCCTGGGCGCGGCTGGCGACGGTCCCGGTGCGCAAGAACCATCTCGGCGCCAAGGACCGCGCCCTGATCGCGCTCTCGGCCGCGACCGCCGCGACGCATCTCTACGCGCCCGGGACCCGTCGCCAGATTCGCAACGCCCTCGACGCGGGCGCGACGGCCGACGAGATCACGGAGGTTCTCGCGCTGACGGCGACCCTCGGCATCCACGCCTGCAACATCGGCGTGCCGCTGCTGCTGGAGGTGCTGGAGGAAGCCGGCCAGCGGAGCGGCCCCGCACCGCTGACGCCGCGGCAGGAGCGGCTGAAATCCGACTTCACCCGCGACCGGGGCTACTGGCACGCGTTCTGGGACGGTCTCCTCGAACTCGATCCCGACCTGTTCGAGGGCTATCTCGACTTCTCGGCCTGGCCCTGGCGTCACGGCGTCCTGACCCCGAAGATGAAGGAGTTCGTCTACTGCGCCTTCGACGCGGCGGCGACCCATCTCTACGTGCCGGGCCTGAAGATGCACATGAAGAACGCGCTCGGCTACGGGGCGACCAAGGAGGAACTCATGGAGGTTCTCGAGATCGTCAGCCTGATCGGCATGCACGGTGCGGAACTGGCCGCGCCCATCCTGCGCGACGAATTGGCCGCACGGCGCCGGGGCTGATGGCCGGACTGGCCGGCCGGATGACGGGCGCGACGAAGCACGTCCCGGGGGGCATGCCTTGCCACCCGACGGTGCACCATGTCACCCGTCTAGCTCGACGTCGGTCCGCGAACGCCAAGCGATGAACAAGATCAGGGCCATCCAGCCGGATACGCTCCGCCAGAAGGTCGAGGACGCCGTCCGCGAGGCGATCACCTCGGGCGTCTACGCGCCGGGCGAGCGGCTGATCGAGCGCGAATTGTGCGAGGGGCTTGGCGTCAGCCGCGCCTCCGTGCGTGAGGCTCTGCGCAAGCTGGAGGCCGAGAAGCTCGTCCATACGGTGCCGCACAAAGGCCCGGTCGTGGCATCGATCTCGGTGGAGGAAGCGCGTCAGCTCTACGCGCTGCGCGCCGTCTTGGAGGGCTACGCGGCGCACGAATTCGCGGCTCAAGCCTCGAACGCGGCGATCGCGGAATTCGGGCAGGCAGCCGGGCATCTGCGCGAGGCGGCTGATAGCGGCGACACGGATCGCGTCTTGCGGGCAAAGGGCGCCCTGTACGATGTCATGCTCAGCCATTGCGGGAATGCGCTCGTCCGCGAGATCCTGCGCGGCTTCTACTCCCGGATCAATCTGCTGCGCGCGACATCCCTGATGCATCCTGAGCGGCTACCGCACAGTCTGGCCGAGATCGATGCCCTCGTCGAAGCCTTTCGGGCCCGCGATGCCGCGAAAGCGGAGCAGCTGGCCCGGCTCCACGTGACCAATGCGTGCGCGGTCGCCTTGAAGCAACTCGCGTTTCGCATCCGCCAGCAGGCCCTCGATGCCGCGAGCTGAGCCGGCCCCGAGTACCGCGCGAACGTCCGGCTGCTCCTCGGATCCGATAACCGTCTGTACTGCTGGCCGCTTCGCGGGCGATTTCGACGTCCGGTTCGGCATGGACAGCCGCGGAAAGTGAAACCGATTACCAGGGCTCCCGTCCTGAGCGGGATCGACACGCCTATTCAGGCGAACCCGTAGAGCTCCGCAGGATTGTCGACCAGAACCCGCGCCCGCGCTCGGTCGTCGGGCACCCATGCGGTCAGAATGTCGAGCAGCCGGGCATCGTCCGGCATGTGCTTCTCGCCCCGGTGCGGCCAGTCGCTGCCCCAGACCATCCGCTCCGGGGCCGCCGCCGCGAAGGACTTCGCGACTGCCGTGGCATCGGCGTAGGCGGGCGGTCCGCTGGCGGTGTTGAGATAGGCGCCCGACAGCTTCATCCACGTGCGACCGCCGTCGAGCAGCCCACGCACCACGGCGTAGGCGGGATGATCCACGCCCCGGTCCGGCGGAAGCCGCGCCAGGTGATCGATGACGAGGGGCGTCGGAAGGCGCCGTAGCACCGGCTCCAAAAGAGCGATCTGGTCGCCGGTCGCGTAGATCTGGACGTGCCAGCCAAGGGGCTCGACCTTGCGGGCCATCGCCTCCAGGCGCTCGGCGGTGGTCGGTCCCCAGGATTGCGGCGTGCCGAAATTCACGCGGATGCCCACCGCGCCCTGGGCCGCCATGGCCCGGAGCTCGGCCTCGGCGATGTCGAGATCGACCACGACCACCGCGCGGGCCGAACGACCGAACTGCGCCACGCCGTCGAGGGTCGCGCGGTTGTCGGTGCCGTAGGTCGAGGGCGTCACCACCACCACCCGGCTGGTCCCGAGGCGCGCCTGCAAGCGGCGGTAGGCGGCGACGTCACTGTCCAGCACCGGCTGGCCCTTCCAGTGGGGCGAGGCCGGGAAGCGGGTCGACAGGATGTGGATGTGGCAGTCGCAGGCGTTCGGCGGAACGGCGGTCGTCGGTGCCTCCGTCCCCGACGAGAAGGGGAAGTCCTCCGCTGCGCCAGCCGGGCGGTGACGCAGGCCGGCGGCCGCGGCCAGAGCGAGCGTCGCCCCGCCCTTGAGGATGGTGCGCCGGGATCGGGTTTGGCCGCGCATGTGCGTGATCCTCACTCCAGGGGATCGAATCAGAAGCCGTAGAGCTTGGCCGGGTTGGACACGAGGATCCGGTTCCGCACCGTCTCGTCGGGGGCCCAGCCGGCCAGGAGGTCGAGGAGCACGGCATCGTCCGGCTTCGCGTCGGCCGGGGAGGTCGGATGCGGCCAGTCGCTGCCCCAGACGAGGCGCTCGGGGGCGCATTGCACGAAGGCGCGGGCGAGGCGGCTCCGGTCGGCGTAGCTCGGCGGTCCGACCTTCGAGAGAATGTAGGCGCCGGTGAGCTTCACCCAGGCGCCGTGCGTCTCGATCAGGTTGGCGATGACCTTGAAGCCCGGATGGTCGGGGCCGGCGGGCTCGGGCAGGTGGCCCATATGGTCGAAGACGACCGGGACCGGCAGGCCCTTCAGGCTGTCGGCCAGTTCCACGATCTTGTCGCCGTCGGAGACCAGCTGGATATGCCAGCCGAGGTCGGCGATCTTGCGGGCGACCGGCGCCATGTCGGTGATCGGTGCGCCGCCCGGCAGGCGTGTCCCGAACCGGACGCCGCGGCTGCCGGCCGCGTCCAGGCGCTTCAGTTCCTCCGGCGTGACCGAGGCGTCGAGCATCGCGATGCCCCGGGCGGTCGGCCCGAACGCCTTCAGGGATTGGACCAGGAGGCCGTTGTCGACCCCGTAGGTCGAGGGCTGCACCACGACGTGCCGGGCGATGCCGAGGCGCTGCATCAGGAGGCGGTAATCCGCGACGCTGGCATCCGGCGGCCGCAGGGTGGCGCCGGGCGCGGCCGGGAAGCGCGCATCGTAGATGTGGTGGTGGCAGTCCGTGGCGCCCGGCGGCACGGCGAAGGTCGGCCGATCCGTGCCCGAGGACCACGGCACGGTCTGGGCCGAGGCCGGCCGCAGCCCGGCACCGATCGCGGCGCCGGCCATCAGGGCCGCGAGATGCGCGCGGCGGGTCGTCGAGGGGATCATCCGTCCGGTCCGTTCAGTGGTGCGAGAAGAGGGTCTGGCCGGGGGCCGGCATCCGCGCCGTCAGGATGCTGCCGGTCTGGGATTCGGTGATGAACAGGATCGCCCCGTCGGGGCCGCCATAGGCGACGTTGGTGGTCGAGATTCCGGCGGGGGACTTCACCCGCAGCAGCGGCTCGGCGACCGGCGACAGCCGCCAGATCGAGCCGAACCCGGTATGGGCGACGATCAGGCAGCCTTCGGCATCGAGCGCGATGCCGTCCGGGCCGCCGAGCCCGCCGTGCAGTTGCGCGAACACGCCGACCTTGGCGACGAGGCCGCTGGCGTTCAGGGGGATGCGCCAGATCTGCTGGGCACGGGTCACGGCCACGAACAGGCTGCCCATGGCATCGTCGATGACGATGCCGTTCGGGCTCGGCACCGTGTCCACGAGGCAGGTCAGCTCGCCGGAGGGGCGCAGGCGGTAGACCCGGCCGGTCGGATCCTGCAGCCCGGTCTGGCCCTGATCGGTGAAGTAGAGGTCGCCGGTCTTCGCGAAGGTCAGGTCGTTGACCCCGCGAAAGCCCTCCGAGCCCGCTGTGTCCAGGAACGGCGTCACCGCCCCCGTGTCGGGATCGAGGAGCATCAGGCCGCGCTTGTAGCAGGTGATGAAGATCCGGCCGTCTCGGTGGATCTTCATCCCGTTGGGCCAGCCGTCGTATTCGGCGACGAGGTCCCATTCGCCGGCCTGGTCGATGCGGAAGATCCGGCCGAAGGGGATGTCGGTGACGTAGAGGCGGCCGGCCCGGTCGAAGACGGGTCCTTCCAGGAAGGAGTCGATGGCGTGGCCGCCCCGGTTGGCGTTCGCCCAGGCTGTTGGCCGAACCTTGCGGAAGCGGTCGGGCAGACGCGTGAAGATCTCGGCCGTCACGGCCGGCGGGGGAGCGAAGAACGACATCGCGTGTCCTCGGTGTGGACGCGTGGGAGGTGGCTCAGGCGGGCAGCGCCGCGGCGTGGGCCTCGCGGGCATGGGCGCGGCTGATCAGGATCACGCTGAGCGCGGCGGCGGCGTCGAGCGCCGCGACCGGGAGCATGCCGAGGGGGAAGCTGCCGGTCGCGTCCTTCACGAGGCCGACCACGTTCACCATCAGGCCGCCGCCGATCAGGTTCGAGATCGCGTTGATCCCGGCGAGTCCGGCCGCCAGCGTCCCCGGCGAGAGCCAGCCGGCGGAGAGCGCCCAGAACGGCCCCTTGAACGCGTAGGCGCCGACGAGGGCGAAGGACACGGCGAGGACGGCCGTGGCGATGCCGCCGGTGAGGTTGAGGTACGCCAAGCCGGAGGCGGCGAGCAGCAGCGGGATCGCCGTGTGCCAGCGCCGCTCGCCCTGGCGGTCGGAGTGGCGGCCCCAGAGCACCATCAGGACCGTGGCGATGCCGTAGGGGATCGCGTTGACGAAGCCGGTCTGCAGGTTCGTCAGCCCGAACGACTTGATCATCTGCGGCTGCCAGACAGACAGGACGCTCCCCGTCGCCGAGGCGCCGGAACAGACGAGGGCCATGGTCAGGAAGTACTTGTTGCGGGCGAGCTGCCAGAGCGAGATGTGGCCGATCGGCTGGCGCTTGGCCGCCTCCTCGTCGAGGCGCCCGACGAGCCAGGTGCGCTCGTCGTCGCGGAGCCACGTCGCGTCGCGGGGCCGGTCGGTCAGCACGAACAGGCAGGCGATGCCGAGGCAGACGGTCGGCAGACCCTCCAGCACGAAGAGCCACTGCCAGCCCTTGAGCCCGAGCAGCCCGTCGAGTTCGAGGAGCGTCACGGAAAGGGGCGAGCCGAGGAAGGTCGCGAGCGGGATCGAGACCGTGAAGGTCGCCAGGATCCGCGCCCGGTACGCGCTCGGCAGCCAGTAGGTCAGGTAGAGGATGGCCCCGGGGAAGAAGCCGGCCTCGGCCGCGCCCAGGATGAAGCGCATCGCGTAGAGCGAGTGGGGACCGGTCACGAGGGCCATGCCCATGGTGACCAAGCCCCAGGTGATCATGATGCGGGCGATCCAGCGCCGGGCGCCGACCTTCTGCAGGGCGAGATTGCTCGGAACCTCAACCAGGAAGTACGAGACGAAGAACAGGCTCGCCGCGAAGCCGAACATGGCCGGGGTCAACCCGAGATCCTTGTTCATCTGCAGGGCGGCGAAGCCCACGTTCACCCGGTCGAGCAGGGCGCAGAAATAGCAGAGCATCAGGAACGGGACGAGCCGGATGATGACCCGGCGCATCGTCGCCGTCTCGAGCGGATGCTTAGCGTGCTCTTCGACGGTCATCGCCCTTTCTCCCTTTGCTGTGTTGTCGTCTCGTCGTTGCGAGCGTGAGCGAAGCAAGGACGGGTGAGCCGGCCGGATCTCGCGAGGTCAGATCCCCTCGCAGCCCGCCTCCGCGAGGGCGCGCTCGACCCAGGAGCGGTCGACGGTGCCGGCCTTGATCGCCGCCATGGTCTTCGCCTCGCCCTGCTGCTTCGTGTCGGCGGCGGCGAAGACCTCCTCGGTCCGGTCGAAGGGCACGCAGACGAAGCCGTCATCGTCGCCGACGATGAGATCGCCCGGCTCGATCACCATGCCGTCGATGGCGATGGTGGCGTTCACCTCGCCCGGGCCGTTCTTGTAGGGGCCGCGGTGGGTGACGCCGGCGGCGAAGACCGGGAAGCTGCCGGAGCGGATCCAGCCGTAGTCGCGCACCGCGCCGTTCACGACCACGCCGGCGACGCCGACATGCTGGGCCTGCGAGAGCATGAGCTCGCCGATGAGGGCGTTGGTCAGGTCGCCGCCCGCGTCGATGACGAGGACGTCGCCGGCCTTCGCGCGGTTGAGGGCGGCGTGCACCATCAGGTTGTCGCCGGGCCGCGTCCTGACGGTGAGCGCGACGCCGGACATGACGCCGCCGGCATGGAGCGGCCTGAGGCGCGGCCCGCCATGCGCCATGCGGTTCATGGAGTCGCTGATGTTGGCGACCGCGATGGCCCTGAACTTCTCGACGGTGGCGGGCTCGACCGTGCGGGTGCGCGGGTGGATCTTGAAACCGATGGCCATGGCTGTTCGTCCTGCGATGCGGGGAGTCGAGGGGTGCGTCAGGCGACGGGCTTGAGGCCGGCCTTGAGCACCATGGCGTCGAGGGCCTCCCGGTAGGTCCGCGGGACGACGCCCTTGAAGTGATCCTTCAGGCCGAGGCTCTCCTTCCAGCGCAGGCGCTGGGCGACGGCGCGGGCCATGATCGGCTCGACGCCGGCATCGGCGACGGCGTCGGCCGACATCTCGAGCTCCTCGGCCCGGCGCTTGGCGTGGATCGCCCCCGAAGGGGTCAGGCTCTGGACCGTGTCCATCCATGGCCGGGCGAGGGTCTTGGAGGCCGAGGCGAGGACGACCTCGTCGATGCCGTACTGCCGGGCGGCCAGCAGCATCTCGTCGGTCAGCGCCTCGATCCCCTTGATGAGGACCGAGCGGATGATCTTGATTCCCGAGGCGGTGCCGAGCACCGGGCCGGTGAACTCGATCTGCATGCCCCATGGATTCAGCAGGTCGCGGACCTGCTCGCCGGCCGGGCCGCTCGACAGCATCCGCATGGAATAGCCGTGGAGCGGCGTGCCCTCGATCGAGCCGTCGCCGAGCAGCGCGCCGGTGGCTTCGAGCTTGCCCGCGACGGTCTGCTTGATCTTCGGCGTGGCCGAGGCGAAGTCGAGGAAGGTGTGGCGGCTCGTCAGCACCGACGCAAAGGCGTCGGCGCTCTCCAGGGAAGACGCGCCCGGCGTGACGCTGACGATCAGGTCGGCGGCCTCGGCGAGGCCCGCGTTCGAGCGGACGAGGGTGACTCCGGACTCCCTGGCCCGTGCCTGGATAAGGTCCGCGTAGGGACCCTCGAAGGCGTACTTGTCGTAGCAGGCGATCGATCCGAGGCCGGCACCGCGCAGGCCGGCGCCGAGCGTGCTGCCGATCTCGCCGTAGCCGACGAGGCCGAGCCGGAATTGCGTGCGATCTTCCATGGTGTGCTCCTGTCGGGCTATGCGGTGAGGCCGGTGGTCCGCCCGGCGAGGCGCAGGCTGGCGGTGCTGGGGTCGCGGGGGACCTCGGCGGAGATCGAGATGTCCGTGGCCAGCACGGTGCGGTCGGCCTCGGTCATGGTGAGGTCGCCCGCGAAGCCGCGCACGCGCAGCCCGGCGCGGAAGGCCGCGTCCAGCGACGGGATCTTCGGCCCGGGGGGAGAAGCGGGATCATGACGGTCAGGCCAGGACCGCGGCCGGGACCGCGTCCCGGCGGACCTGCCGGCCGAAGGCCAGCATCGTCAGGGCGCCGATGAGGAGGATCCCCGCGACCATGAGGAGCGGAGCCGTGAACCCGCCCGAGACGTCGCGCACCAGACCGATCAGGTAGGGGCCGGCGAAGCCGCCGAGATTGCCGATCGAGACGATCATCGCGATCCCGCCCGCCGCCGCGCGTCCGGTGAGGAAGCCCGACGGCACGGCCCAGAAGGTCGCCACGAAGGCGTTGATGCCCATCACCGCGACGCAGAGCGCCGCGACGGTCAAAAGCGGCGTCGGCGTGAGGGCGCTCGCCGTCAGCGCAGCGGCGCCGACGAACAGCGAGATCGCGGGATAGATCGTGCGGTCGCTGCCCCGGTCGGACAGGCGGCCCCACACCACCATCGCCACAGCGCCGCAGAGGTACGGGATGGCGGTCACGAACCCGACCAGCGAGGTCGCGAGCCCGAGCTGCTTGATGATCTGCGGCAGCCACAGGCCGATGCCGAGGGAGCCGATAATGGCGCAGAAGTTGATCGCCGCGAGGGTCAGAACCCGCCAGTTCCGAAGCGCCTGCGCCAGGGTCATCGGATGTTTTCTCTCGATGGTGGCCTTCTCCTCGGCGAGCTTGGCGACGAGCACATCGCGCTCCGCGGGCGTGAGCCACTGCGCCTTCTCCGGCCGATCGGTGAGGACGAAGAGGCAGACGATGCCGAGGATCACCGCCGGCAGGGCTTCGAGGATGAGGAGCCACTGCCATCCGGCGAGGCCGAAGCCCTCGACCTGCACCAGCGCGCCGGAAATCGGCGAGCCGACGATGTTGGCGACCGGGATCCCGAGGAGGAACAGCGCGGTCGCCCGTGCCCGCACCGCGGAGGGAAACCAGAGGCTCAGGTAGAGGAAGACGCCGGGCACGAAGCCCGCCTCGCCGAGGCCGAGGAGGAACCGGGCGATGCCGAACTGGATCGGGCCGGTCACGAAAGCGGTCGCCGCCGAGACGAGACCCCAGGTGATCATGATCCGCGCGATCCAGAGCCTGGCCCCGACGCGCATCATGATCAGGTTGCTGGGGATCTCGGCGAGGAAGTAGCCCAGGAAGAACAGGCCCGCGCCGATGCCGAAGGACGTCGCGGTGAGACCGATATGCGCGTTCATCGTGAGCGCGGCGAAGCCGACATTCACGCGGTCCAGATAGCTGACCACGTAGCACACGAAGAGGAACGGCAGGATCCGCCGCATCATCTTGCGATGGAGGTTTCGCTCGTCGACCGCGTGGGCCGGAGCCGGGGCCTGTTGCCCTCGCGCCATGACGTCCACTCCCGAATCGTCATTTTTGAAACGACGTTTCGTTTTTACTCGCTCAAACGGCCGGCCCTGTCAACGATGCCGTGGGCAAGGCGGCGTCACGCCTTGGTGAGCGGATGACGGATGGCTATGGATCGCGCATCACGGACCCAGCGAAACCGGAACGGTGCGAGCAGATGGCGAAGGAGGCGCGGGCGCGGCCGAATCTCGAAGGCGTCGCTTCGGCCGACCGGGTGCTGACGGTGCTCACCGCGTTCCGCCGGGGGGACGATGCTCTGGAACTCTCCGAGCTCGCCCGCCGCACGGCGCTCGTGAAGAGCACGATCATGCGGCTGTGCATCTCGCTGGAGAAGTTCAACCTGATCGAGCGCCTGGACGACGGGCGCTACCGCCTCGGCGTCGAGGCGGCTCGCATCGGCTCCGTCTACCAGCAATCCTTCGCGCTGGAGGAGCGGATCGTCCCCGTGCTGGAGCGTCTCGCGGCCGAGTCCCTGGAGACGGCCTCGTTCTACATCCGCCGGGGCAACCAGCGACTGTGCCTGTTCCGGGCGGACTCGCCGTCACCGCTGCGGATGAACGTCCGCCCCGGCGACATGCGGCCGATGGACGAGTCGGCCATCGCCCGGGTCCTGCGGACTTTCAGCGACCGAAGGACTTCTGACCGCGCGGTCATGGAGGTCCCGCTCTACTCCTCCGGCATCACCGACCCTCACGTGGCGTCGGTGGCGATGCCGGTGTTCGGAACGGAGCAGCGGCTGATCGGTGCCCTCGCTCTCTCCGGCCCGTCCTCTCGGCTGACGATCGAGCAGGCTGAGATCCTGAAGCCGCGGCTCCGGGAGGCCGCCGAACGCCTATCGTCCGAGCTCGGCGCACAGCTCTGAAGACATGTGCCTTCGACGGGCCGGCGCGTGTCTTGCCCTGTCCTGCGGTCGCGGCCTCGGCCAACAGGTCAGGCCGGTTGCCCGAGCAGTCCTACTTTTCCCGGAAGGCGCGCCGGGCCTGATCGACGAGGGGCTTCGTGAGGTATGACAGGACAGTCCGGTCGGCGGTCCGGATGAACGCCTCCACCGGCATGCCGGGCATCAGCTTGGCCCCGTCCAGGCGATCCAACTCCGCTTTCGTCACGCCCAGGCGGACGAGATAGTAGAAGCTCCCCGTACGCTTGTCCTCGCTCACGTCGGCGGCGATGCGGGTGACCCGACCGTTCAACTCCGGCGTGGTGCGCTGGTCGAAGCTCGGGAAGCGCAGGCCCGCCGCCTGACCTGTCTGAAGGCGATCGATGTCCTGCGGCGCGACCCGCACCTCGGCCACCAGCGAATCCGCCGTCGGCACGATCAGCATGATCGGCTCGCCCGGCGTGATGACGCCGCCGCGGGTGTGGACCGCGAGCTCGTGCACGTAGCCGGTCTGCGGCGCGCGGATCTCGATCCGTTGGAGCTGGTCGAAGGCCGTGATCTTCTGCTCCGTCAGGGTTGCCGCCTTCGCGCGGTTCTCGGCCAGCTCCTTGGCGACGTCGCTGCGCAGGTTCTGCTCCAGCTGGATGATCTGCAGCTCGGTCTCCGAGACCTTGCCCTTTGTCTGTGCGATGCTCGCCGTGAGGACACCGCGCTCGCCCTTCAGGCGCGACATGTCGCGCTGGAGACTCGTGAGCCGCGTCAGCTGGATCAGGTTCTTCTTCCAGAGATCCTCGACGCCCTGGTACTCCCGCTCGATGATCGCGGTCTCCTGTTCCTTCGCGGCGGCCTGCTCGACCAAGCCCTTGATCTCCTCGGTCAGCTGCCCGATCCGTTCGCGGAGCTGCGCCTTCTGACCCTGAAGGGCGTCGCGCCGGAAGCGGAACAGCTTGCGCTCGCCGTCGACGATCCGGCCCACTTCGGGCCCGGCTGCGCTGAGTTCGGCGGGGATCGACAGGTCGTCGCGCCCGTCGCGCTCGGCTTCCAGCCGGGCGTTGCGGGCAGCGATCTCCCACAGGCTCTTGGTGACGCTGTCATAGGTGGCCCTGGCCGTCGTGGCGTCCAGGCGAACCAGGAGGTCGCCCGCATGGACCCGCGCGCCCTCCTGGATCGGCAGTTCGGCGACCACACCGCCGGTCGGGTGCTGCACCTTCTTGATGTTGCTCTCGACCACGAGCGAGCCTGTCGCGATGATGGCGCCCGACAGCTCGGTCGCCCCCGTCCAGGCCCCCGCTCCGATGGCCACCAAGATCACGGCGGCGACGCCGGCGACGTGCCGCCGCAAGGAGCGTCGCGTCGCCTCGGTCGGATCGGCACCGGGCCGGCTGGGCGTGCTCGCGTTCGTCATGCGACCCTCGTGGGCGTCTGCCGGGTCAGCGCGTTCAGCTTCGACAGGACCTCGTCGCGCGGCCCGTGCAGCTGGACGCGTCCGTCACCGAGAACGAGGATGCGGTCGACCGCCGCCAGGGCGCTGGGCCGGTGCGCGACCACCACCACGATGCCGCCCCGGGCCCGCACGCCCTGGACGGCGGTGGACAGGGCGCGATCGCCATCGACGTCGAGATTGGAGTTCGGCTCGTCCAGGACCACGAGGAAGGGATCGCCGTAGAGCGCCCGCGCGAGGGCGATCCGCTGGCGCTGACCGCCGGAGAGTCCGAGGCCACCGGCGCCGACCCGGGCATCGTATCCGCCCGGGAGACGGAGCACGACCTCGTGCACGCCGGCCGCCTTCGCGGCCGCCAGCAACGCCTCGGGATCCGGCTCCGGATCGAAGCGGGTGATGTTCTCCGCGATCGTGCCGTCGAACATCTCGATGTCCTGCGGCAGATAGCCGACGGCGCGTCCGAGGGCGTCGGGGTCCCACTGATCGATCGCCGCGCCGTCGATGCGGATCACGCCGCGGCTCGGGCGTGCCAGCCCGACCAGGGCACGGGCGAAGGTGGACTTGCCGGAGCCGCTGGCGCCGATCACGCCCAGCGCGCTCCCCGGCGCGAGCGCGATGTTGACGTCGTGCAGAACGAGGCTGTCGGTTCCCGGGGCGGCGACCGACAGGGCCGTCATCCGGACGCTTTCCCGGGGCGCCGGCAGAGGCGTGAGCGCGGCGGGCTCCCGCCGGGGCAGGAACGCGACGAGGCGGCTCCAGGCCTGCCGGGCGCCCGAGAAGGATTTCCAGTTGGCGATGGCGAGGTCGACCGGCGCGAGGGCGCGGGCGGACAGGATCGTGGCGGCCAGCATGACGCCGGCCGTGGCCTCCTCGCGCACGACGAGGAAGGCGCCGAGGCCCAGGATGGTGGATTGCAGCACGGTCCGCAGCAGGCGGGCCGTCGTGCCGAAGCCGATCGCGAGGTCGTTCCCGTGGCCCGCGACGTCGAGGTTCCGCTGGGCTCGGACCTGCCAGAGCTCCGCGATCCGGGAGCGCATCCCGAGGGCGGAGAGCAGCGGGGCCGCCCGGTGTGCCATGTCGGTGAAGGACCGACGCTCGCCGGCCGCACGGACGGCCTCCTGGGTGGACGCGGAGGAGGCCCAATCCGTCAGGATCGTCAACACGCACAGGAACAGCGCGCCCCCGGCCACCGCCGCGCCCAGCCAGGGATGGAACAGGAAGCAGACCGCGATGTAGAGCGGCACCCAGGGCAGGTCGAAGAAGGCGCTGACGGCCATGCTCGAGACGAAGCCGCGGACGGTATCGAGATCGCGGAGCGCCTGGGGTCCGTCGTCGCTGCGCGGCATCTCGGCCCCGCGAACCAAGAGGGTCCGGAAGATCCGCGGCCCCAGGCGCTCGTCGACGAGACGGCCGAAGCGGGACAGGATGCGGGCGCGGAAGATCTCGAAGACGCCCTGGATCACGAGCAGCATCAGCGTGATGCCGGCGAGCCCGACCAGAGTGGCGATGCTTCGGCTCGGCAGCACCCGGTCGTAGACCTGCAGCATGAAGATCGGCGCCGTCAGCATCAGCAGGTTGATGAGACCGCTGACGATCATCACGGTGATCAAGCAGGCGCGCCCGGCGTTCACGGCGGCCCAGAATTCCCGGCGCTTCACAAGACGCAACACGCGTTCGTCGGTCACGGGGTGATCCTCTGGCTGCCCGGTTCGGCGAAGCGCCGTCCTGCGACGGCGATGGGACCCCCCCGCCGCGCGCGGCGGGGGGGCAAGCCTCAGAGGCCGAGCAGATGCAGGCCGCTCGTGGCCGTGTGCGGCGTCGGATCGACGTGGTGGGTCTCGGTGTGGCCGCCGAGATCGATCGAGACGATCCCGAGATCGAGATGCGCGTCGTGCGATGAGCCCGCCGCGGCCGTCGGGGCCGCGGACGACACCGCGTTCAGGACTTGACCCACGAGCTGATCGGCGCCGCCGCTCGACTGCGGCAGGACGATGCCGTCGCTGCTGAGCAGGTTCGCGGTGACGACGCTCGGCTGATCGCCGCTCACGCCGATTGCGCTCACCTGAACGGTGTGGGCCGGATCGGCCGCGGGCGTCAGCACGGCGAGGTTGGCCGCCGGCGTCGCGGTCGCCGGGCCCGCGGCCACATCGATCAGCGGGTGGGTGCCGGCACCGCCTTCGCCCGACAGGCCGCCGAGGAGCCCGCCGAGCAGGTTGCCACCCGCGCCGCCGGCGTCGGTCGCGCCCAACACAGACGTCACGGCGGTGAGCGTGCCGTCGAGCGGCAAGCCCGCTCCCGGAGAACCGGCTCCGGACGGCAGGATCCCCGACACCGAGCCCAGAACACCGCCCGCCGCATCCGCGACATGGCCGACATCGTCGACGAGGTGTCCCACGGCCGGCACTCCGTTGCCGGTCAGCGCGGCTCCCGGCAGGTTGGCCACATCGGTCAGGAGATTGCTCGCCTCTCCGAGTTGGCCCAGGCCGGCGGTGTTGCCGAGGTCGATCACAGCATGGAGCGGGTCGTTCAAGACCGGGACGCTGTGACCAACCTGCTCAAGGCCCGCATGAAGGCCGTCGATCACCGTGTTGGCGACGTTCCCCACCGGCTGCAACGGCGCGTTCGTCCCGAGCAGAGCGCCGGTCCCGTCCAGACCGCCGCCGTCGCCGCCGCCGAGGACGCCTCCCACCACGGCGGTGACCGGGGCGAGGAGACCGCCGACACCCGGCGTTCCCGAGCCGCCAACGTCGCCGACGAGGCCGGTGACGCCGCCGAGGAGACCGCCGGCCGCGGTGGTCACGGCGCCGAGATTCCCGAGGATAGGGGACACGGCCCCGAGGCCCTGGCCGCCGAGGAGAGCGCCGGGCAGGCCGGCTGTGTCGGTCAGGAACGTTCCGCTCTCGCCCAGATGGCCGAGGCCGAGGGTCTCGCCGAGGTTGGTGAGGCCGTGAAGCGTATCGTTCAGCAGCGGGGCGTCGTGTCCCAGGTTCTCGAGCGTCGCGTGGATGTCGAGGACGGCCGTGTTCGCCAGGTTCGTGACCGGGGCGAGAAGGCCGTCCGGCGCGAGCACTCCGCCCGCATTCGCGAGTCCCGTCACGGAGCCGATCAGCGTGTCGGCGGAGCCGAGAACGTGGCTGAGATCCGCGAGGACCGACCCCGTCGAAGCGAGACCGCCACCATTCAGGATCGAACCCGGCAGCGCGAGCGTGTCCGTCAAAAGGTTGCCCGCCTCGCCGATATGACCGAGGCCGACCGTCTCGCCGAACCCAGTCAGGGCGTGGATCGGCGTGTTGAGCGCCGGCACCTGATGGCCGACATCCTCAAGCGTCGCATGTGCACCGAGGACGGTCTGGTTCAGAATGTCGGTCGCCGGCGTGAGGATGCTGCCCGGTCCGACGAGTCCGTTGCCGGCGGCCGGCGCTGCGGTGACGGTATCCAGAAGCGCGCCGGCGGCCTCGGCGACGTGACCGATGTCGCTCAGGACTGGAGCAACGGCGCCGGAACCGGTCGGGTTGGCAACGGCGCCGGAGAGATCCGTGATCAGGTTTCCGGCTTCACCGATGTGACCGAGGCCGACCGTCTCGCCGAGATTTGTCACGCCGTGCAGCGGTCCATTGAGCGGCGCGACCTGATGACCCGTCTCTTCCAACTGCGCGTGGGTCGTGAGGATGATCTGATTGGCCGCACCGGCCAGCGCGTCGGGAAGAAGCGATCCACCGCTGTCACCGGCGCCCGGATCGACGGCACCCTCGACGAGGGACGCGATCGGGCCGAGGCTTGCGAGCTGACCGGTCGAGAGTGCCGTGGAGGATAGCAAGGCGTCGGGACCGACAATCCATTCGAGCGATCGAGACGACGGGCTGAGCAGAGCGGGGGGTGACAAAGACATGTGAGCCTCCGGTTTAAAGCTGTAACTGACAATACAATTATGGGTTGCCGCGGCGCGGTTCCGTAGTAAACGCCAGGTTAATGCAGATCGATGCGCACCTATATCTTGCAGAGGCGCGCAATCAGACCGGAAACACTTGACCTTGGTCTTTCGGCACGGCGCGCTGCATAAAAAGACAACTTCAACATATTTATGGATAATCCTCAATTAATGGCTTGAATATAACTGTATTGGCAACATAATACTGTATGTAGCATCAGATTGTTCGCTGCCTCTGTTCAGGCAGCACATCTCACCCACTGTCATGAAATCAGACGCTGCACCCTTCGCAGGTCCTCAGAAGCCAAAGTCTCTCGCAACGCGGTCATCGGCGGCTTCCGGGTGTGATCAGGGTGCCAGGACCGACCCTGAACCCGGTGGATCCGATGAGCCGGCAAGACGACGAGTCCGGATGGCAACACGGACGCACCGGTTCACCGGACGCGCGACGGGAGCCGCTTGGATTTGCCGACCAAGGCATCCAGCATTGTTGGCGGGCGGCCTGACCGGCCCATGGCGAGAGAGATGCAGGCCGGCTCCCGGATGCTCGGTCAGCCGACGTATGAACGCAGACAGACCGCTCCCCGCTTCAGGCGGAAGGGCCGCTCGTGTTCACGAGGTCCAGCAATGCCAGCACCTGCGCCGCTCCCTCCTCGGGCGTGATGCGTGAGGTGTCGAGTACCGGCACGTTCAGCTCGGCCGCGAGCGTCCGGTAGCTGGCGATACGGGCTTCGGTCATGTGCTGGGACGGGTTGGGTATGCCGCGGGCAACCATGCGGGCGATCGTGGTCGGGCGATCGGCCCAGCACATCACCGTCGGCGGACGCGGCTCCCAACCCGAGCGAAAAGTGGGCGACAGGAGTTGCGAGGCCGTGAACCAGTGCCGGTCGAAGACGAAAGGACCCGACGGCGCGTTGGCGATCGCGGCGGCTACGGCGGCGTGCGCCACGTCGTCGGCGAGGGCGTGCTGTCCGGTCCGGGCCAGATGTACCATGATCGCGCCGACCTCACCGCTGAATGGGTTCAACACGGTCGCGCCGAGCGCCCGGGCGACGTGGCGGGCGATGCTGGACTTGCCTGATCCGTCAAGGCCATCGATCGCGAGCGCGATCCGGGACGCCTGAGTCGCCTTCTGCTGCGCCCGGGTCAGGTTCGAGGGGTAGATCCGCCCCTCCCGCCGGCCGTGCTCGAGGTAGTGAAGTTCGCCCTGCCACGCGTGATCGAACAGGGCCGTGAGGTCCGGATGCAGGCGGATGTAGCCCATCGCGTCGAAGTCAACTGGCAACGGCCCGTGCTGCGTCGCGAGTTCCGTGAGACGCATCGCAGTCTCACGCGTCGGCGTCCGGGGCGGCAGCGCCGCTGCGGCCCGGGACGCGCGAACGGATACCGCTTCGGCGACTGCGCTCAGCAGCCCGTCAGCGTAGGAGTCCCAATCGAGTGTCCGGATCCGCGCGCGGCCAGCCTCGGCACGCCCGGCGGCGCCGGACGGATCCGCGGCGATCCGTTCCGCACCGGCCGCGATGGCCGCCCCGAGCGTCGCGTCGGGCCCGTCCGGCACCACGAACGCGGTGAGGTCGTGCTCGGCGAAGGCCAGCGTCCCGTGCACGGTCGTGATGAGCGGTGTGCCGCAGGCCAGCGCCTCCGCGGCGGGGTTGCACCAGCCGGCATGCGCCTCAGCGCTGCAGAAGGCGTCTAGCGCGTGGTACCAGCCGGGCAGATCGTCCTCTGCCAGGGGTCCGTACACCACGAGGCGGCCCGAGGCGACGAGGTCGGCGCGGGCGCCGACCAGCCCCCAGTCAGGCCGTCCGAACCAGTGGAGGGCCCAGCCCTCCCCGAGCCGGTCGAGGGCTTCGAGCTGCGCTGCGGGGCGCTTGTTGGCGATCCCTCCGAGCCGGCGCCGCTCATCGCGTTCTGGCCTGCGGATCGGCGGCGCGAAGAGGCCCGCATCGACCGCACCGATCAGACGCCGCCACGGTTTTCCGAAGGCGTCGAGGTCCGCGTCGCCCCAGTGGGCGTTGTTTACCACAACGAGATCCGGGTCGAAGGCCTGCGTGACGCGCGCATAGGCGCCGCGCCGTGCGGGCGCATTGAGGAAGTGCTGAATGCGCGCGCCGAAGCCGGGCGCCCGCAGATCCGCGAAGCCGTCGATCGCCGCATCCGGAAAGCCGCCGCCCGGCACCATGACGGCGTCCCAGGTTTCCCGGCCGGCTTCCGCGCGGCTTAGGACACGGAGCCGGGTCTCGAAGGCATCCTCGCCCGGGCCAAGAGTCAGGAAGGCGAGGTCGTGTCGGCGTCGCGCGAGGACGCGCCCGACCCGCTCGAAGCGCAGAAGGCCGCCAGTCAGCGCGAGGTGGTCACAGGCCACGAGCAGCCGCATCACGTCGTTCCCTTGAGCAGGCGTCGCAGTCGCATGGGAAGCCGGATGTTGCGCCACGACGCAGCTTCACGGGTGAGGAGCCTGTCCTGAAGGTGGTCGTGCGCGCGGTGAAGCTCCGCCGCATGGGCGATCACCCGGTCGGTGCGCCGGTCGCTCTCCAATTCGGCGGCTTCGTGAGCCGCCGCGTCGGCGGCGCGCGCCGCACGCAGCGCCTCGTTCTCTTCGCGCAAGCGCGCGATCTCGGCGGCCGGGTCGTCGAGCAGGGCGAGTTGACTCGGCTGCACCGGATCTGCCTGCAATTCGTCGGCGGCCGACAGGAATGTCGCGGCGGCCCAGCCGAGGTCGCGATGGGTCGCATGGCCGCTCACGAGCGACTGGAAGCGGCTTTCCCGGGCGAAACGCGCGGCAAGTTGCGCATCGTCCATGTCCAGCCCGAGCCGCGGGAGCACCGCGCGGAGGGCCTCCAGAAGATTGCGGGGAGGCAATGCGGACCGTCCCCAGGCTCGGACATCGGTGAAGGCGTTGACGAGGCCGCGCAGGGCGAGGTGACCGGCGTCCAGCGGCACGCCGAGGTCCCACTCCAAGTCGATGAAGGCACGGTCGTCACCCGACACGAGGTTCTTCGGGATAGCGTCGAGGGCGGAGGAAGGTAGGATCGTGTCGACCACCATCTCGGCTCCCGCAGCGAAGTGGCGCGATACGGTATCGCGCCATTCTACCGCCCAGGAGGTCACCCCGTCCGGACACCACCCGTCTTGCGCGCAGCGCCGGTCGAGCAAAGTCGACCAGAGCGGGCCCGGCACGTAGGTTTCCGCGGGAAACAGGTTCCTGACCTCCTCGACCCGCCCGACAAGTCCGGGGTTCAGGGGCGTGCGACGGACGTCGATTCCCGATGCGGTCATCGCGAAGGTGACGAGGCGCTCGAACTCCGGACGGCGGCGCAGTCCGACATGGATCGCCAGGGTCCCGTCCGGTGGCAGCGGCGTCTCCGAGGCGGCGACGACGAAGGCCGGCGCCAAGTCACCCATCAGGCCCTGATCCGCCACGGGCGCCCAAGCGCGCTGCGGCGAAAACAGCGTCGCGCCGGCACCCGTCGGGTCCGGCGCGGCCGCGAGGGCCAGCGCCCCCGGATCGAAGCCGCAGGGCCGCGCGAGGCCGCGTTCGGAGAGGAGGCCCAAGGGTGCATGGCGGTCCGGAAACGGGAACCACCAAGCCTGATGGACGAGGCCGAAGGCACGCAGTGACCGCTCAAGACCGCTCCGCGTGGGGAGTTGGTATCCGTCCGGCCTGGGGCGCCCTTCAAGGCTCGGGAAGCCCCCGAGTCCGGGCGTCTCGGAGCCCGCCGCCAGCCTGTGCAGCGACAGGGCGTTGTCCACGCTCAGGATCAACCACCCGCCCGGCCGCAGCCGCGCGCGTCCCCAGGCGATTGTCGCCTGAAACCTGTCCCCACCGAGCGCCGCCACAGGCTTGGGCAGCAGCTCCGTCAGGACGACAGCATCGAAGCCGGCGGTGGCCGGGATGTCCGCTCCGTCCGCCGTGATGACGACGGAAGCAGCGGCGGGACAGAGTGTGGCCGCATGTCCGTCGGAATGGGCACGCAGGACCAGCACGGCGCCGGTGAGATACGCCCCGAACGGGCGCAGCACGTCCGCTCGCCGGTCGCGCCGCCCAATGAGCCCACGGTTTGCCGAATCTTCCCGGTCCATAATTCCTAATTTCCAAGAGCTGACGCCCTAAAACATCCCGGGTAGATCCAGTCTGGGGAAAGAAACGGGAAAATTGGACACATCACGGTTGTGTGTCTACTTACATTCGCGGTTAAATATCAAACAGAAAGCCGCCCGGGGTCACGAGGGATGAATTTCGTCAGCGCCATCTCGTTGGCCGGCCCGCGCGTGGTGGTGACGAGCACCTTCCCGGATGCACTCAATCGAAATCCGACGGTCCGCAGCGACCTGGCGGACGGCTTCGCCGAGCTTCTCGGCACGGAACGCGTCTCCCTTGCGCCCCTGGAACTCGCCGTTTCGGTGATCAGGGCCACCCGGCCGGACGTCGTCGTGGCCGTCGGAAGCCTCGTCCCGGACCTCTCAGACCTGCGCGGGCTTCGCCGCGCCGCGGATGCCGTCGGCGCCGTCCTGATCTTCTGGCTGACGGACGACCCTTACGAGTTCGACTACGCCTTCAAGGCCGAACTTTACGCCGACATCGTCGTGAGCAACGATTCCTGGGCGGCGCAGCACTACCGGCACCCGGATGTCCACCACCTGCCACTGGCCGCGGCGCCGAACCGGCACTTCAGGCCGATCCGTCCGGTGGCGGAGCGGGAGACGACCGTGTTCTTCTGCGGCGTCGCCTATCCGAACCGGATCGCGCTGCTCCGTCGGATCGACGACCTGCTGGCGCATCATGTCGTGGAGATCCTCGGGGCCGAATGGCCCGACACGATCAGCTGTGCCGTGAACCGCCGGCTGACGCCCAGGCAGATGGCCGACTACGCCGCCGCGTCGCGGATCACCCTCAACATCGGCCGCGACCTCGACGTGGCCAATCGGCGGCTGTCGCTCCCGCAGGCGACGCCCGGTCCGCGCACCTTCGAGGTCGCCCTGTCGGGCTCGGCGCAGGCCTACTTCGTCACGGGACTTGAGATCTGCGACCACTTTGAGCCGGACGCCGAGATCCTCCTCGTCGACGGCGCGGCCGACATCGCGCGCGTCATCGAGCAGTCGCTCGACGACCCAGCGTCGATCGAGCTGGTGGCGCGCCGGGCGCAGGCCCGGGCGCTGCGCGAGCACACGTACCGGCATCGCGCGGCGCGTCTGCTCGACCTGACCCGCATGACGGTCATGGCCTAAACCCGGCGCGGCGCACACGGACGAACCACGGCATGTCCGATCTCTCGATCCTGCTGCTCGACACCGAGCCGCAGACGCACAACCGCTACCTCGTGCTGGCCATCGC
The DNA here is from genome assembly GCF_053346215.1 of Methylobacterium sp. A49B. Classification (NCBI taxonomy): domain Bacteria; kingdom Pseudomonadati; phylum Pseudomonadota; class Alphaproteobacteria; order Hyphomicrobiales; family Methylobacteriaceae; genus Methylobacterium; species Methylobacterium sp. A49B. Next base: position 65,252 of record NZ_JBKFBO010000096.1, read on the forward strand.
CGATGCGCTGCGCCGTCATCCGTCCGTGCGCCATGTGCATGTCGCGGGGCACGCCGATGCCCTCACGGCCTTCACCGAGCGCGGACTCGACACGCTGATCGCCTTCGGCGGCGCCCGGCTGCACGCCCCCCTGGTTGGCCGCCTCGCGGGCCTCGCCCGGACCAGCGTGCTCTGGACCACCGAGGATCCCTACGAGCGCGCGGCGAACGTGCGAGGCGCGGCCGGGTTCGATCTGGTCTTCACCAACGATCAGGCCTCCGTCCCCGCCTATGGCGGCCGGGCGCGTCACCTCCCGCTGGCCGCGTCGCTCCTGTTCCATGATCTGGCGGTGATCGATGAGGACGCGCGCTATCGCTACGACCTGCTCTTCATCGGCACGGCTTGGCCGAACCGTGTCGCGACGCTGAACGACCTCGCGGCGAGGCTGCCGCGCGACCTGAAGTTCAAGCTGGCGCTGCCGTGGAACGCACATATCGGCCCACCCGATCTGGACGACGTCGCCCTCGTCACGGACTGGCGCTGCGGCAACCGCGATTTCGCCCTGCTGGCGAACCGAAGCCGCGTCGTGCTGACCCTGCCGCGGTCCTTCTCGTCGGCGCGCGCCGATCAGGCGACCGGCTCGACACCGCCGCCGCGCTTGTTCGAGACGGCGCTCGCCGGCGGCTTCCAGGTCGTCGTCTCGCCCGAACCGGAGACGGCGGATTACTACGCGCCGGACCGGGAGATTGCGCTCTGTACCGATGAGGCGGCGGCGATCGACGCGATCATGACCGCCCTGACGGCACCGGAGGACCGGATTGAGCGCGCGCGCGCCGCGCAGGACCGCACGCGCGCCGAGCATCTCTACGATAACCGGGTCGCCATCATCGTCGATGCCGTGCGCGCTCATCGGGAATCGGCGACACGCGGACCGGCGCCTACGGTCATGTCGTCCACCATCCTGATGCTGACGCACAACCGGATGGGACATCGCCCCGGCGGCGGTATCGAGATCTATCAGGAAGCACTGACCGATCTCGGTGACGCGTACCAGGTGCTGTTTCTCTTCCCGGTGTTCAGCGAGGGCCGGTGGTCCTTGCGGCTGGAGGGACCGGGCACTGCCGAGACCTACCCGTGCGGCGCGGTCGGGCCGCCGGTCTCAACGGATCCGCATGTCGAGGGCCTGTTCCAGCGGATCCTGTTCGAGCATCAGGTCGACCTCGTCCACATCCACCACCTGATGCATGTTCCCCTGTCGCTGCCGCTGATCGCGCGGGCCTGCGGCGTTCCCGTCGTCTACCATCTGCACGACCACTACCTGATCTGCGAGCGCTGGCTTCTGCTCGATCATGCCGGCCAGTTCTGCGACGTGGTCAATCGGGGCTCGCATCAGTGCGACGCCTGCTTGGTAGCGGGCAACAATTACCCGCCGGGCGCGAAGGCGCGTCGGGACGGCTTCGTGGCGCTGGTGACGGAGGCGATCGACGCCTTCGTGACGAGCACACCCGGGACGGCGCAGGCCCTGCGCCGCTTCTTTCCCGAGATCCCGGCCGATCGCGTGACCGAGATCGAGATGGTGGCGCCCTGTCCCGCGATCGCGAAATTCGCGCCGGCTCCGCAGCCCAAACGGCTTGCGGACAGGCTGACGGTCGCGGTCCTGGGCAATTTCGCTGCGCACAAGGGCGGCTGGCAGGCCATCAACCTGATCCGGAGTTGCGAAGCCTACCCGATCCACTTCAAGGTCATCGGCCGCGTCGACCATCCCTATCGCGACCTGATGGAGACCTTCCAACCGGATCAGGTCAGCGTCACCGGCGCTTACGAGCAGCACGCAATCGGCACGCTGCTGGCCGGATGCGATGTCTCGCTTCACCTGTCGACATGGCCGGAGACGTTCGTGATCGCGTTGACGGAGGCGTGGCAGGCGGGTCTGATCCCGATCGTCGCCGATCTCGGCGCCCTGGCCGAGCGCGTCGAGGACGGGGTCGACGGGTTCAAGGTCCCCCCGAACGACCCCGGCGCCGTCCGGGCGCGCCTGATCGAAGTGCACTACGACCGGGCGCGTCTCGCGCGGATGCGGGCGGCCGTCGGCCGCAAGATCTTTCCCTCGGTCGAGGATCACCGTGCTGCGATCCGCGCCCTCTATGCCCGCCTGATCGCGGCAAAATTCCCGGAAGCGGGACGGCATCGCAACCGCCCCCGTGCGGGCTTCGACCTGCGTCTCGAGGATCTGGGCTTTCGAACCAACGCGCCGTCCTGGACGAGTGCGGCGATCCAGTGGGACGAAGCCGCGAGCACAGAGAAGGCGGCGGCTCCGGCGCCTGGAGGCGCCCTCGTCGCGCCGACCGGCGACCTCCCTGACGAACATCGGCGTCTGAGCCTCAGGCCGGTCGCGCGCAGCGCGTGCGGCTGGAACCTGGACGTCATGCGCACCGACGATCGGCTGAACAGGACCATGGATCTCGCGTCAGTCGCGCGGGCCTCGATCTTCCTGCGCGGATGGCTCCACGTCTCCGGACCGGCACCGCGTGCGACCTACCTCCGCCTGACCGGCAGTGCCGGAACATCGTGGGCGCTCCTGCAGAGCGACCTGCGCCCGGACGTGGCGAAGTGGCACGGCGAGTCCGCCGCCGCGACGTCCGGCTTTCACGGCCAGATTGATGTGTCCGGGATGGCGTTCGGACGCTACGCCCTCGCCATCGCACAGGTTACCGGCGGACAGTTGCGGATCATGGACGACATCGCCTCGGTCTTCATCGCGCCAGACACGGGGGATCCCGCGCGCTTTATTCCCGAGCCCCGCGCGTGCATCGATGGTCCACCGCAGAGCTTTACCCTGCGCCACAGTCTGCCGGACGGCGCGGATGCGATCACGGTCTCGCCGGGTCAGCTCTGGGCCGCGGAAGTGACATTTTCAGGCGTGTCGCCCCGGCTTCCGAAGGAGACGCTCGCCGTCCTTCGGACTTCGGCCGGCCAGGCGTGGCGCGCCCCGGTCCTTCGGATCGATGAGCGGACCGTACGGATCACCGCGTCGGTTCCAGACATCGATCCGAGCACCTGCACGGTTTCCCTAGCCGAGCCGCACAGCCGAAACCTGCGAACGCTCGCGACCCTGTTCCGGACCCAGGTCATCGCCGCGTCATGACGCGACCCGCCAGAATCCTGAGTCCGTCGGCGGCCGATCCCGGCAAGCCCGGACCTCGACGCTCCGGCCCGACGCGGGGGCTCCACAGGAGGTTCCCGGGATCCCGGCCTAACCAGACGGGCGACACCGATAGGGTCTGCATATGATCATCCGCCATACGCGCCGCCTGGAGACGCGCGACGGCGGGATCACTGCACCGAACGGGTGGCCGGTTCTTCGCAAATCGGTCGCCGCGGGCTGGGCGGCGCATGCGCTGATCGATCTCGGCGGCCGGGCGCATGTACTGGCGCTGGTCAGCCCGGACGGCGCGCGGGCTCATCGCTACTTCGATGCGGACGGGGCGCCGCTCGGGGCCGAGGCCGGCGCGTTCCTCGACGCGTCTTGGCACGGCCCAGGCCCCCTCGATTGGCAGGCTGTGGCGCTAGTCACCGATGCGGAGAGCGGGGCGGCCACGCATGCCCTCGTCGAGGACGTACACATCCTGATCGAGGCCCTCGCCGCCGCTGCCGCCGTGCGGCCCCATCTCGCCGTCCGGGTCGTCGTCGGCACCGAGGCCGATCCCCGCGCCGGCACCATGCAGGCCGCCCTGGACCGGCTCAACCGAGCCCCAGTGGGCGCTCCGCCGCATCTGCCCGAATTGGTCACGAGGGAGATCGTCACCCGGCGCGGGCAGGAGACGGACCATCCCACAGGCGGAGCCCTGCACTTCTCGCTTTACCTGCCAATGCCCGGCTTCCGCTTTGCCGGTTTCTCGCCTGACCAAAACGAGACGCTCTGCACGCTGCTGGGCAAGAATTCCCGCACTGCCGCCGCACTCCTCGATGCCAGAACGAACGTCGCCTACGCGCGACCCAGCCTGGGAAGCACGGGATTTGACCCGGCCACCCTGGTCCAGGTCCGATTGTGGCGGCAGTATCTGTACCCGGTGCTGATCGCCGGGGTCTCGCGCGCAGAGCGCGTGGGCGTTGTCTTCGAGCACGCCCATATCAGCCACTACATCTGGAACGAACTTGCCGCCGTCGATGAAGTCCTCGCCCTAGGCCGGGTGCCTTCGGTGTTCCTGTTCGCAAGCTGTAACGAGCCGGTGTTTGCCGTCGATGCGGTCTTTCCGGAAGTCGCCGGGCATGTGCACCGCGCACTCGACGGACCGCTGCCTTTCCTCCAGGCCGCCGCCACCGGAGCGGCGATGTTCCTGCCCTTCCGGTCCTATCGGGTGAGCCAGCGGTTGGCCGATCGCTTGGCCGGCTTGGCGCGGGCCGCCGAGCCCGCGCTCGATTCCCGGCTTGCCGCTGCGGCGCGCCAGGCCACCATCGTGCTCATCGGCCTGCGTCTCGAGAACCGCCGCTGGATCCGGCAGACGGAGGGCTACATCACCCTGATCCGCCGCCTGGGTCGGCGGCGCGGGGAGCGGTTCCTCGTCATCATCGACGGGCACAACACGCTTCCGGGCACCTCCGTTGCCTTCGTGGAGAGCTACTGCGAGAGCCTCGTCCCCCGCGACGGCGCCTTGCCGACCGTCATTCAAATGGAGATCGACCTCGTGGAGACGCTTCGGCGCGGCATCGCGGCGGTCGCCAACGTCGAGCTCCTGAGCCTCGTCCCCTGCTCCATGGGGGCGAGCCTCGTCGCCTCCCTCCGAGCCGATCTATTCGTGACCCATTTCGGTGCTGGCTTGGCGAAGTACAAATGGGTCGCGAATGCGCCGGGCTGCGTGATCTCAAGCCGCTCCGTCCTGGCTGGCAAGGACGATCTGCGGATCTACGACACGGCGTTGTTCCGCGAGAATGCGATTGCCTGCGCCTATTATCCGGCCGAGCGCGTTTTCGATCTAGATGCTTCCAGCAACGCAATCCCGGTGCCCGGAAGCAGAGAGCGCGAGGACTTCGATCTCGATCCCGAGGACTTCGCCCGCTTTGTCGAGGCTTCTCTGCCGCGGAAACGACACGGCATCCAGAAGATCCTCGAAAGTCTTGGATTCCCGGGTCGCGCGTCCGGTTCCGGAGCTTCCTAACCGGGAGCCGTGTCGCCGAATGCGCAGCACCGAAGCATCTCCGGGCTGCGCGAGCGCGGTGGGCGTAGCGCCGGCCGGCTTCAAGCGAGGCCGGAAGCGGACCGCTAATGACTGCCGCCGAGATAGGCCGCCCGCACGGCCGGATCGTTGCGCATCTGCTGGGCCGGGCCCTGGAAGCGGATCCGGCCGTTCTCCAGCACGTAGGCGTGGTCGGCGACGCCGAGGGCCGCCATGGCGAACTGCTCGACGAGCAGCATCGTCACCTGCTCGGCCTTGAGCAGCCGGATGATCCGGAAGACCTCCTCCACGAGCTTCGGCGCGAGCCCCATCGAGGGCTCGTCGAGCAGGAGGATCTCCGGCCGCAGCATCAGGGCTCGGCCCATGGCGAGCATCTGCTGCTCGCCGCCCGAGAGCGTTCCGGCGAGCTGCGCGCGCCGCTCCTTGAGACGCGGGAACATCTCGAAGGCCCGCTCGCGGTCGGCCGCGACGTCGCCCTTCGGTCGTGATCCGGTCAGCCGCGGGAAGGCGCCGAGCGTCAAGTTGTCTTCCACGGAGAGCGTCGGGAAGACGCGCCGTCCCTCCGGCGAGTGCGCGAGGCCGAACCGGGCGACGTCGTGGCTGTCGAGGCCGCCGATCTCCTGCCCGTTCAGGCGGATCGAACCGGCCCGCGGCCGGATCATGCCCGACAGGGCGCGCATCGTGGTGGTCTTGCCGGCCCCGTTCGAGCCGATCAGCGCCACGACCTGACCCTTCGGCACCTGGAAGTCGAGGCCGTGCAGCACCTCGACCTGGCCGTAGCCGGCCGACAGACCGGTGACCTCAAGCATGAGCCGTCTCCTCGTCGGCGACCGGGCTGCCGAGGTAGGCCTCCACCACCTTCGGATCGGCCTGCACCTCGCGGGCGCTGCCCTCGGCGATCTTGTGGCCGAAATCGAGGACGCTGACGCGGTCGCACAGGCCCATGACCACGTCCATGTGGTGCTCGATCAGGATCACCGTGATGCCGGCGTCGCGGATTTTGCGGATGATCGTGGTCAATTCGGTGATGTCGGGGGCGGTCAGCCCCGCCGCGGGCTCGTCCAGGAGGAGCAGGACCGGGTCGAGGGCGAGCGCGCGGCCGATCTCCAGGAGCCGCTGCTTGCCGTAGGGCAGGTTGCGAGCCTCCACCTGCGCCAGGGCGCCGAGGCCCACGAAGTCGAGGATTGCCATGGCTCGGGCACGCTGCTCGCGCTCCTCCCGGCGCCGCCGCGGCGTGCCGAGAATTGCGTCGAACAGGTTGCCGCGGAAGCTGTGATGCAGCCCGACCAGCACGTTCTCCAGCGCGGTCATCTCCCGGAAGAGCTGCACGTTCTGGAAGGTACGGGCGACGCCCGCGTCGGCGATCTCGGAGGGCGTGCGCCCGTCGAGGCGCTTCGTCCCCTGGCCGCGGGCCAGGGTCACGCTGCCGCCGGTCGGCCGATAGATGCCGGTGAGCACGTTCATCATCGTGCTCTTGCCGGACCCGTTGGGGCCAATCAGCCCGTGGATCGTGCCCGGCCGCACCGTCAGGTCGACCCCGGCCAGCGCCTTGAGGCCGCCGAACTGCATCAGGGCCTGCTCGACGGTGAGCAAAGGGTCCGCGCCCGCGCCGCCGCTCTGGGCGCTCAGCGCCGCCCCCTCGGCGTGGAGGCTCTTGCCCTCGGCCGTGTGGGCCGGGCGCAGCGCCGGGATCTTCTCGCGGAGGAAGCCGACGATCCCGTCCGGCAGGTAGTACACCACGAACAGGATCATCAGGCCGAACACCGTCAGGCGGTAGTCGGTGACGGATTCGAGCGCGAGCGTCGCCGGGAAGAAGGCGAGGCAGAGCCCGACTGGGACCAGCAGGGCGAACCGGTCGTCCCTGCGGCGGAGAAAGGCCAGGGCGCCCACCACCAGGGCAGCGAGGGCGATGACACCCGCCATGATCCGCACCAGCCCGATATCGGCGAGCACGTTCGGCATCATCACGATGATCGCCGAGCCGATGATCGGCCCCGCGCGCGACTTGCGACCGCCCATCGTGACGGCGAGGAGGAACAACACCGTGAGTTCGAACCCGTAGGAGTTCGGCGCCACGTAGCGCTCCGACCACGCAAACAGCGCGCCCGCGAGGCCCGCCAGCGCCGCCGAGATCACGAAGGCGTAGACCTTGTAGCGGTAGACGCTGACGCCCATGCAATCGCAGGCGATCGGCGAATCGCGCAGCGCCTCGAAGGCGCGGCCGTAGGGCGAGCGCACCACCCGGTTGACCACCAGGATCGTGGCCAGCAACGCGAGACAGACGAGATAGTAGAATTCGAGCTTGCGCCCGGCGGCGCCCCAGGGGGCCTGGATGCCGAGGAGCGAGAAGTCGAGGACGCGGGCTGGCGGCAGGGTGATGCCCAGCGGGCCGTTGGTCAGCGGCGTCAACTCGTTGATGAAGATCTGCACGATGGTGCCGAAGGCCAGCGTCACCATGGCGAGGTAGGGGCCGGTGACCCGGAGCGCCGGCACGGCCAGCAGCACGCCGAAGGCTGAGGTCACGCCGATCCCGGCCAGGATCCCCCACCAGATCCCGAGCTTGAAGTGGAGGAACAGCACCGCCGCCGAGTAGGCACCGACACCGAACAGGCCGGCATGGCCGAGGCTCACCTGACCGGTATAGCCGACCACGATATCGAGTCCGAGGATAAGGATCGCGTAGATGGCGATCACCACCATCAGGTGGATGTAGTACGAGCTCGTGACCACGTGCGGGAACACGGCGAGGCCGACGACCAGCAGCACGGCGCCGAGGATGCCGATGTGGCGTGACAGGCTCGGGGCGGCGGCCGGGACGGGCGCGTCGGCGGGGGCGAGGGTCTGCGCCATGGCTCAGACTGCCGTGAGGGTTGCGCGGGCGGTCACGGTCAGACCTTCTTGATGACGGCCTTGCCGAACAGGCCGACCGGGCGGATGGAGAGGACGACGAGAAGCAGGATCAGACCCGGCACATCCTTGTAGCCGGTCGAGATGTAGAAGCCCGTCAGCGTCTCCGCGACACCGAGGATCAGGCCACCGACGATGACGCCGAGCCCGGATTCGAGGCCGCCGATGATCGCCACCGCGAAGGCCTTGAGGGCCAGGACGGAGCCCATGGTGGCACCGGTCAGCGTCACGGGCGCCACCAGCACGCCCGCGAAGGCCGCCGTCATGGCGCTGATCGAGTAGGACAGGGTGATGACCTTCTGAGTGTTGATGCCCATCAGCCCGGCGGCATCGATGTCGTTGGAGGTGGCGACGACCGCCTTCCCCCAGATCGACTTCCGATTGAAGATCTCCACCGCCAGCATCATCAGCAGTGCCCCCGCGACGATCAGCAGTTCCATCGGCAGGATGCGCACGCCGCCGACCTGCAGGGCGGTCTCGGGGAGCGGGGACGGGAATTTCAGGTCGTCGCGGCCCCAGATATTCTCGGCGACGTTCTTGAAGATGATGCCGAGCGCGATGGTGGCCATGATCCACCCGTACTCGGACTTGATCTTCACGGCAGGGCGCACGCCGAGGCGCTCCACCACGGCCCCCAGGGCGAAGCCGAAGACCAGGACCAGCGGGATCATCAGCCAGTAGCCGACGAACGGCACCAAGGTCAGTCCGAAGAGGGCTCCGAGCGCCAGCGCCTCGCCCTGTCCGAAGTTGAGCGTCTTCGAAGTCGCGAAGGTGAGCTGATAGCCGAATGCGATTGCGGCGTAGATCATGCCGACCGCGACGCCGGACGCGATGAGCTGGAGCAGGATTTCCATGGGACCGCTGTCACCGGAGGGACGTCCGGTCGCGCGGCGGGCGCCGCGGGACCGCTTCGCGCGGGGCCAGCCGGTCGAGAGACCGCCGGATGCCGGGGAGACGCCGCGCCC